>NZ_JBEZDS010000034.1:0-75577 GCF_040648435.1 Dactylosporangium sp. NPDC049140 | reverse complement strand
GAACCGTGCCGCCGCTCGCCGTGCCGCTGGTGCCGCTGCCCACTCGGCCACCGCTGACCTCGCGGTCTGCGCCGCCGCGAACCGTGCCGCCGCTCGCCGTGCCGCTGGTGCCGCTGCCCACTCGGCCACCGCTGACCTCGCGGTCTGCGCCGCCGCGAACCGTGCCGCCGCTCTTCCTGATGCTGGTGCCGCTGCCCGCTCGGCCACCGCTGGCCCGGCCGTCGACGCCGCCGCGAATCGTGCCGCTGCTCGCCCTGTCGCTGGTGCTGCCGCCAATGTTGCCCCTGCCGTCGGCACCGCTGCTCGCCGCCGCGCCACCAGCGCCACCGATCCGATTGCCGCCGCTGACCCCTCCACTACCGCCGGCGCCGCTGTCCGACCGGCTGCTGCTTTCGCTGGTGGCCCGACCGCGGCTGCCCCTGCCCGCCCCGCCGCCGCTTGTCGCACCTCCACCGCTGCCATTGACCCGATTGCCGTCGCCGACCTCGTCGGCGGCGCCGGCCCCGCCGACAACGCCGCCAGCCGTTCCAGCGCCACGACCAGCCGTGCCGCCCACCGCACCACCGATCGGCCCACCGCCTGCGCCGCTGCCACCCGCTCTGCCGCCGGGGCCGCCGCTCGCCCTGCCGGCAGCGCCGTCGCCCGTTCCAGCGCCAGGACCAGCCGTGCCGCCGACCGCACCACCGGCCCTACCACCGCCTGCGCCGCTGCCACCCGCTCTACCGCCGGGGCTGCCGCTACCAGAACCGCCAGCCGCCCTGCCGCCGACGCCGCCGCTCGCCCGGCCAACCGTCGCACCGCCGAAGGCGCCGCGGGCCCTGCGGCCAGCGCCGCCCCGTGACTCCCACAGCACGCCCACACCCCGCGGCGGATAGGCCAGCTGGGCCTGCGCCCCGAACACCGTCAGCACCGACGGCCACACGAACACGGACGGCACCAGTACCAGGTCGCCGCCGTCGCGTACGTCATCCGCCGTGCACCAGCGCTGCAGCACCGACAGGGTGCCGTCCGCGAACGACACGTTCGCGTGCAAGTCGTTCAGCAGGCCGCCCACCCCGTCGGCGGCCAGGGAACGGGCCCTCGCGTACACCTCCGCCTCCAGCAGGCCCCTGATGCGCGGCCAATCGGGGGCGATCGCGGCCGCGAAGTACTCCCGCAGCGCCTGCGCCAAGCGTTCCGGGTCCAGCGCGGCACCGCTCTGGGCCTCGATCACGTCCGCCGGCGTGGCCGCCAGCACGGCCAGCTCCTCCTCCAGGCCCGGGAACGGGCCCGGCGGCGTCGGGGTCAGGAAATCGGGGATGTACCCCGGGGCCGGCGACACGAGCCCGGCCAGCCGCGACACGTCCAGCTGCCGCACCCGGGCCGCCCACGGCAGGTGGATCGCGTGGCCGCCCGGGTCGCGCAGCACGCGCAGGCTCGCGATCGTCTCCCACAGCGGGGAGATCGCGAACCGGATCCGGGCGACCGCGGACGCGGAGAGGCCGATCGTCACCACCGGTACAATTTAGTCTGCACTGAAACATTGGGGCCGCCCCGCACGGCGGCGGAAGAATGGCGCTCATGACCAACCGCGCCGCGGCCTTTCGGGCCCTGCACACCGCTGCCGATCCGCTCGTGCTCGTCAACGCCTGGGACGCCGCCTCCGCCCGCATCGTCGCCGCCAGCGGTGCGCCCGCCGTTGCGACCACCTCGGCCGGGGTGGCGTGGACGCTCGGGGCTCCCGACGGGGACACGCTCCCCCGGGAGCAGGCGCTCGAGCACCTCGCCCGGATCGTGCGCGCCGTGCCTGGTGAGCTGCCCGTGACCGCCGACATCGAGTCCGGCTTCGGCGCGACGCCGGCCGACGTCGCCGAGACGATCCGAGGTGTGCTCGCGGCCGGCGCCGTCGGCGTCAACATCGAGGACACCGCCCGCGAGAACAACGAAGCCGGTCTGCGCGACGTCGCCGGGCAGCAGGCCCGCATCGCCGCGGCCCGCGCCGCCGCCGACGACGCGGGCGTCGACCTGTACATCAACGCGCGCGTCGACACGTACTTCCGCGGGCGGCCCGAGGAGACCGTGGAACGGGCCGAGGCGTACCTCGCGGCCGGCGCGACAGGCATCTTCGTGCCCGGCGTCGCCGACCCCGCCACGATCGGCGCGCTGGCCAAGGCGATCCCGGCGCCGCTGAACGTCCTCGCGCAGCCGGGTACGCCGACTGTGGCCGAGCTCGCGGCGCTGGGCGTGGCCCGGGTCAGCCTCGGGTCGTGGATCGCCGAGGCCGCCTACGCGCTGGCCCGCAAGGCGGCGCGGGAGGCCTACACGGCGGGCACGTACACGTCGCTGGCCGACTCGTACGACTTCGGGGAGCTCAACGAGCTGATGGGCTAGATGTCGGTCGACCGGCTCAAGGTCTCCCACTTGGACAGCTCGTCCTGGACCCAGGCGTGATGGGCTCGGATGGCGTCGACCGCATCCGAGCCCAGGGCCAGGCGCAGCGGCGCGTCCGGCAGCGACAGCAGGGTCAGGATCGCCTGTGCCGCCTTGTCCGGGTCGCCGGGCTGGGTGCCGTCCATCGTCTCGACCGCGGCCCGGGTCGCCGCCGTCGTCTCCGCGTAGGCGGGCAGGCGCGGCGACCGGTGCAGCCCCGCGCCGCCGAAGGATGTGCGGAAGGCGCCCGGCTCCACGATGTGCACGCGGATGCCGAGGGCACCGACCTCGGCGTACAAGGCCTCGGACATCGCCTCCAGCGCGAACTTCGCGGAGCAGTAGGCGCCGAACGCCGGCATCGTCAGCTGCCCGCCCATGGAGGAGATCTGCACGACGGCGCCCTGGCCGCGGGCCCGCATGTGCGGCAGGACGGCCCGGGTCAGCGACACGGCGCCGAAGAACATGACGTCCATGAGCGCGCGCAGGTGCTCGGGCTCGATCTCCTCGACCGCGCCGACGGAGCCGTGGCCGGCGTTGTTCACGAGGACGTCGATCGCGCCGAAGCGCTCGGCGGTGAGCGCCACCGCGGCCGCGATCGAGTCCTCGTCGGTCACGTCGAGGCGGGTGCGGTCGGGGAACTCGGTCAGCGCGTCGGGGTTGCGCGCGGTCGCCATGACCCGGTCGCCCGCGGCCAGCGCGGCCCGGGCCAGCGCCGCCCCGAACCCGGACGAGCACCCGGTGATCAGCCAGTTTCGCATGCCCCCAGCCTGGCCCGCAGCGACGGACGGCGGCCAACACACGCCGCCGGGAGCGGTTACAGTCGGAGCCTGTGAGCCTTCCCGAGCTGCGCCAGCTGCGGTACTTCGTCGCCGTCGCCGAGCACCTGAGCTTCACGACCGCGGCCCGGGAGCTGCACCTCGCGCAGCAGTCGCTCTCCCAGCAGATCGCCGCCCTGGAACGTACCGTCGGCGCCCGCCTGCTCGACCGCGACACCCGCGGCACCCGCCTCACCGAGCCCGGGCGGCTGTTCCTGGCCGAGGCCCGCGCGGTCCTGGACGCCGCGGACCGCGCGGTCGCGGTGGCCCGCCGCGCCGAGTCCGGCGAGCTCGGCCGGCTCCGCCTGGGCTTCCTCGCCTCGGTCGCGAACTACATGCTGCCGCTGGTGGTGCGGGCCTGCCGCGAGCACCTACCGGACGTCGAGGTCAGCACCGCCGACACGGCGATCGACCCGCTCGTCGCCGGCCTGCGCGACGGCACCTTCGACCTGGCCTTCACCCGGCCGCCGCTCGTACCCGACCTGAACACCCGCACCCTCGCCCGGGAGCCGGTGTGCGCGGTCCTGCCGGCGAGCCATCGCCTGGCCGGGCGGGCCGCGGTCGCGCTCGCCGAGCTGGCCGGCGAGCCCTGGGTGCTGACGCCGCGGTCGTCGTGGCCGCCGTGGCACGACAAGTACGACCGCGACTTCTCCGCGGCCGGCTTCCGGCCCGATGTGGTGCAAAGGGCGGCGACGGTACCGAACCTGCTCGGTCTGGTCGCCGCCGGCGTCGGCGTCACCCGGCTCGCGGCGTCGGCGCGGACCCTGCGCGACACGGGCGTCGTGTTCGTGCCGATCGAGGGCGACGCGGCCGAGACCGTAGCCGCCTGGCACACCCTGTCCCCCGCGGCCGAGCGCCTGGTGAAGCTGCTGGCGGAGCTGTCCGAACGGGTCGACCTGACCAGCGCCGGCTAGCGGCGGCCGGCGGGGGACGCGCTCGATCGCCGCGGTCAGCCGCGCCGCGACGGACTCGGCGACGAAGAGCAGCCCGACGCGGCCCGGGCCGGCCAGGGCCGACCCCAGCTCCAGCATGAACGTCTGGGCGTCGTGGGTGGCGGCGCGGGAGCCGGACCAGCCCAGGTGCATCGACAGGATGTGGACGTGGGCAACGGCGAGCAGCGGGCCCCAGCCGAGGACGTACATCTCGGCAGCCCGGCGCCCGGCTGAACGCATTCCGCCCTTCCGGACGGTGTCCGCTCGACCGGGACGCAGGCGACAATCCGGTGGTGACGTTGCCCGTACCGTACAGCGGCGCCCCCGCCTACAACGGCCCCGACGTGCAGATCGGCGACGTCCGCGTCGACGGCGTGGCGATCTACACCCCGGTGGGCGTATGGCCGATCCGCGGCAGCCGCTGGATGGTCGTCTCCCAGCCGATCCCGATGACGACGACGGCGGGCTGGGGCGTGGGCCTGGCGGTGACGTGCGCGGTGCTGGCCGTGGTGCTGTCGATCTTCACCTGCGGGCTCAGCCTGTTCCTGCTGTTCGGCCTGCTGTTCCTGACGGCGAAGACGCACTCGATGTCGGGTCCGCTGGTCGTGTCGATCCAGTCGGGGCCCTATCACTACCTGGCCCAGGAGATCGTGTACTCGCCGATGCACGCGGCCGAGGCGATCCAGCGCGTCAACTTCGCCCAGGCCCTGGCGACGCGCTGATCAGGTCCCGACGGCGTCGTACCCGGCGAGCAGGTGCGCCCGCGTGCCCATGAGGTGCGGCTCGATGTCGCCGACCCGGGCCAGCGCCAGCCCGGCGGGGTCCAGCCCGGAGACGCGCAGCAGCAGGCCCGGCACTTCGTCGAGGATCGCCAGCCACCCGCGGCCGAGGGAGTCGCCGAGCGGCTCGTCGGGCCAGCGCGAGAACTCGCGCGGCACGCCGTCGACGGAGATCGTGACGCGCTCGGGCGCCGGGGTGGAGGCCGCGCGGAGCGCCCGCTCGACGGCGCGGCGGTCGGCCCGGGGCTCCCCCGTGGCCGCCATGCGCAGATCGATGAGCTGCGGCATGGGCGGGCCGGCGGTGGTGATCACCTCGACCCACGGGACGCGGAGGGAGTCGACCGGATCGCCGAAGAGCAGCCCGGCGTGCACGAGCCGGTCGTCCTCCCAGCCCCACGCGCCCAGGCGGCACCCGCCCGGCCACCCGGCCGGGCCGTAGAGCGGCAGCGTCGCGGCGCTGGCGCGGACGCGGCCGGCCTGCTGGTCGATCAATGCCGTGAACTCGATCCGGTTGAGTCTCCCCCCGTATCGCATGGGTCCGATCGTGCCGCATGCATGACCCCATCGGGACGACGCGGATCCCTCGGCGCAACCCCTGCCGTATGCAAATTGCGGTAAGGGGTCGTTCGCCGCCACGCACCGCACGGCCAGCGGTTACGGGCAGTGCCGGAGGGGGCGAGGGGTACCCGCGCGGTGTTCACATTGCGGACGCCCGCGTCCGATCCATGGGACCGGCAATTTGCCGGCAATCAGCGGGATTCGGGATCTTCGCCGCGTACCGCCCGGCCGCCGTCCACCGGGATCACCGCGCCGTTGACGAAGGACGCCGCCGGGGACAACAGGAACGCCACCACCGCGGCCACTTCCGCCGCGGCGCCGGGGCGGCCGAGGGGATGTATACGGCGTAGATCGGCGGTCATCCGCGCCGCCGCGGGCGAGGACAGCGACGCCAGGTAGGCGTCCGAGCGCGGGGTCTCGATCGTGCCCAGCGCCACCGCGTTCACCCGGATGCCGCGCGGGCCGTAGTCCACGGCCAGGGCGCGCGTCAGGCCCTCGATCGCCGCCTTGGCCGTGGCGTACGGCAGGGCGCCCCGCACCGGGCGCTGGGCCTGGTGGGAGCTGATGTTCACGATCGCCCCGCCCGGCCCCAGGCGCTTCACCGCCGTCGCGCAGCCCGCCACCGCCAGGGCCACGTTGGCGGTGATCAGGTCCACGACCCGCGACGCCGGCTGCTCGTGCAGCCAGGCGTCCTCGAAGACCGCCGCGTTGTTGACCCAGCCCGCCAGCGACGGACCGGCCAGGTCGGCGGCCCGCTCGGTCACCCGCTCGTCCGCCGCGTCGCCGGCCAGGGCGAGCACGCGTTCGCCGTCGGCCCACGGCGCCGGCGAGCGGTCCAGGACCACCACGCGGGCACCCGAGCCGGCCAGGTGCTCGGCGATTCCGCGGCCCACGCCGCCGGCCGCGCCGGTGACGACGTACGCCGGGGCCGCGGGGGTCAGACGACCTCTTCGATCTTGGCGGTGGCCACGTCGAAGATGAAGCCGCGCACGTCGTCGCGGTTCGGCAGCCACGGGCACTCGCGCACGGTGCGGATCGAGTTGCGCATGGTGTCGTGCAGGTCGGTGAAGCCCGGCACGTCCCAGGTCGGGACCATGCCGGTCTCGGCCAGCTGGGCGCGGAACCGCGCGTCGTCGAAGCCGTCCATGCCGCATTCGGTGTGGTGGATCAGCACGACCTCGCGGGTGCCGAGACTGCGCTGGCTGATCGCGAGGGAGCGCAGCACCTCCTCGGTCGGCAGGCCGCCCGCGTTGCGGATGAGGTGCGCGTCGCCGATCTCCAGGCCCAGGGCGCCGAAGAGGTCCAGCCGCGAGTCCATGCACGCGATGACGGTCAGGCGCAGCTTCGGGCGCAACGGGCGCGGACCCGGGAACGTCTCGGCGTAGCGCGCGTTCGCGTGGATCAGGTGGTCGATCGCGGACATAAGACCGAGTGAAGCAGATCCTTCATCCGAACGGCTGATGTGTTGGTCACACGAGGCCAAAGTCACCCCCGGCCGAAAGCGACGCAGGCCGTTAAGGTGCTTCCCGTGACTGACTGGGACGTGGCGATCATCGGCGGGGGGCCGGCGGGGCTGTCGGCCGCGTACGAGGCGGCCCGCCGGGGCGCGCGCACGGTCGTCCTGGAGAAGGCGACGCACCCGCGGTACAAGACGTGCGGTGGCGGGCTGATCGGCCATTCGGTGGCCGCGGTCGCCGATCGCATCACGATCCCGGCCGACGACCGGGTCGAGCGCGCCGACTTCACCCACGACGGCAAGGCCGCCTTCACGAAGACCGGCGGACCGCTGCTCACGATGGTGCGCCGGTCCGCGTTCGACGACGCGCTGCGGCAGGCGGCGGAGAAGGCGGGCGCGACGGTACTCCAGGCGACGCCCGCCCGCGCCGTCGAGCAGGACGAGGGCGGGGTGCGCATCCGGCTCGCGGGCGACACCGCCGTCACGGCCGCCGTCGCGATCGGGGCCGACGGCTCGTCGGGCATCACGGCGCGGCACGTCGGGGTCGAGTACGGCCAGGTCGATCTCGGCCTCGAGGTGGAGCTCCCGGTCGACCGCGCGCGCCAGGAGCAGTGGCGCGGGCGGCTGCTCATCGACTGGGGTCCGCTGCCGGGCTCGTACGCGTGGGTGTTCCCGAAGGGCGACCAGCTCACCGTCGGGGTGATCTCGGCGCGCGGGGACGGCGAGCGGACCAAGGCCTACCTGCGCTCGTTCGTGGACCGGCTGGGGCTGAGCGGGATCGAGCCCGTGCACGACTCGGGGCACCTGACGCGGTGCCGTACCGAACGATCGCCGCTGCGCAAGGGCAACGTGCTCGTCGCCGGCGACGCCGCGGGGCTGCTCGAACCGTGGACCCGGGAGGGCATCAGCTTCGCCACCCGCTCGGGCGCGCTCGCCGGGGCGGCCGCGGCGGAGGGGGACCTGCCGCGGTACGAGCGCGACATCGAGGCGACCCTCGCGCCGGCGATGCGGGCCGGCACCCGGCTGCTGGCCGCGTTCGCGCGCCATCCGCGGCTGTTCCACAACCTGCTGCGCACGCCGCCGGGCTGGCGCATGTTCGAGCGGTTCTGCCTCGGCCAGACGTCCTTCGAGGGCACGGTCGAACGTTTCCCTGTACGGCAGGCCCTGCGCCTGCTTGGGTGAGGCCATGAGGTTCCGCACGACGCTGCAGCTGAACGGGAAGACCGCGACCGGCCTGACCGTGCCCGCCGAGGTCGTCGAGGCGCTCGGCCAGGGCCGGAAGCCGAAGGTGGCGGTGACGATCAACGGGTACACGTACCGGTCGACGATCGCCGTCTACGGCGGGGTGCCGATGCTGCCCGTCGCCGCCGAGGTGCGGGCCGGCGCGGGGATCGCCGCCGGCGAGGAGGTCGACGTCGACGTCGAGCTCGATACCGCGCCGCGGACCGTCGAGGTGCCGGCCGACCTGGCCGCGGCCCTCGACGCCGAACCGCCGGCCCGGTCGCGGTTCGACGCGCTGTCGTACAGCAACCAGCGCCAGCACGTGCTCTCCGTCGAGGGCGCGAAGACCGAGGAGACCCGGCAGCGCCGCGTGGCCAAGGCCGTGGCGGCGCTACTTGACCAGAATGCCTAGCGCCCCGGCGAGGGCGGGCGCGATCTCCATGAGCTGACGCTCGTCGATCGTGGCGCCGCGCAGCGAGTCGGCCCCGTCGGCGACGTCGAGCTCGCGGGCCCCGCGGAAGTCGACCTTCTTGCAGTTCACCTGGGAGAAGCGCGCGTTGCGCAGCGCCGAGCCGGGGAACGTGACGTTTGTCAGGCTCGCCCCGGCGCAGTCGAGCTCGTTGAGCTCGCAGTCCTCGAACACGACGTCGGCGAGCGTCGCCCCGCGCAGGTTCAGGGTGTCGATCTTGCAGCCGCGGAACGTGACCCGGCGCAGCCGGGAGCTGTACGCCTGCACCCCCGCGAGCGCGCTGTCGAGTACGGCCACGTCGAGCCACTCGCCGTCGACGGCACGCACCCCGACCCACCGGTTGCGGCTGAGCCACACGTCGCTGAACCGGGCCCGCTCGAGCCCGACGCCGGTCAGGGCCGTGCCGGTGAACGCCGACTCGATGAACTTGGCGCTGGTCGCCTCGCCGCCGTCGAACACGGCGCCGTCGAAGTGCACCTCGGTGTAGTTGCCGTCGGGTTCGAGGGGCTCGCCGTCCGCGTGGCGCTGCAGGTAGGCGGCGTACGGGAGCTCCTCGAGGGACAGCGCGACCGGCATGCGGCCAGCCTATCGGCCGAAGTCGTGGATCTGGGTGGTGCGCGTCGCCCGGACGGTGCGCAGGTCGCGGGTGATCGCCGAGGCCATCATCACGACCAGGATCGCGGCGAGCTGGGCGACGGCCCGCCAGTGGCCCAGCGGGATCACGGCGAGGACCCCCACGGCGCCGGCGATGCGGTACGAGATGCCGGGAATCCCCATGAGCGACAGGAACCAGGCGTGGCCGAGCAGGAACACGGCCACGCCGGCGCTGAGGCACACGGCGCTCGCCCAGTGCAGCGGCTCGGTCGCATGGCCGACGGACAGCTCGACGCCGACGGCGGTGCCCACGATGCCGGCGAGCAGGGCGACGTGGGCGTAGCCGTAGGCGAAGACGGCGAGCCGGGCCTTGCGGGCCGGGTCGGTGACCGCGTGCAGGGCGTGCTCGGCGCGGGCCTCGTCGCCGGAGAAGTAGGTCCAGTACAGGTAGTAGGCGATGGCGAGGCCCAGCACGGCGACGGCGAGGGTGGCCGCGCCGAGGTGCACGTCGCGGAAGGCGAGGCCGATCCCGACCACCGACTCGCCGATCGCGACGATCACGACGAGGCCGTGACGCTCGGCGAAGTGGCCGGCGTTGATGGTCCAGGCGCCCATGCGCTGCAGGTACGGCGCGGCGATGATGACGGCGAGGGCCGTGCTCCACAGGCCGATGCGCCAGCCGTCGTGCAGGAAGCCGCCGACGAGGACGAGCACGGCGGCGAGGCCGTTGATCGGGGCCAGGTTCGCGATCGCGCGGCGGATCGAGATGTTGTCGTCGGCGTGCAGGAACAGCACGCTGTGCACGACGGTGACGATGAGGTACCCGACGCCGAACGCCCATCCCTCGCCGTCGAACGCCTCCGGGACGGCGAGCGAGATGACCAGGAAGCCGACCATCCCGGCGAGCAGGAGCGTGCGCCGCGTGGTGCTGCTGGGCGCGACGGCGTTGGTGAGCCAGTTGTAGCCGGCGTACATCCACCAGATCAGCCCGAGCATCAGCGCGACCTGTCCGGTGTGGGCCCAGTCGACGTGGTGCACGAGCACCGACGCCAGCTGGGTCACGGTGAACACGAAGACCAGGTCGAAGAAGAGCTCGATCGTGGAGACCCGGGGGCCGCGCGCCTCAGTCACCGGCACACAGTAGATCAGTACACCGACAACTTTTTTTGTCTTGACAAGAGAAGTTGTCGGTTCCTACAGTTGAGCCATGTTCGACGTGCAAGTCATCGAGGAGCCCCAGGCGGCGGAGGTCGCGCTCGACCCCGTGCGGGCCAGGCTGCTGGCCCTGCTGGCGGAGCCGCACTCGGCCACCAGCCTGGCCGCGCTCGTCGGGCTGCCCCGGCAGAAGGTCAACTACCACCTCAAGGCCCTCGAGACCCACGGCCTGGTGGAGCTGGTCGAGCAGCGGCGCAAGGGCAACATGACCGAGCGGGTGCTGCGGGCCACCGCGGCGTCGTTCGTCATCTCGCCGGTCGCGCTGGCGGCCGTCCAGCCCGACCCGGCCCGCTCCCCCGACCGGCTCTCCGCCCGCTGGCTGCTCGCGCTCGCCGCGCGGCTGGTCAAGGAGACCGGGCAGCTCATCACCGGCGCGGCCAAGGCCGGTAAGCCGGTGGCCACGTTCGCCCTCGACGGGACCGTGCGCTTCGCCTCGGCCGCCGACCGGGCCGCCTTCGCCCAGGAGCTCACCGCGGCCGTGGCCGCGCTCGTGGGCCGCTACCACGACGAGGACGCCCCCGGGGGCCGCGACCACCGGGTCATCGTCGCCATCCATCCGAGCATCACACCGACCGAGGAGTCCTGACATGTCCGAGACCCACGCCTTCGAGCTCACCCACGACATCGACCTCGCCGCGACCCCCGAGCAGGTGTGGGCGGCCATCGCCACCGGCCCCGGCATCGACTCCTGGTTCATGGGCCGCAACGAGATCGAGCCCCACGTCGGCGGCGAGACCCGCATGGCGATGCCCGGCTTCGACGCCACCGGCACCGTCACCGCCTACGAGCCCGGGCACCGCTTCGGCTACCGCAGCCCCGAGGCCGAGGACGGCTCGTTCATGGCCTTCGAGTACCTCATCGAGGGCCGCGACGGCGGCTCGACCTCGCTGCGGCTGGTGCACAGCGGCGTCCTCGCCGGCAACTGGGAGGACGAGTACGACGCGCTCCGGAAGGGCAACCCGCTCTACCTGCGGACCCTGCAGCAGTACCTGGAGCACTTCGCCGGCCGCACCGCCGTGCCCGTCGCCGCGTTCGGACCCCAGCAGGCCGACCAGGACATCGTCTGGGCCGCGGTCACCGAGGCGTGCGGGCTGTCCAAGGACGCCAAGGAGGGCGACGCCGTGCGGCTGACCTTCGGCGGCCGGGAGATCAGCGGCGTCGTCGACACCGCGTTGGAGCCGAGCTTCCTGGGCGTGCGCACGGACGACGCGCTGCTGCGCTTCGTCGGCCGCCACGGCTTCATCCTCACCGGCCACCACGTCTTCGCCGGCATCGACCGCGAGACGGCCGAGCAGGAGTGGACCGCGTGGCTGGCCGAGGTCTTCAACTAGGCAGCAGGCCCAGCGACATGGCGGTGGTCACGGCGGCGGTACGGTCGGCCACCCCCAGCTTGGTGAAGGCGCGCAGCAGGTGCGTCTTCACCGTCGCCTCCGAGATGTGCAGCTCCCGGCCGATCTCGGCGTTGGTCCGGCCGCGGGCCACCAGCGCCAGGACCTCCACCTCGCGGGCCGACAGGATCGGCGGGGCGGCCCGGCGTCGGGTCTCCCGGGCCAGCCGGTCGGCCACCGCGGGGGCCAGGACCGTCTCGCCCCGGGCCGCGGCCCGCACCGCGGCCGCGAGCTCGGCCCGGGTCGCGTCCTTGAGCAGGTAGCCGCGGGCCCCGGCCTCGACGGCGCGCAGGATGTCGGCGTCCGTCTCGTACGTCGTCAGCACCACGACCCGGGTCTCCGGCCGCGCGGCCAGGATCCGGGCCGTGGCCCCGACGCCGTCCAGGCCGGGCATCCGCAGGTCCATGAGGACCACGTCGGGCCGGCACGCGGCCGCGGCGACGACCGCCTCGGCGCCGGAGCCGGCCTCGCCGACCACCTCCAGGTCCGGCTCGGACCGCAGCATGCCGCGCAGGCCGTCGCGGACCACCGGGTGGTCGTCGGCGAGCAGGATCGTGATCATTCCGATCCGTCCGGCAGGGGCAGGGACAACGTCACGGTGGTACCGGCGCCCGGGCTGCTGCTCACGGTGCAGGCGCCGCCGATCTGCTCGGCCCGCGCCCGCATCCCGGCCAGGCCGAACCCGGCGGCCGGGGCGCCGGGGCCGAAGCCGGCGCCGTCGTCGGTCACGGTCAGCACCGCCGCGCCGGCCACGACCCGCAGCGACAGCTCCACGGTGGACGGGGCCGCGTGCCGGCGGGCGTTGGACAGCGCCTCCTGGGCCGCCCGCAGCAGTACCACCTGCAGCGCCGTCGGCACGGCCTCGGCGCCGGGGCCCAGGTGCAGGGCCGTGCGCACGCCGGTCTCGGCGGCGAAGCGGTCCAGCTGGCGGCGCAGGGCCGCGCCCAGCCCGGTGGCGTGCAGGTCGGCCGGGGCCAGGGCGGCGACCAGGGCCCGCGCCTCCGCGAGGTTGTCGCGGGCGGTGCGGACCACCAGGCCGAGGCGGCGGGCCGCGGCGGGCCGGTCGGCGTCCAGCTCCGACTCGGCCGCCTGGGTGAGCGTGATGATGCTGGTGAAGCCCTGGGCCAGGGTGTCGTGGATCTCCGCCGCCAGCCGGGCCCGCTCGGTCGCCACCCCGGCCTCGTGGGAGAGGCGGGCGACCTCGGCCCGGCTGGCCGTCAGCTCGGCGATCGTGCCGGTCAGGCGGGCCATGTAGGTGCCGATGACGGCGGCGAAGGCCAGGCCCAGCGCGGTCAGCGGGAGCAGCCCGTGGACCCGGGCGATGGTGCCGTCGCGCAGCAGGGCCATCGGCACCGGCAGCAGGTCGAACACGGCGACCACGGCCAGCGCCGGGCGCAGCGGCAGCACCTGGAAGATCATCGGAGCCCAGGCGAACAGGGCGAAGGAGCCCGTGTGGTCGACCCAGACGGCGCCGAGGTGCAGGAGGCCGAGCACCGTCACGAACAGCCAGGGCCGGCGGACCGCGCCGCGGCCGAGCGCGAGGTACCAGACCAGGGCGAGCACCAGCAGTACCGTCGCGGCAACGGCGGCCCGCAGGCCCGGCCCCCGGTCGAGCAGCATGAAGGCGCAGACGCACGCCACGATCACCGCGTAGAAGAGCTCCCAGCGGCCCCGGCTCAGCGCCTGTCGCTCCAGCGGAAGGTCGCCAGGCTCAGCGCCAAGCCGATCACACACCATGCCCCCAGCACGAGGGCCGTACGTCCGTGCTCCCATGCTCCGGCCACCTCCTGAGCGGCGAGGGCGTCGGGCAGGAAGACGGAGCGGAATCCCTGGCCCATCCACTTGACGGGGAACAGCGCCGAGATGTTGACCATCGCGCTCGGCAGGGCCGCGATGTGGACGAAGATGCCGGACGTGAACTGCAGGACGAGGACCGGCAGGTTGAGCACCGCGGGGGCGCTGCGGGCCGAACGGGCCAGCGAGCTCGCCGCGATGCCCAGGAGGGTACAGGCGATCACCGACAGCAGCAGCAGCCACGCGAACGTCAGCCACCGGCCCGGGTCGGCGGGCAGCGGCAGGTCGAAGAGCAGCACCGCGACCGCGAGCAGCAGCGCCACCTCGAGCAGGGCGGCGAAGAGCACGAGCAGGATCTTGCCGAGGAAGTAGGCGCCGGCGGTGGCGGGCGTGCCGCGCAGCCGCAGCAGGGTGCCGTCGGCGCGGTCGACCGAGATGCCGACGCCGACGCTGATGAACGCGGTTGACAGGATGCCGTAGGCGATCATCCCGGCCGCGAACACCTGCGAGTGGGTGGTCGTCCCGCCCGGCGTCACGGGCTTGTCGAAGATGCTGCCGAGCAGGATCGACAGCAGCGCCGGGAACGCGAACGTGAAGATCAGCGCCTCCCGGGTGCGGACCAGCTGCAGGATCTCCACCAGGCCGCGGGCGGTACCGACGCGCAGGGTCGAAGGCATGGTCATCGGGTGGCTCCGATCGTGTTCGGCGAATCCGTCCCGGCCCCGCCGAGCAGAGAGAGATAGACGTCTTCGAGGGTCGGCCGGGCGACGCGCAGGTCGGTGAAGCCGCTGAGGCCGGCCACGAGCGCGTCGGGCTCGCCGGTGCGCACCTCGTGGAAGCCGTCCGCGTCGCGCCAGGAGACGACCGCCGCCGCCCGGTCGCGGCCGCCGACGGTCGCCGGGGAGCCGGCCGCGACGATGCGCCCGGCCGCGAGCACGGCGAGGCGGCCGGCGAGCGCCTCGGCCTCGTCGAGGTAGTGGGTGGTGAGCAGGATCGTGGTGCCGTCGGCGGCGAGGGCGCGGATCAGGTCCCAGAACTGCCGGCGCGCCTCCGGGTCGAAGCCGGTCGTCGGCTCGTCGAGGAAGACCAGCTCGGGCCGGCCGACGATGCCCAGCGCCACGTCGAGCCGGCGCCGCTGCCCGCCCGACAGGGTGCGCACCCGGGCGCCGGCCTTGCCCTCGAGCCCGACGGCGGCGATCACCTCGTCGGGGTCGCGGCGGCTTGGGTAGTACCCGCCGTAGTGCCGAACGGACTCGCGCACGGTGAGCTCGGCGGCGTCGGCCGCGGTCTGCAGCACCACCCCGATGCGCGCCCGCCAGCGCCGCCCCGCGGCCTCCGGGTCCTCGCCCAGCACCCGGACGTCCCCGCCGTCGCGCCGCCGGTGGCCCTCCAGGATCTCCACGGTCGTGGTCTTGCCGGCCCCGTTCGGGCCCAGCAGGGCGAACACCTCGCCCGCTTCGACGGCCAGATCGACGCCGTCGACGGCGGTCGTCGCCCCGTAGGTCTTGCGCAGCCCTTGCACTTCGATCGGTCGCATGCATCGATGCTCGCGAGGATCCGCCGCCCGCGGGTCAACCGGTCGACGGACAGCGCCGCGCTCAGCCCGCCGCCGCGCCGCCGCCCTCGGTGAGCAGCCGGGCGATCGGCAGGGTCGCCGCGCCGAGGGCCACCGCGTCCAGGCCGAGGCGGCCGGGCTCGATGCCGGCCTGGGCGAACGGCTGGCGCAGCGCGTGCCGGCCGGCCGAGGCGCGGACCCGCGGCAGCAGCCCGGCCAGGGCGAGCGCGGCCCAGCCGCCGAGGACGACCAGCTCCGGGTTGAACAGGTTGATGAGGTTGGCGACGCCGGCGCCGAGGTAGTCGGCGGTCTCGTCGAGCACCGCGCGGGCGTGCGGGTCGCCCGCGGCCCGCGTCACCAGGGCGGTGAGCCGGGACTCCTCGTCGGCGCCGGGGGCCGGGCGGCCGGCCCGCTCGCAGTAGCGCTCGAGGATCGCGGCGGCGCCGACGTAGGCCTCCAGGCAGCCGCGCGAGCCGCAGCGGCACGGGCGGCCGCCGTACACCAGCGTCGTGTGCCCCCACTCCCCCGCGCTGCTGGACGCGCCGCGATAGGTGGAGCCGTTGGTGGCCACGGCCGCGCCGACCCCCGAGCCCAGGAGCGCGAAGACGGCGTGGCGGTGCCCGCGCCCGGCGCCGAACCACATCTCGGCCTGGCCGAGGGTCTTCGCGCCGTTCTCCAGGTGCAGCGGCACGCCGGTGCCGGCCCGCAGGAGCGACTCCAGCGGTACCGCCTCCCAGCCCAGCGTCTGCGCATGCACCAGGGCGCCCTCCGGCCGCTGCTGCACGATGCCGGAGACGCCGACCCCGGCGCCGAGGACCGGCCGGTCGCCCGCGACCGCGCGCAGCCCGGCGAGGATGTGCCCGGCCACCGCCTCGGGCGGGGTCCCGCCCGGCTCGATCGGGTGGTCGGCCTCGGCGAGGCGGTTCAGCCCCAGGTCGAAGAGCTCGACGCGGACCCGGGTCTCGCCGACGTCGACGCCCGCCACGACGGCGTAGTCCGGCGCCACCCGCAGCAGGATGCTGGGCCGGCCGCCCTCGGACTCCAGGGCGCCGGCCTCCTCGACGAGCCGGTCCTCGATGAGATCGCTCACGACATTGCTCACCGCGGGCTGGCTCAGCCCGGTGCGGCGGGAAAGGTCCTGGCGCGTGAGCGGGCCCTCCAGAAACAGCCGGGTGAGCAGCGCGGAGCGGTTTCGCAGTCGTACCTCTCGATTGCTCGCCCGCTCGACCTGCACGCCAACCCCCGTAAGCCGCGTCGCCTGTGCCCGCAACTCTAAAGGCGCGGGCCTTGACGCACGATCTGAGCGCCACTTTAATGGCGACATTAATTAAGTCTCGATAGAAAAGCGCACCGATGTCGACACCGATCCGACGTGCCATTTGCACCATCGCCGCACTGCTGTGCACATCCGGGTCGGTCGCCGCGTGCGACAAGCTCGCGGCCGCCCCGAAGACGCTTGTCTACTGGGCCAGCGACCAGGGCCCGAGCCTCGACTTCGACCGGGCCGCCCTGCAGCCGCAGCTCGACGAGTTCGCGCAGCAGACCGGCGTGCACGTGCGGCTCGAGGTGGTGCCCTGGTCCGACCTGCTCGACCGGCTCATGGCGGCCACGAAGGACGACGGCGGGCCGGACGTGGTGAACATCGGCAACACCTGGTCGGCCTCGCTGCAGGCGACCGGGGCGTTCGTGCCGTTCGACGGCCGCACCCTGACCGACGCCAACGTGGCCGCGATCAGGCGCTACGTCGGGCTGATGGCGGACGAGCACATCGTCAACCTGGCGGACGCGGCCTACGGCAACCTGGCCGTGTACAAGCACACCCGCAACCCGGCCGGGGCACTCGAGTTCGCCGAGTTCATGACCAGCGACAAGGAACAGGTCATCCTGAACAAGGTGTACGGCTCGCTGCCGTCGGTGCGCTCGGCGTACTCCGACGCGGCGTTCCGCACGCCCGAGCAGGAGGTGCTGTACCAGGTGCTCAACTCGACCGCGGCCCCGCTGCCGCAGGTGCCCGAGGAGAGCCGGTTCGAGACGCTCGTCGGCACGGCGATGGCGGAGCTGTTCGCCGACGCGGCGACCGGAAAGCCGGTCACCAACGAGTCCGTCAAGGCCAAGCTCAGCGCGGCCGAAGGCAAGATGTGACCCTCCCCTCCGATCAGAGGAGAACCGCCAAGTGCTGGATCTGTCCGCACTACCCCCCGGCTTCATCTGGGGCGCCGCCACCGCCGCATACCAGATCGAGGGCGCCGTCGCCGAGGACGGCCGGAAACCGTCCATCTGGGACACCTTCTCGCACTCGCCGGGCGCCGTGGACAACGGCGACACCGGCGACGTGGCCTGCGACCACTACCACCGCTGGCCCGAGGACGTCGCGCTCATGCGCCGGCTCAACCTCGACGCGTACCGCTTCTCGGTCGCCTGGCCGCGGGTGATGCCCGACGGCGTCGGCGCCGTGAACGCGGCCGGCCTCGACTTCTACGACCGGCTCGTCGACGCGCTGCTCGCCGAGGGCGTCCGGCCGTTCGTCACGCTGTACCACTGGGACCTGCCCCAGGCCCTGCAGGACGCCGGCGGCTGGCCGCACCGGGCCACGGCCGAGGCGTTCGCCGACTACGCCGCCGTCGTGGCCGGGCGCCTCGGCGACCGCGTGGCCGACTGGAACACCGTCAACGAGCCGCTGTGCGTGGCCTGGATCGGCCACCTCGAGGGCCGCATGGCCCCGGGCGAGCGCGACCTGACCCGCGCCGTGCAGACCTCGCACCACGTGCTGCTCGGCCACGGCCTGGCCAACCAGGCGATCCGGGCCAACGCGCGGCGCGCGCCGAACGTCGGCATCGTGCTCAACCTGAGCCCGATCGAGCCCGGCAGCGACCGGCCCGAGGACGTCGCCGCGGCCGCGCGCGCCGACGGGCACACCAACCGCTGGTGGCTCGACCCGGTCTTCGGCCGCGGCTACCCGGCCGACATGCTCGAGTGCTACGGCGTCGAGCCGCCGGTCCGCGACGGGGACCTGGCGGCCATCGCGTCGCCGACGGAGTTCCTGGGCGTCAACTACTACTTCCGCCAGATCGTCGTGGACGACCCGACCGGCGGCGCGCCGTTCGCCCGGCAGATCCCCGTGCCCGGGTCGGTCGAGACGGCGATGCCGTGGGAGGTGTATGCCAAGGGCCTGGAGGAGCTGCTCGTCTCCGTCGCCGGCACCTACCGCCCGGCGAGCATCCTGGTCACCGAGAACGGCTCGGCCTGGTACGACACCGTGGAGCCCAGCGGCGAGATCCAGGACAAGGAGCGCACCGACTACCTGGAGCAGCACCTGGACGCGGTGCGCGGCGCGGTGCTGCGCGGGGCGCCGGTCGACGGGTACTTCGCATGGTCGCTGCTGGACAACTTCGAGTGGGGCTACGGCTACGACAAGCGATTCGGGCTGGTCCGCGTCGACTACGGCACCCAGCAGCGCACGATCAAGGCGAGCGGGCACCGGTACGCCGATCTCATCACCGCGCACAAACGTTCGCGCGAAGCGGTGATCTAGGCTCGGAACCGGGCATTAGGTGCCCGAATCTCGCACCTTCGAGGGGATACCGACATGACGCAGCAGACCGACAGCTGGGACCCGGACCCGGACGACGAGGGCCAGCTGTCCGCGGAGGACACGCTGTCCGACCGCGGGCTGGCCGACTCCCTCGACGAGGGCTACTCGCCGCCGGAGAAGCCGCGTGGGGTGACCGCGTTCGGGGTCACCCAGGCCGAGGCCGAGCAGGGCGAGTCGCTGGACCAGCGGCTGCGCCAGGAGGAGCCCGACCCGATCAGCCGGCTGGACCTCGACGACTACGGCCGCACCACCGAGTCGGGCGAGTTCTTCGACTCCGGCGAGGTCGGCGACCGCCGCGCCGGCCGGCTCGTCGCGCCCGACGAGGGCCTGGGTGAGGACGAGGAGAAGGACGAGGTCGGCTCGGACGTGGGCATCGACGGCGGCGCGGCCTCGGCCGAGGAGGCCGCCATGCACATCGTGGACGACCGCGACCTGTGACGGCGCGCGGCGGCGGCCTGGTAAGCCAGTGCCGCCGCCGCGACCAGCGCGGTCCACAGCACGTAGCGGCCGGTCAGGGCGAGCAGCCCGACGACCGAGACCAGCGCGACGGCGGCCGTGCGCCGCGCGGCCGACCCGCGCGGGAGCAGCTTCACGGCGGCGGCCGTGCCCAGCAGGTACACCACGACGAACGATCCCGTCGTGAGCAGCATGAGGGGCCGGGCGCCGACCCCGGTCGCGGCGGCCACCGCGAGCGTCACGGCGGCGAGGGCGGCGACCACGGCGAGGCTGCGGCGGGGCACCTGACCGGCGTCGGCGCCGCGGGCGAACCAGGCCGGCAGCGCCCCGTCGCGGCCGAGCGCGGCCCCGAGGCGCGCGGCGCCGGCGAAGTACGCGTTCATCGCCCCCGCGGTCAGCAGCAGCGCGACGACGGCGGTCAGCGCCCGCGCGCCGTGACCGAAGCCGAGCGCGAGCAGATCGCCCAGCGGGGCCTCCGACGGCTCCGGCAGCACCAGCTGGCTGGTGGCGGCGACCGCGAGGTACAACAGGCCGACGACGGCGACCGCGATCCAGGTGGCGCGGGGCACGTCGCGGCGCGGGTTGCGGTAGTCGGCGGCCAGCGAGGTCAGCGCCTCCCAGCCGGCGAAGCCCCAGACGAGCACCGCGATCGCCGGCCCGACCGCGGACCAGCCGTGCGGGGCGAACGGCCGCAGGTTGGCCAGGTCCGCGTGCGGCAGCGCGGTGACGATCGCGGCCAGCAGCAGCGCCACCAGCGCCGCGGCCAGGCCGAGCTGGACCCGCCCGCTCGTCCGCACACCCCCGAGGTTCGTCGCGGTCACCAGCGCCACCAGGGCGGCGGCGGTGAGCAGCGTCGTGCGGGCGCCGCCGCCGAGCACGGCGGTGACGTAGGCCCCGCCGAACGTGGCCGCGGGCAGCGACCCGACCGGCACGGCGGAGTAGAAGGTCCAGCCGACCACGGCCGCGGCGCGGGGGCCGAAGGCGCGCCCGACGTACGAGGCCACCCCGCCGGTGTCCGGGAACCGTGCCCCGAGCGCGGCGAAGGTGAGCGCGAGCGGCGCCGACAGGGCGATGAGCGCGACCCAGGCGACGAGCGCGGCCGGGCCGGCGACCTGTGCCGCGAGCCCGGGCAGCGCGATCACGCCCGTGCCGAGCACCGCGCCGACGGACAGCGCGGCGCCCTGCTTGACGGTGAGCATGCCCATGACGTTAGGGTCGGCGTTGGCCCCGCTGAAGGGCCAATCCAGCGCAAGATCGATTGGGCCAACCGTGGACGTGCACATCAGCCTCGAGGGCCGCGGCGACCGCACCGACCGGATCTACCGCCAGCTGCGCGACGCGATCCTGGACGGCCGGCTGCGCCCCGGCGAGCGGGTGCCGCCGAGCCGGGAGCTGGCCCGCGACCTGTCGGTGGCCCGCAACACGGTCGCCGCCGCCTACGACCGGCTCGTCGGCGACGGGTTCCTGGCCGGGCGCGCGGGGGCGGGGACCTTCGTGGCGTACCGCGGGGAGCCCGCCCCGTCCCGCCGCGCCCCCGTGGGGCCGCTGCGCCCCTCGCGGCGGTTCTCGGGAGTCCTGGGGGACGTGGCCTCTGTTCCGGGGGCCCGGTTCGACCTGCGCATCGGGCACCCCGACGCGTCGCTGTTCCCGCTGGGCACCTGGCGGCGGCTGCTCGCGCGGTCGGTGCGGGCGTCGGCGGACTACGACGCCCCGTCCGGTTTCATGCCGTTGCGTGCCGCCATTTCCCGGCATATCGGGCTGTCCCGGTCGGTGCGGGCCGCGCCCGGGGACGTGCTCGTGACCGCGGGCGCGCAGCAGGCGATCGACCTCGTCGCGCGGGTGCTCCTCGAGCCGGGCGCGGTCGTCGCCGTCGAGGAGCCCGGGTACCGGCCGGTCCGGCAGCTGTTCCAGAGCCACGGCGCGCGGGTGGCCGGGGTGCCGGTCGACGCCGACGGGATCGTCGTGGGCGCCATTCCCGCGTCGGCGCGGCTGGTGTACGTCACCCCGTCGCACCAGCACCCACTGGGCACCGCGATGTCCCTCGCCCGCCGCAGCGCGCTGCTGGCCTGGGCCCAGGAGCACCGCGCGGCGATCGTCGAGGACGACTACGACAGCGAGTTCCGCTACTCCGACCGGCCGCTGGAGCCGTTGCAGAGCCTCGACCGGGCGGGCCGGGTCATCTACGTCGGCTCGTTCTCCAAGACACTGCTGCCCTCGCTGCGGCTCGGGTTCCTGGTCGCGCCCGAGGCGCTGCGGCCGGCCCTGCGCACGGCCCGCAAGCTCACCGACTGGCACGGCGAGCACGCGGCCCAGGCGGCCCTGGCCGCGTTCATCGACGAGGGGCGGCTGCGGCGGCACCTGCGGACGGTCAGCCGGGTGTACGCGGCGCGCCACGAGCTCGTCCTGCGGGCCGCCGCCGGGCCGCTCGCGCCGTGGTTCGCGACGGTACCGTCGAGCGCCGGACTGCACCTGGCGCTGCGCTGCCACGGGCCCCTGGACGTCGACGCGCTGGTGCGGGACCTGCGCGCGCGGGACGTGGCGGTCGAGCCGCTGTCGAACTTCTACGCCGAGCCACGGTGCACACCCGATCCGGGCCTCGCCATCGGCTTCGGGGCCATCGCCTCGGCCGACCTGCCCGAGGCCCTGACCCGCCTGACCGACGCGGCGGCGGCCGCGACCCGCTAGGTTTGGCTCATGTTCGCCCGTCGCGCCGTCGCCCTTGCCGCGCTCGCGATCACCCTCCTCGCGGGGTGCTCTTCCAAGCACAACCAGGCCGGTCCGGGCTCCACGCCGGCCGCCCCGGACCCGGCGACGCTCGTGGCCGGCCCCTCCTCACCGGCCCCGGTGACGGCCCCGCCGAGCGCGGCCCCGCCCGCCGCGGGCCTGACCACGATCACCTACACCCAGGCCGCGACCGGGTTCCCGGCCGACCCCGACCAGGCCTCGACCACGCCGCTCACCGAGGCGCTGCAGGTGCGGGAGAAGCTGCCGGTGTACGACGCGGTCGGCGGCACGGCCCGGGCGTACCTGACCCCGCAGATCAGCGGCGTGGACCTCATCATGCCGGTGGCCGCGAAGCAGAACGGCTGGGTCGCGGTACTGCTGCCGTCGATGAACCGCAGCATCGGCTGGCTGCCGCCGGGCAACTGGGCCACCACGCCGCTGCGCGACCAGATCATCGTGCACCGCGGCGCCTACACGCTCACCTGGGTGCGCGACGGCCAGCCGCAGCAGACGTGGACCGTCACCGTCGGCGCGCCCGCGACCGAGACGCCGCTCGGGCGCACCTTCGTGCTGGGGCGCTCGTCGCTGCCGAGCAAGGTGTACGCAGGGCTGGACGTGCTCGCGCTGGGCGCCGTGCCCGACGACAAGAAGGCCGTGGCGAGCGGGCTGGCCGATGCGCACACGGGCATCCACGCCTGGTACCGCGACGAGTTCGGCGTCCGCAAGTCCAACGGCTGCGTGCGCATGCCGCCGGCGGCGCAGAAGGTGCTGCTGACGAACATCGGCTCGGGCACTTCGGTGGTCGTGCTGCCCTAGTCCTTCTTCGATATGTCGGGCGCTTCCTTCGATATGTCGGGCGCTTCGCGCCGCGACATATCGGATTTATCGTATATGACAGGTTTACAGCGGCTTTCCGGTCTCCAGCAGCGACTTGAGGCTCGCGACAAGCTCCGGCCAGCCCTGGGACACGCCCTCCAGGACCGTGTCGCCGCCCTCGTGCGTGACGGTGAGCTTGACCTGGTCGCCCTTCGGCTCGATCTCGAACGTCACCTTCGAACGGGGCTCGGCCGCGGCCGCCGCCCGGTACTCGTCGTCGATGTCGTAGGCCTTCGCCCACTCGGCGGTGAAGGTGTGCCAGGAGTACGACAGGCGCGTGAACGGCTCGGCCTCGAGCACCACCTGCTCGGGGTCGGCGATCTCCGTGTCGCCGCGGTCCAGCCGCCAGGTCATCGCGGAGCCGGGACGCCAGTCGGTCTCGAACGCCAGCCCCCAGTACTGCCGGGTGAACGCCGGATCCGTCAGCCCCTGCCACAACTGCTCGGGCGTGGTCCGGATGTAGGTGGTGTACACGAACGCGGGCCTGCTCATCGGGGTTGCCTCCAAGGCCTTCTTGAGATCGGCGAGCGCGTCGACCCGCCGCCGGTCGTAGCGGCTGATCCACCGCTCGGCGATGTCGCTGATCGGGGCGGCGTTGAGGTAGTGCAGCTTCTCCCGGCCTCGGCGCACCGTGGTGACCAGGCCGGCCTCCTCGAGTACCGCCAGGTGCTTGCTTACCGACTGCCGCGTCATGTCCAGCCCGGCGCAGAGCTCGCGCAGCGTCTGCCCGCTCGCCTGGTTGAGCCGGTCGAGCAGCGCGCGCCGGCTCTCGTCGGCGAGCGCCCGGAACACGTCGCCCACGACACCCCCCGAATAGGCAGCCTTTCGGTTGCCCATGTTAGGCAGCCATTTGGTTGCCTGTCAACGCGAACGAGTGAATGAGCGAACCTTCGCGGCGGCGCGCCCGGTTTGACGGCGTGAGCGGGGGCTTGCTTTGTTCGCGACCGGTGATGACCCGGCGGCCCGCATGCGCCACGAGCTGCACACGCCGCTGACCTCGATCAAGGCGTACGCCCGCCTGCCGCGCGACGACCTGCCGCCGGACGGCCCGGGCGAGGGCGCGGCCTGCCTGGACGCGATCGACCGCAACACGATGCGCCTGGAGCGGTACGTCGACAGCGTCGCACTCCCCCTGGCCTCGACCACCGCCGCGCCGCCCGCACGCGAGGGCGCGACGGACCTCGTAGCCGTGGCACGCGACGCGGTGGACCTGGCGCGGCGGGTGGCCGTCGCGGGAGCGGTGAGCGTACACGCGGACGGGCCGGACACCGCGCGCGTCGCCGTCGACGAGATGATCTGCCGCCACCTGGTGGGCCAGCTCGTACTGTGGCTGACCATCGCGGCCCCGCCCCGCGCGCACGTGGAGATCGCCCTGAGCCGCGACCCGGCCGTGTCGCTCGACGCGCGCGTCGTGCCGGCGGGCGAGCTGACCGCGGCCCCCCAGCGGCGCCCGAGCGACGAGCCGCCGAAGCCGGCCCCGGACCTGCAGGTGGCCCGAGCGGTGGCGAACCCGTGCGGCGGCGACCTGCGCCTGGACGATTCCTCGTTCCGCCTTTCTCTGCCGTCCTCGGTCCTCGCCCCTTCGCCGCGCTGAGACCATTCTTTTCGGGCAGCGGCACGGTTTCACACAATCCATCGGCCGACGGACTTGTTCCGCGGCTCGACGGTTCGATGCGGTCGTGGTCAGCGCCGAAATGTTCCGCGGTTTGCTTATTCGGCGGAGCGACAGCGAGTCCGGCTTGGTCAATCGGCGGGTCCGGCGGTATGGGACATTGGGCCCGGCCGGAAAGCGGTCCGGTGCATTCGGCCCGGTCAGACAGCGGAACTGGCCCGCCTGAAGCAAGGGCAGCGGCCGCCCGCCGCTCGCAGGCCACCTTCGCCTCCGCCGCCCGCCGCGCGAAGCTCGCATACCCCGCCTCGACGCTGCCATATTCCCGCCGAAGCTTCTCCGCATACCGCCGCCGCAGCCCCCAGTAGCGACGCTCCGCATGCTCCCGCCGAAACGCATCCCGAGAAGGCGACCAATTCCGCGCCCGAGTCCGATCCCGCATAGCAGCCACTTGCGCCCGACTGAACAACGATATCCGCCCCACCACAAAACAATTATCCCAACCACTCCAGAAACCCGCCGCCCCACTTCATATAGCGCACAAATCCGGGACCACCGAATGACGACCCGCACGAACCCGCCGGTGAAACGCGGCCTAGAGGAATAACCGCACGCAACAACGAACCGGGACCACGCTTACACGTTGCGGGAGCGCAAGCTCCCGCCACCATCGGCCGAGCGTCGTTGGACAGCCCCAAAGTCCAGGTAAGCCGACACATACCCCGTCAGGCGAAAAATCCGACATGTCGCGGCGCGAAGCGCCCGACATGTCGTGACACCACCCGATAGTCAGCGGCAATGCGAGCGAAACGCCACCGGATCGAAGCGCCCGTGCAAGCGTGCGTCCAGCCAGTGCAAGGCCTCGCGCCGGAAGACCTCCGGCGTCATCGCGCCCGCCCCGTCCGGGATCGCGCCCGCCAGGTCCGCCTCGAGGTCGTGGAGGTTCGTGCGGTGTACCAGCTCCGGCTCGGCCGGCCAGGCGCCGAAAATCACGATGGCCGGGACGTCGCGGCGCGACAGGGCCTCCAGCGTCAGCGCGGTGTGGTTCAACGTCCCGAGGCCCGCCCGCGCCACCACCACCGCCGTCGCGTTCAGGGCCGCGGCCAGGTCCAGGATCGTCCAGCCGCCCTCGCCCAGCGGTACCAGCAGGCCGCCCGCGCCCTCGATCAGGGTCAGGTCGTGCTCCTCGGCGATGGAGCGGATCGCCAGCTGGGCCATCACCGCCGTCAACGGGTCCTCGCCCGCCACGCGCGCGGCGGCGAGCGGGGCCAGCGGCTCCGGGAAGTCCGACAGGGTGCGGGTCGTCAGCGGCTCGGCGAGGCGGGCCACGGTGCGGGCGTCCCACTCGTCGCCGTCCGCGGTACCGGTCTGGGCCGGCTTCACCACGGCGACGCGCAGGCCCGCGGCGGTGGCCGCGGCGGCGATGGCGGCGGTCGTGATGGTCTTGCCCACGCCGGTGTCGGTACCGGTGATCACGAGCGGGCCGGTGAGCGGGCCCGGGATCTCCTCGCTGAACAGGGCGTCAAGGGGGGCGTTCAAGGGCGTTCCTTCAGGATGATGTCGAGCGCCTCGTCGAAGGCCTCGGGCGCGATGCCGACATTGACCGTCAGGCGCAGGCGGGAGCGTCCGTCCGGTGTGGACGGTGGGCGGAAGCAGCCCACCGCCACGCCCTGTTCGCGGCAGGCCAGCGACCAGGCCAGGGCCTGCTCGGGGCCGGGGGCGACGACCGAGACGACACCGCCGGCCGGAACCGGGACCTCGAGGCGCTCGGCCGCGCACGACGCCCGGGCGCGCAGCTCGGCGCGCAGGTCGTCGCCGTCGGCGAGCAGGGCCAGCGCGGCCAGCGCGCCCGCGGCCACGGCCGGCGGGAGGGCGGTGTCGAAGATGAACGTGCGGCCGGTGTCGACGAGCTGGCGGCGCAGCTGGGCCGGGCCCGCGATCACGCCGCCGGCCGCGCCCAGGGACTTCGACAGGGTCGCGGTCACCGCCAGGCCGGGGGCGCCGGCCAGCCCGGCCGCGGCCACCCCGCCGGCGCCGCGCGGGCCGAGCACGCCGAGGGCGTGGGCGTCGTCGACGAGCAGGAGGGCGCCGTGGGCGCGGGCGACGTCGTACAGCTCCGGCAGCGGGGCCAGGTCGCCGTCGACGGAGAAGACGCTCTCGGTCACGACCAGCGCCGGGCGGCCCGGGTGGGCGGCGAGGATCGCCCGGACCGCGGCCGGGTCGGCGTGCGGGGCGACGACGGTCTCGACGCCGTCGCGGCCGGCCCGGGCGAGGCGGCAGCCGTCGACGATGGAGGCGTGGTTGTGGGCGTCGGAGACGATCAGGGCGCCCGGGCGGGCCAGGGCGCGGATGGCGCCGAGGTTGGCGAGGTAGCCGGAGGAGTACACCAGCGCACTCTCGGCGCCGAGCAGCTCCGCGAGGCCGTCCTCCAGGGCCTGGTGGGCCTCGGTGGAGCCGCGCACCAGGCGGGAGCCGGTCGCGCCGAGGCCGAAGTCGTGCAGCGCCTCGACCGCGGCCGCGAGGACCGCGGGGTGGCGGGACAGGCCGAGGTAGTCGTTGCCCGCGAGGTCGATCACCGGATCGGCCTCGGCGGCGCCGCGCGGGCGCAGCTCCCGGCGCAGGCCCGCGGCCTCACGAGCCGCCGCCGCATCCTCGAGGCCAGACAACCACTCCAACGAAACCCTCCACCGACGTTGTAGGACCCCGACAATACCGATTAGACAGTGTGCACAAAGTCATCGGGTGCGGACACGGGGCCCGAACGATTTGTAAGGTACGAGCATGCTTGATGCTGCCAAGGCCGTGCTGGACACCGGCGAGGGCCTCGACCGCGACGGAGTGCTCGCGGTGCTGACCTGTACCGACGAGGAGTTGCCGGAGTACCTCGCGATCGCCCACGACGTGCGCATGCGCTGGTGCGGCCCGGAGGTCGAGGTCGAGGGCATCGTGTCGCTCAAGACCGGCGGCTGCCCCGAGGACTGCCACTTCTGCTCGCAGTCGGGCCTGTTCGCCTCGCCGGTGCGGGCGGTCTGGCTCGACATCCCGTCGCTGGTCGAGGCGGCGCGGCAGACCGCGGCGACCGGGGCGACCGAGTTCTGCATCGTGGCCGCGGTGCGCGGGCCCGACGAGCGGCTCATGGCGCAGCTCGCCGACGGGGTCGCGGCGATCCGGGCGGCCGTGGACATCAACATCGCCGCCTCGCTCGGCATGCTCAGCCAGGCGCAGGTGGACCGGCTGGCCGAGCTGGGCATCCACCGGTACAACCACAATCTGGAAACCGCGAAGTCCCACTTCCCCAACGTCGTCAGCACCCACACCTGGGACGAGCGGTGGGACACCCTGCGCATGGTCCGCGCCGCCGGCATGGAGGTGTGCTGCGGGGGCATCCTCGGCCTCGGCGAGAGCGTCGAGCAGCGCGCCGAGTTCGCGATCCAGCTGCAGGAGCTCGACCCGCACGAGGTACCGCTGAACTTCCTCAACCCGCGCCCGGGCACGCCGCTGGCCGAGCAGCCGGTGCTCGACCCGAAGGACGCGCTGCGGGCCGTCGCCGCGTTCCGCCTGGCGCTGCCGCGCACGCTGCTGCGCTACGCCGGCGGCCGCGAGATCACGCTGGGCGACCTCGGCACCCGCGACGGGCTGCTGGGCGGCGTGAACGCGGTGATCGTCGGCAACTACCTGACCACGCTGGGCCGCTCCCCGGAGCAGGACCTGGCGCTGCTCGACGAGCTGAGCATGCCGGTCAAGGCCCTGTCGGCGACGCTGTGACGTACTGCGACCGGTGCGGGGAGCCGCGCGGGACCGGCGAACACGCCGCCTGCGCGGCCGCGCGGGAGCTCGAGCCGCCGCGGTACTGCACCCACTGCCGCCGCCGGATGAAGGTCCAGGTGCTGCCGGGCGGCTGGTCCGCCGCCTGCGTCGAGCACGGCGTGCTCACCCCGTAGGGCCGCCCCACTCGGTCGCCGCGGCCGCGGCGCGCTCCAGCGAGCGGGGGTTCACCCGGGCGATGGAGGCCGCGATCCGGCCGCGGCTCTGCAGTACCGCCGCCGCCTTCTTCGACTGCTGGAGCACCCGGAGAATCCGGGGACGACGCAGCCGGTTGTACTCGTGCAGCGCCGCCGGCACCGCCCCGCCCGCCAGCACCGTCTGCAGGGTGGCCACGTCCTCGAGCGCGAGCGAGGCGCCCTGGGCCAGGTGGTGCGGCATGGCGTGGGCCGCGTCGCCGATGAGCGCGTAGCCGCCCGCCCCGGCGGCGATGCCCAGCGTGTCCGGCAGCGGGCTGATCTCGCCGACCGGCTCCTGCACCAGGTCGTCGGCCTCGGTGGCCTCCAGCAGCTGGGCGACCGGCCCGTGCCAGCCGGCGAACCAGCGCCGCAGCAGGGCCAGCTGGCCGGCGGGCGGCTCGGGGCGCAGCGCGCCGGGCACGGTCGCGACCCAGGAGATGCCGCCGCGGCTGGAGCCGCCGGCCGAGCCGCGCTCCCCCAGCGACGCGTACGCGAACCGCTGCCCGCCCCCGAGCACGTCCCCATGGCCGGGCACGCCGGCGGGCAGCTCGGGCGCGCGGTACCACGGAATGACGGCCCGCCACGCCGCGAACCCGGCGCTGGCGAAGGTGCTCGCGGCGGCGAGCCGGCGCCGGATCGCGCTGTCGGGGCCGTCCGCGGCGACGACCAGGTCGCCCTCGAACATGACGCGGCCGTCGCCGACCGCGGGCCGGTCGCGGCGCACGCGGGCGCTCTGCACCGCGATGCCGCCGCGGATGTCGACCTGCTCGCCGATGCCGGCGATGAACGCGTCGTGCAGGTCCTCGCGGTGCACGACGACCGGCGGCGACTCGAGCTCGGCCGCGCCCGGCGGCACCAGCCACGAGCCGTCGGGCCGGTGGATGCCCGCGGGCGGCACCGGCGTGGAGATGCCCTCGAGCCCGCCGGCCAGGCCCAGCGCCCGCAGCGCGCGGACCCCGTTGGGCCACAGCACCACCGCGGCGCGGCCGGCCCGGATCCGGTCGTCGCGCTCGAGCAGGGTGACCCTCCAGCCCGAGCGGGCCAGCGCGCCGGCGGCGGCGAGCCCGCCAATACCGGCGCCGACCACGACCGCGGACCGCATCAGCCCTGTGTTTCCTTCGCTTCCTGGTCTTCCCTGGCCTCGGCGGGCCGGTCGTCGGGCTCCTCCGGCGCGGGCTCCTCGGCGGGCTCGTCGGCGGGCTCGTCGGCAGGCTCCGCGGCGGCGTCGAGGGCCTTCGGCTCCTCGTCGGCGGCCGGTGCGCCGGGGCTGACGAGCGTGATGTTGCCGTCGTCGTCGAAGGTCACGTGCTCCTGCGGGCCGCGTACGCGCAGGAAGTACACCAGCGCGGCGGCGAAGACGATGATCGACGTCCAGTTGTTCAGGCGCATGCCGAGCACGTGTTGGGCGTCGTCGATGCGCAGCAGCTCGACCCAGAAACGGCCGACCGTGTAGAGCATGACGTAGAGCGCGAAGGCGCGGCCGCGGCCGAAGCGGTACCGGCGGTCGAGCAGCCAGACGGCGACCGCGACCCCGATGCACCACAGCGACTCGTAGAGGAAGGTCGGGTGGAACACGCCGAGCACGATCGGCTGGCCGCCGGCCTCCAGGGCGCGGCCGTGCTCGGTGTCCCAGTTGTAGACCTTGAGCCCCCACGGCAGGGTGGTCTCCTTGCCGTACAGCTCGTTGTTGAACCAGTTGCCCCAGCGCCCGATCGCCTGGGCGACGGGCAGCGCGACCGCGAGGGCGTCGGCCGTCATCGCGAACGGCAGCTTCATCCGCCGGCACGCGATGTAGGCGCCGAGCGCGCCCGCCGCGATGCCGCCCCAGATGCCGAGGCCGCCCTCCCAGATCTTGAACGCCTTGAGGACCGAGCCGTTCTCCCCGAAGTACGCCTCCGGCGAGGTGATCACGTGATACAGCCGGGCGCCGACGATGCCGAACGGCACCGCCCAGATCGCCACGTCGAGGATCACCCAGGGTGGAGCGCCCCGCGCCCGCAGGCGGCGGTCGGCGATGTAGCAGGCGGCCACGATGCCCAGCACGATGCAGAGCGCGTAGGCACGCAGCGGGAGCGGTCCGAGGTCCCAGACGCCACGCGTCGGGCTCGGGATCTCGGCCAGCGGGAAGAGGGCAGCATCCACGGGTGCACACGCTACCGCCGATCCCGCCGGAAGCGATGCCCGGGCGGGCCCCGGCTCTTTGGAGATCACCATCAGCGAAGGTCTCGCGACGCTGCGCGGCTCGGCTTAAAGTCGGAACATGAGCTACTCAACGTTGAGTAACGGCAGCAAGGTGACCTCTGCGGTCGCCGCGGTCATCGAGGACGCGGCCGGCCGCGTTCTTCTATGCCGGCAGGCCGGCGGCCACCGGCTGTGGGGTCTGCCGGGCGGGAAGATCCGCACGGAGGAGAGCCCCGTGCACGCCGTCATCCGGGACATCCGCGAGGAGACCGGCCTGGAAACCGAGATCATCGAGCTGATCGGCATGTACCAGCTGACCGGCGACGCCTGCGGCAGCACCACCCCCGACCTGTTCGTCCACGTCTTCCGCGGCCGGCTCGAAGGCGGCGGCCCGGCCCTCAACGCGCCCGGCCGGATCAGCGGGCTGGCGTGGCACTCCCCCGACGCGCTGCCCGAGCCATTGACCGCCACCACCCGCACCGCGATCGCCGATTCGGCCGCCGGGCGCACCGGCGTGATCCGCGAGGTCGAGCGCGACAAGGAACCGGCGATCGCCGACGCCTGAAATTTTCCGCCGCACAAGCTTGCGTACCTGCACCTCCGGCGACACCATCTGGCACTGACGCGGGCCGATCCGCGATGATCCATTCCATGGCCCCGCAGTACTACGCGCTCGGCGACTCGATGTCGATCGACGACTACGCGGGCGGCCCCGGTCTCGGCGCCGCCTCCCTGCTCGCCGACGACCTCGGCATCGAGATGCTGCTGCTCGCGCGCGACGGCGCGACGAGCGACGACGTCCTGCGCCGCCAGCTCGGCCAGGTGGCCGGCCGCCCGGCCCTGGTGACCGTCACGATGGGCGGCAACGACCTGCTGACCGCGATCGTCGAGTCCCCCGACAAGGTGCCGGCCGCGGTGGAGGCGACCGCCGCGAACTACGACGCGGTCCTCGCCACCCTCGCCGCGACCGGCGCGAAGATCGTGGTCAGCACCGTGTACGACCCGACCGACGGCACCGGCGACCTCTCCTGGGCCGGCCTCCCCGACGTCGACGAGGGCCTGGCCCTGCTGCACTCGATGAACGCGGCGATCCGCGGGGCGGCCCGGCGTCACGGCGCGGTCGTGGCGGACCTGCACGTGGCGTTCCTGGGCCACGGCGCGCAGGCCGGCGACATCACCCGGTCCGACTCCCACCCGGCCAACCGCGAGCTGTGGCTGTGCGGGCACATCGAGCCCAACGCCTGGGGCGCGCAGGCGATCCGCGACACCTGGCGGGCGGCCCTACGCGGCTGAGAACGCGTGCAGCCGCTGGACGGCGGCGAAGTACACGTGGTCGCCGGCCACCAGCAGCGGCTCGTCGCCGTGCACCGCGTCCACATCAAGGTCGAGGCGCCGCACGAGGCGCCCGGTGCCGACGCCCGCGTGCACCGGCGACTCCAGCGCCCCGGCGTCGCACCAGCGCTGGGCGCCGTCGGCGGCGGCGTAGGCGCAGACGCCGCGCTCGCCGACCGAGTACACGGCGTCGCCCGGCCGCCACGAGCTCGGCGCCGCTGGCGTCGCGCCGCCAGGCCGGGGCCCCGGTACGGGCGTCGAACGCCTCGATGGTCCCCGGCTCCACGGCCTGCAGCACCAGCCCGCCGAGGCGGACCGGGACGTGGAAGCCGGGCTCGCCGCCGAGCGGGGCGGATCGTCACCGGTCACGGCGTCGTACCGGCGGATCCGCCCCGACGGGCCGCCCGAGGACCGCAACACCGTGCCGTCGACCACGACCGCGCCGCCGACCTGCTCGTCCGGGCGCCCGGCGGGTGCGGCCCACGCCGGGTGCAGGTGCTTCGCCGCCGTTGCGTTCAGGCCGCCGGTCAGCGTCTGGTGGCAGGAGCGTCCGGGGTCTCCGCCGTCCTGGCGCCAGTCGGCGTCGGCGGTCGAGCCGTGGCCGATAGTCGAGGCCTGGGCCGTGCCGGCTTGCGGGACGAGCACGGGGGCCATGGCCGGCAGGAGGAGGGCTTGCGCTACAAAACGGGAATAATGCCGCACGGGCGCTCAACGAGCCCGGCTTCCGTTGGTGGCGGAGCCTGGGTTTCCTTGGCGGCTTCCCTACCGGCTGCGCACGCCCTCGGCCCGCGGTGCCGACCTTGCCTGTGGCCGCTTTAGCGGCGGCGCACGCCCTCGGCGCGCTGTCGTGCCTGAGGTCGCTTCAGCGGCGGCGCACGCCCTCGGCCTGGCCCGGCGCCCAGGCTGCCCGTGGCCGCTTTGCGGCGGCGCGCTATCGGCGCTGACGTGCCTGAGGTCGCTTCAGCGGCGGCGCACGCCCTCGGCCTGGCCCGGCGCCCAGGCTGCCCGTGGCCGCTTTGCGGCGGCGCGCCATCGGCGCTGACGTGCCTGAGGTCGCTTCAGCGGCGGCGCACGCCCTCGGCCAGTTCGGCGCTCAGCTTGCCCACGGCGGCCACGCCCGCCGCCGGGCTGTCGGCCTCCAGCAGGCAGCGGACCAGGGCGCTGCCCACGATCACGCCGTCGGCGAAGGCGCCCACCTCGGCCGCCTGGGCGCCGTTGGAGACGCCGAGCCCGACCGCAACCGGCACCGTGGAGCCGACCGCGCACACCCGGTCGACGATGACCGGCGCCGCGCTGCTGGTCCGGTCGCGGGCGCCGGTGACGCCCATGACGCTGGTGGCGTAGACGAAGCCGCGGCAGGCCGCGACGGTGCTCGCGATGCGCGCGTCGGTCGAGGACGGCGAGACCAGGAAGACCCGGTCGAGGCCGTGCTGGTCGGAGGCGGCGAGCCACGGGCCGGCCTCGTCCGGGATCAGGTCGGGCGTGATCAGGCCCGCCCCGCCGGCCGCGGCCAGGTCGGCCGCGAAGCGCTCGACGCCGTAGCGCTCGACGAGGTTCCAGTACGTCATGGTCAGGATCGGCGCCCCGCTCGCCGCCGCGGCCTCGACGGTGGCGAGGCCGTCGCGGACCCGGAAGCCGCGGGCCAGGGCCGCCTCGGTGGCGCGCTGGATGACCGGGCCGTCCATGACCGGGTCGGAGTACGGCAGGCCGATCTCGACGATGTCGACCCCGTTGTCGATCATGGCCCGGATGGCGTCCGTGGCCGTGGCGACGTCGGGGAAGCCGGCCGGGAGGTACCCGATGAGCGCGCTGCGCCCCTCGGCCCGGGCCTTGTCGAACGCGGTCTGGGCGCTCATACCTCGAACCACTCCCGGGCGGTGTCCATGTCCTTGTCGCCGCGGCCGGACAGGCACACGATGACGGTCGGCTCGCGGCCCAGCTCGGCGGCCAGGCTCGGGATGACCCGCAGGGCCCCGGCGACGGCGTGCGCGCTCTCGATCGCCGGGATGATGCCCTCGCTGCGGCAGAGCAGCTTGAAGGCGTCCATCGCCTCGGCGTCGGTGACCGGCTCGTACCGGGCGCGGCCGGTGTCGTGCAGGTAGGCGTGCTCGGGCCCGACCGCCGGGTAGTCCAGGCCGGCCGAGATCGAGTGGGACTCGACGGTCTGGCCGTCCTCGTCCTGCAGCAGGTAGGTCCGGGCGCCGTGCAGCACGCCCGTGGCGCCGCCGGTGATGCTCGCCGCGTGCCGGCCGGTGTCCACGCCGTCGCCGCCGGCCTCGAAGCCGTACAGCCGCACGGTTTCATCGGGAACGAACGCGTGGAACGCGCCGATCGCGTTGGAGCCGCCGCCGACGCAGGCCGCGACCGCGTCGGGCAGCCGGCCGGTCTGTTCGACGATCTGGCGGCGGGCCTCGACGCTGATGCCGCCGACGAAGTCGCGGACCATCGCCGGGAACGGGTGCGGGCCGGCCGCGGTGCCGAGCAGGTAGTGGGTGTCGTCGACGTTCGTCACCCAGTCGCGCAGGGCCTCGTTGATCGCGTCCTTGAGCGTCTTGGAGCCGGTCGAGACGGGCACGACGGTGGCGCCGAGCATGCGCATGCGGGCCACGTTGAGCGCCTGGCGGCGGGTGTCCTCCTCGCCCATGTACACGACGCACTCGAGGTCGAGCAGCGCGCAGGCGGTGGCGCTGGCGACGCCGTGCTGGCCCGCGCCGGTCTCGGCGATGACCCGCGACTTGCCCATCCGCTTGGTCAGCAGGGCCTGGCCCAGGACGTTCCTGACCTTGTGGGCGCCGGTGTGGTTGAGGTCCTCGCGCTTGAGGAAGATCGTTGCACCGGTACCGCGGGAGAGCCGCTCGGCCCGGTACAACGGGCTGGGCGTGTTGGCGTAGTCGCGCAGCAGGCGGCCGAACTCGGCCTGGAACGCCTCGTCGGCCTGGGCGTGGCGGTAGGCCGCGTCGAGCTCGTCGAGCGCGGCGATGAGCGCCTCGGGGACGAACCGGCCGCCGTAGGTGCCGAAGTGCCCGGCCGGGTCGGGCAGCAGGCCCGCGGCCGACAGGAAGGCGCTCGCCGGGCCGCCGGCGTTCACCGGGCCGCCCGCGGGGTGGCCGGATGGCTCCCGGCGGTCACGAGCTCGGCGACGGCGTCACGCGGGCTCTTCTGCGTGACCAGGCCCTCGCCGACCAGCACCGCGTCGGCGCCGGCGGACGCGTAGCGGATCAGGTCGTGCGGCCCGCGGACCCCCGACTCGGCGATCTTGACGACCTCGGCGGGCAGCCCGGGCGCGATGCGCTCGAACACCGTCCGGTCGACCTCCAGCGTGCGCAGGTTGCGCGCGTTGATGCCGATGACGCGGGCGCCGGCCTCCAGGGCACGGTCGGTCTCCTCCTCGTCGTGCACCTCGACCAGCGCGGTCATGCCGAGGCTCTCGATGCGGTCGAGCAGCCCGGAGAGCGTGTTCTGGTCGAGCGCGGCGACGATCAGCAGCACCAGGTCGGCGCCGTAGGCCCGGGCCTCGTGCACCTGGTACGAGGACACCACGAAGTCCTTGCGCAGCATCGGGATGTCGATCGCGGCACGGACGGCGGCGAAGTCGTCGAGGCTGCCGCCGAACCACCGGCCCTCGGTGAGCACGCTGACGCAGCGGGCGCCGCCGGCCGCGTACTCCTTCGCGAGCGCCGCCGGGTCCGGGATCTCGGCCAGCGCGCCCTTGGACGGCGACGCACGCTTGACCTCGGCGATGACGCCGACGCCCGGGGCGCGCAGCTTGGCGTAGGCGTCCCTCGGCGGCGGGGCCTCGGCGGCGCGCTGTTTGATGTCTGCCAGGGGCACCTGGGCCTCGCGGACCGCCAGGTCCTCGCGCACTCCGGCGAGGATCTCGTCGAGCACCCGGCCGCTTTCCGCGTTGATCAAGGAGCTCCCCTCTCCGGTGGTCATGCGACCGATGCTAGGTCGCCCCCGGTCAGTGGACGGTCGCGGGGGTATGGCCGACATCACCTGATGGACTAGGGCATAATGCCTCGCCGCCCAGTTTTGTCGTACCCCCGCCCTAGGGTGTCCGCATGAGCATCCAGCGCGCCAACACATTGACGGCCACCTGGGCCGCGGTGTCGGCCGCGGCGGTGTTCTCGGCGGCCGCGGTCTATCCGCTCCTGGCTCTGCTGGCCTCCGTCGCCGCCGGACGCCCCCGCGCCGAGCTGCTCGCGGTCGCCCCCACACCCCTCGACCTGCCGATCCGCGGCGCGCTCGGCCTCTGGACCCGCGAGGGCGTGCCGCTCACCCTCGACTGGGCCGCCCGCGCCGGCCCGCGCCTGACCGGCGACCCGCTGATCGACCACCCGCTGCTGGATGCGTGGGCAGCCGCGCAGACCGGCGCCCCCGTGCCCCCGTTCGGGTTCGCCCCCGCCGACGAGGACGCGCTGGTCCTGGCCGCGGCCCTCGCCGTCACCGCCGACTGGGAGGCCCCGTTCACCGACGGCGTGCTGCGCCCCGCGGCCGGCCCCTGGGCGGGCCGGCGGCTGGCCTCGCTGCACCGGCGCGGCCCGGGCCTGACCGCCCTGCGCAGCGCCGCGACGCCCGCCGGCCCGGTGACGCTGCTGACGGTGCGCGGGACGGGCGACGTCGACGTGGTGCTGTGCACGGCCGGCGGGACCGCCCCGGCCCCGGCCGTGCTGGCCTCCGCCGTGGAAAGTTTCGCAGCGGCCGCCCCCGCGAGGAAGGGTCCCGGCATCACCAAGGCACTCGTCGACGCCGACGACACGGAGCCCGAGCTGGTGGTGAAGGTCCCCCGCTTCGCGGCCGCGGCCGCCCACGACCTGCTCACCGCCGCGGACGTCTTCGGCCTGCGTGCGGCGGCCGCGCCGGCACTCTTCCCGGGCATCAGCTCCGAGCCGCTGCGCGTGGCGTCCGCGGGGCTGAGCGTGGCGGCGGCCTTCACCGGCCCGGGGTTCCGCGCCGCGCCGGTGACGCGGACCCCGGTCGTGCCGATGACCCCGCCCGCGGGCACGGCGCGCCGGCTACGGGTGACGGTGCGCTTCGACGAGCCGTTCGGATACCTCGCCGTCCACCGCCCCACGGGCCTGGTCCTCATGGCCGGCTGGGTCGACACCCCGGAGGCCGCACCGTGAGGCTCGCGGCCGCCCGATCCGGTGGCCTTTCGCGTTCCGCGCCGCGCCGGCGACCCGGACCCGGTCGTGCCGATGACCCCGCCCACCGGGCTACGGGTGACACCGCGCTTCGACGAGCCGGTCGAATACCTCGCCGCCCACCGCTCCACGAGCCGGGTCCTCATGGCCGGCTGGGTCGACACCCCGGAGCCGCACCGTGACGCGGGCGGTTGTGTCGGCGGCGTCGCCCCACGCAGCGGCGACCCCCGCCCCGGCCTGCCGCTTCCCGTCGTCCCCGGCCTTCGCCGATCGCTGCCGCTTCCGTTCGCGTTCCGCATCGCCCGGATCGACACACCGCGGGCCGCGCCGTGACGTGGGCGACGGCGTCGCCCCACGCAGCGCCGACCCCCGCCCGACCTGCCGCTTCCCGCCCGGCCGGGCCTTCACGGCCGGCTACCGCTTCCATCGTCCCCGGCCCTCGCCGGTCGTTGCCGCTTCCCTTCGCGTTCCGCATTGCCTGGATCGACACGCCGTGACGAGGGCGGCGGCGTCGCCCCACGCCCGGCCTGCCGCGCTTCCGTTCACGGCCGGCCTTGCCCGGATCGACACCTCGGAGGCTGCACCGTGACGCGGGCGGCGGCCTCGCCCCACGCGGCGCCGACCCCCATCCTGCCTGCCGCGTCCCGCCCGGTCGGGCATTCGCGGGCCGCTGCCCGTTCCTGTTGTCCTTCACATTCGGGGGTTGTGCGATGAGTGTTGCTGCGGCGAATCGGCTCACCCGGGCGTGGGCGGCGACGCTGCCCGGGGCGGCGGGGACGGTCCTGTCGGGCGCGGGCGTCTATCCGCTGCTGTCGCTGCTGGCCGGGGCCGCCGCCGGGCCGGCCGCCGCCGAGTTGAGTGCGGTGGCGCCTACGCCGCTCGTACTGCCGCCGGACGTGAAGGCCGCCGTCGGGTTGTGGGCGCGCGCGGACGTACGGCTGCGGCCGCGCTTCCGGGACCTCGTGGCCGGCGTCCTCACCGACGACCCGGCCCCGATCGACGCCTGGTCGAACGAGCACACCGGCGGCCTGATCCCGTCCATCCCCGTCAAGATCGACGAAGAGACACGCCTCGTCCTGGCCGGCGCGCTGGCTATCGAGACCGAGTGGGCCGAGCCGTTCGAGGACGGCGAGGCCCACTTCGACACGGGACCGTGGACGGGTTCGTGGCTGTGGCTGTACCGGAGCGCGCCCACACTCGACGGGCTCGCCGTCCTGGCGACAGCGGCCGGCCCGATCACCGCCGCGACCGTGCGCGGCCGCGACAACGTCGACGTGGTCCTGCTTTTGGGCGAGGAGAACCGCGGCCCGGCCGAGCTGCTCCCGGCCGCGATCGCCGCCGTGACCGTGCCGGAGCCGGCCTCGGCGGACGCTCTCCGGCCCTTGGTGGATGGTGCCTTCACGCCGGAGGGGCCGGGCGTCTCGGTCGAGCGGAGCGAGCTTCCCGGGTGCACGCTGTCGCTGCCCCGCTTCACCGTGCGGGCCGAGCACGACCTGCTCGCGGCGGCCGAGGTGTTCGGGCTGGGCGCCGCGACCGGCGCGACCGACGCCGCGGGGCATTTCCCGGGCCTCGCCGAGGAGCCGCTCGCGGTCTCGGGGGCCGCCCAGAGCGCCACCGCGTCGTTCACCGCCCTGGGCTTCAAGGCGGCCGCGTCCACCTACGCCGCGGCGGGCGCCGGCATCCCGGACCTGCACCACGACATGGTGTACGTCAGTTTCGACCGGCCCTTCGGCTTCCTCGCCGTCGACCGCCCCACCGGGCTGGTGCTCTTCGCGGGATGGGTCGGCGAGCCGGATCCGTACATCGAAGACTACTGATAAGGCTCAGGACTCCCCGGGTTCGGGGGCCGGCTCGGGGCGGCGCCAGCGGGCCGGGATCTCGCCGCGCGCGGCCATCTCCTTCCACTTGGCGAAGGGGTCGAAGTCGTGCTCCAGGGGCTCCTGCTCCGGACGCTCCCCGTCGGGGACGTGGATGAGGTTGACGCGGATGCGGTACCAGACGGAATTTATCCCCCGCATCGAGTCGACCAGGACGTCGGCGGGCTCGAGCAGCGGCCAGACCTTGGGGTGGCGCTCCTTCCAGCGATCGAGGTCCGCCAGCGCCTCCTCGCGCGTCGCGGTGCGCGTGATCTCGATCAGCGGCATGGTCGGCTCGCGGCGGCCGGCGCCCTTCTTCGCGGGTGCTCGCTTCTTGAACGTGGACGCGAGGTCCAGCAGCGGCTCGAGCGACCCGCGGGCGTCCTCGATGCCGGCCCACGGGTCGGGGCGGCCCGGCATGGTGTCCACGGTGTACGCGGCGGGGTCGCAGCCGGGCACCTCATCCCAGCTGAGCGGGGCCGAGACCTTGGCCTCCTCGGCGGGTCGGACGGAGTACCCGGAGGCGGTGGTGTGGTCCTTCGCGTTCTGGTTGTAGTCGAGGAACACGCCCTGCCGCTCCTCCTTCCACCACGAGCCGGTCGCGAGGTCGGGGGCGCGGCGCGCGACCTCGCGGGCGAAGCCCTCGGCGGCGCGGCGTACCTCGGCGAAGGTCCACCGCGGCTCGATGCGCGCGTAGATGTGGAAGCCCCGGGAGCCCGACGTCTTCGGCCAGCCCGCCAGGCCGTACTCCTCGAGGACCTCCCGGGCGATGAGCGCCACGTCGACGACCTGGCCCCACGGCACGCCCGGCACCGGGTCGAGGTCGATGCGCAGCTCGTCCGGGTGGTCGACGTCCTCGGCGAGCACCGAGTGGGTGTGCAGCTCCAGGCACCCGAGGTTGACGACCCAGGCGAGCTGGGCCGCGTCGCGCAGGACGATCTCCTCCGCGGTTCGTCCCGACGGGTACCGCAGCTCCGCCGTCTCGATCCAGTCGGGCCGCTTGGCGGGCGCGCGCTTCTGGAAGAAGGCCTCGCCCTCGATGCCGTTGACGTACCGCTTGAGGGCCATAGGCCGCCCGCCCGCGCCCCGCAGGGCCCCGTCGGCCACGGCCAGGTAGTAGCGCACCACGTCCATCTTGGTGCGGCCGGACTTCGGGAAGTACACCTTGTCCGGACTGGTGATCGTCACCTCGCGCCCGGCGACCTCGATCACTTCCTCAGCGCTGCTCGCCATGGGCCGAACCCTACTCGGGCCGATCTCCCGTCGTCGGATCTTCGCCCCGGTCGAGGGCGTCCCACAGATCGGTCTGGCCGGGCCGGCGGCGCGCCGGTGCCTCGTACCGCGCCCCCATGCCCGGCCACGAGCGCCCGACACGCACGGTCACCACGCCGGCGGCGAGCACGACCAGCCCGCCGAGCACACATAGCAGCGGCCAGGCCACCCGGACGTCGTCGTCGAGGGTCACCAGCGACGCGACGGTCACGCCGGCGCCGGCGACGACGAGCAGGATGCCGACCGCCAGCCGGGCCGCGGCCCGGGTGGCGAGCAGCGCGCCGGCGCCGGCGAGCGCGACGACGCCCAGGGCCGGCAGCCAGGGCGCGATCTCGGTGCCCGTGCGCTCCACCTTGAGCGGCGGGAGCGGGGCCGGCTGGATGGTTTCGAGGGACTGCCAGGATCGGGTGGCCGCCAGCAGTACCAACGCAGCACCGACGGCACAGGCGACCGCCGTGGTCGCCAGGCCCCGACGCCCCGACAGGTTCATCGGGCCGGCCGCAGCGTCTCGGCGGTCGCGATGGCGGCCAGCACCGCGGCGGCCTTGTTGCGTGTCTCCGTCTCCTCCGCGGCCGGATCGGAGTCGGCCACGATGCCGGCGCCGGCCTGCACATAGGCGGTACGGTCGCGCAGCAGCGCGGTGCGGATCGCGATCGCGGTGTCCATGTCGCCACCGAAGCCGAAGTACCCGACGACGCCCCCGTACAGGCCGCGGCGCGTGGGCTCGAGCTCCTCGATGATCTCCATCGCGCGGACCTTCGGCGCCCCGGACAGGGTGCCGGCCGGGAACGTGGCCGCGAGCGTGTCGAAGGCGGTGCGGTCGTCGCCGAGCTCGCCGACGACGGTCGAGACGATGTGCATGACGTGCGAGTACCGCTCGACCGTCATGAACTCCGGCACCTCCACCGTGCCGGGCTTGCACACCCGCCCGAGGTCGTTGCGGGCCAGGTCGACGAGCATGACGTGCTCGGAGCGCTCCTTCGGGTCGGCGAGCAGGTCGGCCGCGAGCGCCGCGTCCTCCTCGGGCGTCGCCCCGCGCCACCGGGTGCCCGCGATCGGATGCAGCAGCGCCCGCCGCCCATCCACCTTCACGTGTACCTCGGGCGAGGACCCGACCACGTCGAAGCCGTCGAAGCGCAGGAGGTACATGTACGGGCTCGGGTTGGTCGTGCGCAGCACCCGGTAGACATCGAGGGGGTCGGCGTCGGTCGTGCGCTCGAAGCGCTGGGCGACCACGATCTGGAAGCACTCCCCCGCCCGGATGGCCTCCTTGGCGGCCTCGACGGCTTTCGGGTACTCCCCGGCCGGCGTGCGGCTGATGAACTCACCCGGGCGCACTTTGTCCACAGTGGACACCAGCGGCGGCGTCGGGCGGGACAGCGCCGTGGTCATCGCGTCCAGCCGGCCGATCGCCTGGTGGTACGCGGCGACGACCACGGCCTCGTCCGCCCCGGCCGCGGGCAGCACCGCGTTGGCGATGAGCAGCGCCGCGCCCTCGAAGTGGTCGAGCGCGACGAGGTCGGTGGCGAGCATCATCCCGAGCTCGGGGTGGCCGAGGTCGTCGAGGGCGATCTCGGGGAGGCGCTCGAACCGGCGTACCGCGTCGTAGGACAGGAAGCCCACCAGCCCGCCCGACAGCGGTGGCAGGTTGAGCTCGCGCAGGTCGGCGTCGTCGGCGGTCAGCGCGTCGATCGTCGCGCGCAGCACCTCCGTCGGCGCCCCGTCGGCCGGGATGTTCGCGGGCGGCGTGCCGAGCCAGTGCGCGCGCCCGTCCCGCTCCACCAGGGTGGCCATGCTGCGGACGCCGATGAAGCTGTACCGCGACCAGACGGCGCCGGCCGCGCCCGCCCCCTGCTCCGCCGACTCCAGGAGGAACGTGCCGGGGCCGCCGGCGAGCTTGCGGTACACGCCGACGGGGGTCTCGCCGTCGGCCAGCAGCCGTCGCGTCACCGGCACGACACGGCGGGTGCGCGCGAGCTCGCGGAAGGTGGCCTCGTCCGGGGCCACGGCGCCGGTCGTCATGGCGTCACCTCGAGTTCCGTGTAGAAGCACGTGTGGTTGCCGGTGTGGCACGCGGCGCCGGTCTGCTCGACGGTCACCAGCAGGGTGTCGCCGTCGCAGTCGATCGCGACCGCCTTGACGTGCTGGTGGTGGCCGGAGGTCTCACCCTTGACCCAGTACTCGTTCCGGCTGCGCGACCAGTACGTCGCGCGACCGGTCGTGAGCGTCCGGTGCAGGGCCTCGTCGTCCATCCACGCGAGCATCAGCACCTTGCCGGAGCCGTACTCCTGCACGATCGCGGGCACGAGCCCGGCCTCGTTGCGCAACAGACGGTCGGCGACTTCTGGAACAAGGTTCGACGGCACGCCAGCAATTCTCCCGCACCGTGCAGACTCGGCAGTTTGGGGTCTATGGCTGCTGGTGTTGAAGGGGTACCTTGCAGGTGCGCCGCACGGAAGATCTGCGCGGTCGCCCACCCTTCCCCGCAGCCGGCGGCACCCCCTACCCGTCATCAAGGGGGCACCCTTCGCCGGCCATGCGGTCGTCGGTTCCGGGCGCCGCACGGCCTCCCGGCGTCCGCGACCCCAGCGCTGAGCCAACCAGCAGTCCGACCGGGTGGCTGCCCCCGTTCGGACCAGGCGGACGGAGGACCCCCTCATGCACCCCAACATCACCCCACCGAACGAGCAACCGCCGTCGTCGGACGGCTCGGCCGAGGCGGTCGTACCGTCGCCGCGCGAGCCCCTGGACGACGCCCAGGCCCCTGACGACTCCGCTGAGGTTGCGTCCGCCCCTTCGGCCGGCCCTGACGAAGCGGATGCGCTCGCGGACGACCCGGCGATTTCGGTCGCGGTGCCGGACGACATCTCGGCCCTGGTCGGACCGGCCGGCGATGACTCTGGGGTCGCGGATGCCGAGGCCGTCGCGGACACCTCTTCGACCACCGCCGACGTGGTCGCGGACGACGACACTCCTGCGGTCGCAGACACGGCCGCAACCATTGACGACTCAGTCGCCACCGACGACGCCGCCGCCGACGTTGCCGAGGTTGACGACACGGCCGAGGTCGACGACGCGGCCGAGGTCGACGACGCGGCCGACGTTGCCGAGGTTGACGACACGGCCGACGTCGAAGACGCGGTCGCCGAGGTTGACGACGCGGCCGCCGACGTCGAGGACTCGGCCGCGACCGTTGACGACTCGGCTGTCGATGTTGCCGAGGTTGACGACTCGACCCCCGACGTTGACGACTCGGCTGTCGAGGTTGACGACTCGAACGCCGACGTTGACGACTCGAACGCCGACGTTGACGACTCGGCCGCCGACGTTGACGACTCGGCCGCCACCGTTGCGGACGAGACCGCCGAGTCGGAGGACGGCGACGAGCCGGTCGCGGAGAGCGACACGGCCGCCGCGGAAAGCGAGACGGTCGACGATGGCGATGCGGTCGAGGAGACCGAGACGGCGCAGAGCGACGAGCCGGTTGCGGAGGCGGCGGACGTCGCACTTGAGGACGAACCGGCAGCGGTGACGCCGGAGGACGTGGAGGCCACCGACGCTTCGGCTCCGGACGATGCCGCCGCCGAGCCCCTTGAGGCCGAGGCGTCCGACGACGAGGAAGCCACCGCGTCGGACGAGGCCGAGGAGGAGCCGTCCGCCGAGGCCGAGCCGGCCGAGGAGGCAAGCGCGGCCACCCCCGAGACGATCGCGATCACCGAGGAGCAGACCAACGCCGATCTGGCCCACGAGGCCGAGCTAGAGCAGGCCGCCACCGAGGACGCAGCGACCGAGGACGAGAACGCCGCCGAGGAGCCCGCCGCCGAGACCGATGCGGACGACGAGGACACCACGGAGGAGCCCGAGGCCGACGCAGAGTCCGAGGAGCCCGAGGCCGAGGCCGCCGTCGAGGACGAGGCCGCCGCCGAAGAACCGGCCGCGGAAACCGACGCGGAGGACGAGGACGCCACGGAGGAGCCCGCAGCCGAGACCGACGCCACCGCCGAGGACGAGGCCGCCGCCGAAGAACCGGCCGCCGAGACCGACGCGGAGGACGAGGACGCCACGGAGGAGCCCGCAGCCGAGGCCGACGCCACCGCCGAGGACGAGGCCGCCGCCGAAGAACCGGCCGCCGAGACCGACGCGGAGGACGAGGACACGGCCGAGGAGCCCGAGGCCGAGGCAGAGCCGGAGTCGGAGGAGCCGGCCGCCGAGGCCGAGGCGGAAGAGGCGACCGAGGAGCCGGCCGCCGAAGCCGACGACGCCACGGACGAGCCCGAGGCCGAGGCCGAGGCCGAGGCCGAGGCCGAGGCCGACGCCGACGCCGACGCCGAAGACGAGGACGCCGCCGAAGAACCGGCCGCCGAGACCGACGCGGAGGACGAGGACGCAGCCGACGAGCCCGCGGCCGAGTCCGACGAGGAGCCGGCCGCCGAGGCCGAGGACGTCGTGCTGGTCGTGGCCGAGGACGAGGCCGACGAGCCCGCCGAAGCCGTCGTACTCGTGATCGCCGAGGACGAGGACGCCGCCGAAGAGCCCGACGCCGACGCCGAAGACGAGCCCGCGGCCGAGGACGAGGCCGACGAACCCGCCGCCGAAGCCGACGCCGAGGACGAGGACGCAGCCGAGGAGCCCGTGGCCGAGGACGTCGTGCTCGTGGTGGTCGAGGACGAGGCCGACGAACCCGCTGCCGAAGCCGACAGCGACGAAGAAGCGACCGACGACGTCGTACTCCTCGTCGTCGAAGACACGGACGAAGCCGAAGAGCCCGCCGCCGAAGCCGGCGAGGACGAAGGCGAAAGCGACGACGTCGAGGAAGTCGCGGCCGAAGCCGACGAAGACGAGGACGAGGACGAAAGCGACGACCTCGTAGCCGAGGCCGACGACGACGAAGAAGACGAGGACGAGGACGTCGTGCTCATCGTGGCCACCGCGGACGAGGACGACGACGTGCTGATCGTCGTGGCCGAGGAAGAAGAAGAGGACGAGGAGGAGGACGACGACGAGCTCGAGTACGCCGCCGTCGCCGCCGCGCCGCTTCGGCCCGGGGACATCGTCGAAGAGCGGATCGTGCTCTGGAAGCGCAAGCGGGCCGACAAGTTCCGTACGCGGCTCGTGAAGGCGGAGTCGAAGTTCGTCGACGACCCGGTCAAGGCCGTGGCCCGCGCCAGCGCCGTGGTCAGCGACGCGATCGAGACGCTCGCCGAGAAGCTGCAGGAGCAGCAGCACGCGCTCAACCCGAACAAGACCTCGAAGCACCCCGACACCGAGGCGTTGCGCGTGGCGCTGCGGCAGTACAAGGACTTCCTCGAGCGGGTCCTCTCGCTGTAGCTCAGGTTCCACCGCAGGGGGCGTGCCGGGCAACCGGTACGCCCCCTGTCGCATTTACGGGTTTGCCCGCGGCCAAGATTTCATCTACCGTTGAGTTCATCACGCGTTGAGTTCCTGAATCCCCTGATGGACCGCCAGAAAGGAACACCACGATGACGAACGCGATCGAGGTCGAACACCTCGTCATCGCGCGCGGCAAACGGCGGGTGCTGCACGACTTCACCTGCTCCGTCCCCGCCGGCAGCGTCACCGGCCTGCTCGGGCCGAGTGGCAGTGGGAAGACCACGTTCATGCGCGCCGTGGTCGGCGTACAGAAGATCGTGAGCGGCACCGTCACCGTCCTCGGCCACCCGGCCGGGTCGCGGCCGTTGCGCGACAAGCTCGGCTACCTCACCCAGGCCCCCAGCGTGTACGCCGACCTGACCGTCCGCGAGAACGCCCGCTACTTCGCCTCGCTCTACGGCCTCGGGGCCAAGGAGGCCGACGAGGCGGTCCGCGACGTGGGCCTGGCCACCGCCAAGGACCAGCTCGTCGGGCGCCTCTCCGGCGGCCAGCGCGCCCGCGCCTCGCTGGCCTGCGCGATGGTGGGCAAGCCGCAGCTGCTGGTGCTCGACGAGCCGACCGTCGGCCAGGACCCCGTCCTGCGCAACGAGCTCTGGCAGCGCTTCCACGCCCTCGCGCAAGCCGGCTCGACGCTGCTGGTGTCCAGCCACGTGATGGACGAGGCCGCCCGCTGCGACCGGCTGCTCCTGATCCGCGAAGGCCGCCTGATCGCCGATCAAACCCCGGCAGCGGTACGTCAATCCGCCGGCACCGACGACCTGGACGAGGCGTTCCTCAGGCTCGTGCAGGCCCAAGACACCGAGAAGGTGGGCTGAGCCGTGTCCCCGCGACTGACCTTCGGCACCGCCGGGCGCATCCTGCGCCAGCTGCGCCACGACCGCCGGACGATCGCGCTGATCATCGTGGTCCCGACGGTACTGCTCACCCTCCTGCGGTACCTCTACGACGACAACCCGTTCCTGTTCGACCGCGTGGGCCTGATCATGCTCGGGGTCTTCCCGCTCGTGATCATGTTCCTGCTCACGAGCGTGGCGATGCTCCGGGAGCGCACGAGCGGCACCCTCGAGCGCCTCCTCACCACCCCGATCGGGAAGGTCGACATCCTGCTCGGGTACGGGCTGGCCTTCGCCGTCGCCGCCGCGGTACAGGCGGCGATCGTGTCGACCCTCGCGTACTGGCTGCTGGGCCTCGACACGCTCGGCCCGGCCTGGCTCGTGGGCGTCATCGCGGTCGGCAACTCGGTGCTCGGCATGGCCCTCGGCCTGCTGGTGAGCGCCTTCGCCGACAGCGAGTTCCAGGCCGTCCAGTTCATGCCGGCCGTCGTACTGCCCCAGGTGCTGCTGTGCGGCCTGCTGCAGCCCCGCGACCGCATGCCCGGCTGGATGGAGGGGATCAGCGACGTGCTCCCGATGTCGTACGCCGTGCAGGCCCTCACCGAACTGGGCAGCCACACGGACCCGACCGGCATCATGTGGCGCGACCTGGCCATCATCATCGGCTGCGTGATCGTCGCCCTCCTCCTGGGCGCGGCCACGCTGCGCCGCCGCACCGCCTGACCGCCCCGGCCCCGGTGCGCGCCGACCGTGAACGACGGCCAGCGCGCACCGGGCCATCAGGGCACCCGAATAGGCTGGGCGGTGAGAGAAGGCAGCGCACAGGTACAACTTCAGGAAGAGGCCCATGGCTCGCACCGGACGACGCCCCGGCAACCAGGACACCCGCGAGGCGATCCTGGCCGCCGCCCGCACGGCCTTCGCAGAGCGCGGCTTCGACGGGGCTTCCATCCGGCAGATCGCGAGCACCGCCGGCGTCGACCCGGCGCTGGTGCACCACTACTTCGGCGCCAAGGACCAGCTGTTCCTCGCCACCATGAACGCCCCGATCGACCCCGGCGAACTCCTGCCACCGGTCTTCGAACCCGGCATCGACGGCGTCGGCGAGCGCCTGGTCCGCGCGTTCCTGGGCATCTGGGACTCCCCGGCCGGCACGCCGGTCGTGGCCCTGGTCCGCAGCGCCATGCAGCACGACTGGTCCGCCCGCATGCTGCGCGAGTTCCTGGTGAGCCAGATCCTGCGCCGCGCCGCGCGCGCCCTGGACCTGGACCCCGCCGAGGCCCCGAAGCGAGCCGCTCTGGTCGCGTCACAGATGATCGGGATCGGCATCCTGCGGTACATCCTGAAGCTGGAACCCCTGGCCTCGATGCCCCCCGAGGAGGTCGTGAGCAACGTGGCCCCGACCATCCAGCGCTACCTGGCCGACCCGCTGCCCGGCTAGCCCGGTCAGTCGTCGGCGAGATCGGCACAGAACGTCCGCGCCTGCGGCGTCACCAGCAGCCCGACCATCGCGATCGCACACACGACCGGCACGAGCCGCAACGACACCGGCGCGCCGAGCACCCAGGCGAGCAGCGGCGCCGTGGTCCCGGCAAGGCCCCAGAACACCAGGCTGGACAGCCAGGCCCAGTGCTCCCCCCGCCGCACCCGCGTCCCGAGAAACACCAGGACCCCGGCGAGCGGCGACAGGAAGAGCGCCGCATTGAAGAACAGGACAAAATCCAGATATCCGGTACCCCCCTGAGCCACCGGATCCACCTGCATCCCCGAGAGCAGCACCCCGAGCGCCACGAGCGCGAGCGTGAGCATCACCGCGCCCACCGCGTTGAATCCCGTCACCGCGATGCGCACCTGCACCGGCACGAATCGGCGCCCCGCGGCAGCCATGCAGCCAATGTAGGCCATCCCCGGCCTGCGGGAACCCCCGACACATAGAGCCGAACGTGAATGCATGTCCCGTCGGGACACGAGCGTGCGCTTCGGGGGTGGTCAGCGGGTTTGTTCCAGCCACGAGGCGTACAGGCGCGCGTAGATGGAGGTCGGGTCGGTCAGCAGGGACGCGTGGGGGCCGCGCTGGACGATGCGGCCCTTGTCCACCACGATCACCTCGTCGGCGGACTGGGCCGTAGACAGACGGTGGGCGATCGCGATGGTCGTGCGGCCGCGGGTGACGGCGTCCAGGGTGCGCTGCAGGCGGACCTCCGTTGCCGGGTCGACGGCGCTCGTCGCCTCGTCGAGCACCAGCAGGTCGGGGTCGGCCACGTAGGCGCGGGCCAGGGCGACCAGCTGGCGCTCGCCCACCGACAGGGACTCGCCGCGCTCGCCGACCTGGGTCTGCAGGCCGTCCGGCAGGGACTCCAGCCAGTCGATCAGGCCCAGCTCGGTGAAGGCCGCCGCCAGGTCGGTGTCGGTCAGGGCGGGGCGGGCGAAGCGGACATTGTCGGCGATCGTCGCGTCGAAGAGGAAGCCGTCCTGGGGCACCATCACGACCCGGCTGCGCAGCGAGTCGAAGCGGACGGTGTCCAGCGGCACCCCAGAGAGCAGCACGCGGCCGGTCGTCGGGTCCATGAGCCGGGTCAGCAGCTTCGCGAACGTCGTCTTGCCGCTGCCCGTCTCGCCGACCACGGCGACGCGCGTGCGGGCGGTGACGGTCAGGTCGACGTCGCTGAGCACCTCGGGGCCGTCGGGGTACGCGAAGTGCACGTGGTCGAAGCGCACGTCGATCGGGCCGTCGGGCAGGGCGTGGCCGGCCTTGCCGGGGTCGGCGACGTCGGGCTCGGTCTCGATGATGTCCAGCACGCGCCGCCAGCCGGCGATCGCGTTCTGGGCCTCGTTGAGCACCTCGGTGGCGACCTGCACCGGCTGCACGAACAGCGTGGCCAGGAACAGGAACGCGGTGAGCCGGCCGACCGTGAGGCCGCCGCCCACGCCCAGCAGGGTGCCCACGACGATGACGCCGCCGAGCGCGAGCCCCGCGGCCAGCTCGCCGAAGCTCATGCTGATCACGTTGTTGGTCTGGGCGCGGAACTGGTTGCGCCGCGCCCGCTCGATCGCGCCGTCGAGACGCTCCCCGGTGCGGCCCTGGATGCCGTACGCCCGCACGACCGGCGCGCCGACGACGCTCTCCGCGATCACACCCAGCATCGCGCCGACGCTCTCGCGCACCTCGAGGTACAGCACGCTGAGCCGCCGCTGGAAGAAGCGCACGACGAACACGAGCGGCGCGAACGCGGCGAAGACGACGAGGGTCAGCTGCCAGGAGTACACGAGCATGACGATCGTGGTGACCGTGAGCTGACCCAGGTTGATCACGAACAGCAGGCCGCCGAACTGCAGGAACTGGCTGATCTGGTCGACGTCGCCGGTGACCCGCGAGACGAGCGCGCCGCGCCGCTCGGACTGCTGGTGCAGCATCGACAGATCGTGGATGTGGCGGAACGTGCGCGCCCGGATGCCGGCCAGGGCCGTCTCGCTGACGGTGAAGAGGCGCACGTTCATGAGGTATGAGCAGACCATCGTGATGAGCAGCACGCCCGCGGTGACCGCCACGATGCGGGCCACGACGCCGAGGTCGGGCCCGCCGCGAGCGTTGATGCCCTTGTCGATGCCCTGCTGGATGGCGACGGGCACGGCCACGCGCCCGGCGGTGGCCAGCAGGGCCAGGCCCAGCGTGCCGGCCAGCCCGGTGAACAGCTCCGGGGACAGGGCCAGGCCCCGGCGCAGCACGGAGGCGCGCGGGGCGGGCGCGGCGGCGGTGGCGCTCTCGACGGTGGTCATGCGGGCAGCGTCTCCTTGTCCAGCCGGCCGTCGCGGCCGTCGTCCAGGCGGTCACCGTCGAAGGCGTGCTCGCGTTCGCGCTCCTCCTCGGCCTTCTCGTACGCGGTCACCAGGTCGGCGTAGCCCGGCGCGCTCTCCAGCAGCTCGGCGTGGGTGCCGCGGGCCACGACCCGGCCGCGCTCGAGGTAGACCACCTCGTCGGCCAGGGCGATGGTGGCGCGGCGGTAGGCGACGACGAGGATCGACGCGGCCTGCGCCGCCCGGTCGGGCCCCGGGACGGGCGCGCCCTCGTCGCGGCGCAGGGCGGCCAGGATCGCCGCCTCGACGCGGGGGTCGACGGCGCTCGTCGCGTCGTCGAGCACCAGCAGGCGCGGCGAGCCGGCGAGGGCGCGGGCGATCGTCAGGCGCTGCCGCTGGCCGCCCGACAGCGACGTGCCGCGCTCGCCGACCTTGGTGTCGAGCCCGTCGGCGAGGTGGTCGACGAAGCCGTCGGCCTGGGCCAGGCGCAGCGCGCGCCAGGCCTCCCCGTCGTCGACGCCGGCGCGGTCGAGGGTGATGTTGCCGCGGATGGTGTCGTCGAAGACGAACGGGATCTGCGCGACGAGCGCGGTGCCGGCGGTCAGCGCGTCCTGGCTCAGGTCGCGCACGTCGACGCCGTCGAGGCACACCGTGCCGGCCGCGGGGTCGACGAGCCGGGCCGCGAGCGCGGCGACGGTCGACTTGCCCGAGCCGGTGGGGCCGACCAGCGCGACCGTGCGCCCGGCCGGGACGTCGAACGTCACGCCGGTGAGCACGTTGGGCCCGGTGCCGGTCTCGTCGGTGTAGGCGAAGTCGACGTTGTCGAAGCGCAGGGCGGCCGGGCCGGTGCCGGGCAGGCCGGCGGTGCCGTAGACGGTGTCGCCCTCGGCGTCGAGCACGCGCCGGATGCGTTCCCAGCCCACCACGCTGCGGGGCAGCTCGGCGAGGACCCAGCCGATGGCCCGGACCGGGAACGCGAGCACGGTAAAGAGGAACGCGACGCTGACGACCTGCTCGACCCCGACCGCGCCGGCGCGGAAGCGGTAGGTGCCGACCACGAGCACGGCCAGGGTGCCGATGCTGGGCAGCGCGTCGAGGACCGGGTCGAACATGGCCCGGACCCGGCCGACCCGGATGGTGGCGTCGCGCAGCTCGACGGCCTTGGCCGCGAAGCGCTCGGTCTCCGACGCCTCCCGGCCCATGGTCTTGACGACGAGGGCGCCGTCGAAGCTCTCGTGCGCGACCGCGCTCACCTCGGCCCGCAGCTGCTGGGCCCGGGCCACCCGCGGCGACATGCGGCGCGAATACGCCACGTTGACCAGCAGCAGCGCCGGGAAGACGGCCACCCCGACCAGCGCCATGGCCCAGTCGGTGAGGAAGAGGGAGACGACCGCGGCCAGGAGCATCACGACGGTGCCGACCGCGAACGGGAACGGGGCGATCGGATACCACGCCGACTCCACATCGGCGTTGGCGTTGGACAGCAGCGTTCCGGTCGCGTGGCGCTGGTGCCAGGCCAGCGGCAGGCGCAGGTAGCGGCGGGTGACGGCGCGGCGGTACTTCGCCTGCAGGTTGAACTGCATCGCGCCCGCGCCGAGCCGGCGGCCGAAGATGCCCACGATCTTGCCGAGGCTCACCGCGAGCACGGCGAGGCCGCCCAGCAGGAGCGTGCCGGTGGCGACGCCGCCCCGGTCGAACGCCGGCACGACGATCTGGCCGACCACGCGGCCGGAGACGAACGCCGTCGTGATGGTCAGGAGGCTGAACAGCACGCTGCCGCCGACCGACCACGCGAACATGTGAGGCTCGTCACGGACCGCGTGGCCGAGCACCCGGAAGCCCTTCGCGAGCACCTTGCCACTAGTCACAACACGCCCCCCAGTAAGCGACCCGACCGCACGCTAAACCTTACCGACGAGGTACGACACTTTCGGGACTAGCGTTATGCCCATGACTGCCTTCGCCCGGTCGGAGCGCGCCGCCCTCGCCGACGCACTGCTGGCCGCCGGCCCCGCCGCGCCCACCCTCTGCGAGGGCTGGGCCACCCGCGACCTCGCCGCGCACCTGGTGCTGCGCGAGCACCGCCCCGACGCCGCCGCCGGCATCATGCTCGGCGCGGTGGCCGGGCACACGAAGAAGGTCCAGGACCGGCTGGCCGCGGGCGACTACCCGGCGCTGGTCGGCCGGGTGCGGCGCGGGCCGCTGCTGCTGCGCCCGTTCGACGAGGCGATGAACGTGGTCGAGTTCTTCGTGCACCTCGAGGACGTCCGGCGGGCCGCGCCGGGCTGGACCCCGCGCGAGATTCCGCCGCCGTACGCCGAGGCGCTCGCCGGCCGCGTGAAGACCTCGGCCCGGATGTCGGCCCGCCGCTTCCCCGCGCGCATCGAGGTCTCCGGCCCGGGCGTGGCGCCCTTCACAGTCAACGAGAAGCAGGAGCACACCGTCCGGGTCGAGGGTGCCCCCGGCGAACTGGTGCTGTTCTTCACCGGGCGCCAGTCCGCGGCCGAGGTGTCCGTCACCGGCCCGGACGATCTGGCCGAAAAGCTACGCGGTGCCCGGCTGGGAATTTGAACTGTTGCGCCGCTTGCTCACGTTTCGGTTTCGGGTCTAGCCCGTAACGGGATCGACGGTTTACCGTCTGGTAACCGACGGACGTGACGGTGCTCACGGCTGGAGGCGTATTCTCCCGGACCCCCGGAAGGCAGCCCCGACCATGACCCAGACCCAGCGGCTGGAACTGCCGTACCGCTCGATCCCGGACATGTTCCTGCACCGGGTGGCCGAGACTCCCGACGCCAAGGCCTTCGCCCGCCCCGCCCCCGACGACGCCGACGACCCGATCTGGATGACCTGGCGGGAGGTCGACGGGCGCGCCCGGGCCATCGCGGCCGGCCTGACCACGCTGGGGGTCCGCCCCGAGGACCGCGTAGCGGTGCTGTCGAGCACGCGGCTGGACTGGATCCTCGCCGACCTCGGCGTCATGCTCGCCGGCGCGGCGACGACGACCGTCTACCCCACGACCGAGCCCGAGGAGGCCGTGTACATCGTCACGGACTCCGGCTCCAAGGTGCTCTTCGCCGAGAACCCCGAGCAGGCGGCGAAGCTCAAGGACGCGGAGCTGCCGAGCCTGACGCACATCGTGCTGATCGACGGGGCTCCCACCGGTACCGAAGCCAAACCGACGATGACCCTCGCGGACCTCGAGGCGGCCGGCCGCGCCGCGACCGAGGCGGACCCCGGGCTGATCGACGGCATCGTCGCCGGCATCGACGGCGACCGGCTCGCCACGCTGATCTACACGTCGGGCACGACGGGCCGGCCCAAGGGCGTGGAGCTGCTGCACGCGGGCTGGATCTGGCAGGGCAGGACGCAGCAGGACACGGGCGTGCTCAGCGCCGACGACCTGCAGTACCTCTGGCTGCCGCTGTCGCACTCGTTCGGCAAGACGCTGCTGTGCGGGATCATCTACGTCGGGCTGCCCACGTACGTCGACGGGCGCGTGGACAAGCTCATCGACAATCTCGGCAGGATCCAGCCGACGCTCATGTGCGCCGCGCCGCGCGTCTTCGAGAAGGTGTACAACCGCGTCGTCACCGGCGCCCAGGCCGACGGCGGGGCCAAGCTCAAGATCTTCACCTGGGCGGTCGGGGTCGGCAAGCGCGCCTCCGCGGAGCGCCTGGCCGGGCGCACGCCGGGCGGCCTGCTCAAGTTCCAGGCCGGGATCGCCGACAAGCTGGTCTTCAGCAAGCTGCGCGCCCGCCTCGGCGGCCGGATGCGCGCGATGGTCTCGGGCTCGGCGCCGCTGGCCCCGGAGATCGCCGAGTTCTTCTTCGCCGCCGGGCTGCCGATCCTGGAGGGCTACGGGCTCACCGAGACGTCCGCGGGCTCCTTCGTCAACCGGGAGAGCGAGCCGCGCATCGGCACCGTCGGGCAGGTGCTCGGCGACCTCGAGGTGCGCCTCGACTCCGACGGCGAGGTGCTGCTCAAGGGCACGCCGGTGATGCGGGGGTACCACAACCTGCCCGACGAGACCGCGGCCGCGTTCACCGAGGACGGCTGGTTCCGCACCGGCGACATCGGCGAGCTCGACGACGACGGCTACCTGCGCATCACCGACCGCAAGAAGGACCTCATCAAGACCTCGGGCGGCAAGTACGTCGCCCCGAGCCACCTCGAGGGCCTGTTCAAGTCGGTCTGCCCGTACACGTCCCAGGCCATCGTGGTGGGCCAGGCCCGCAACTACGTGACGATGCTGGTGACGCTCGACCCGGACGCGATCAAGGGCTGGGCCGAGACCACGGCGCTGGCCGGCAAGTCGTATGCCGAGATCGCCGCGTCCCGCGAGGCCTTCGATCTCGTCGACGGCTACGTGCGGGAGCTCAACGCGAAGCTCAACCGCTGGGAGCAGATCAAGAAGTTCAGCATCCTCGGCCGGGACCTGTCCATCGAGGACGGCGAGCTCACCCCCTCGCTGAAGGTCAAGCGCCGGGTCGTGGAGAAGTCCTTCGCGGCCGACATCGACCAGATGTACGCCGGGACGCTCGCGGAGATCTAAAAGCCTCTATTCACACCCCACAGTGTCGTGGCCCCCGGGAACCGCCATCCCCGGGGGCCACGACGCGTCTGCGGCCGGATCAGGGATCAGGCCAGGACAGTCTGCGATCAGGCCAGGACGGTCTGCGCCGACCAGGAGTGCCGGCGCGGGCGGTCCAGGTCGGTGCGTGCCTCCGCGAGCCGCCGCACCGCCTCCACCAGGTCGGACTCCGGCAGCGTGAACGGCAGCCGCATGAAGCGCTCCATCGTCCCGTCCGCGCCGAAGCGCGGGCCCGGCGCGACACGCACGCCCAGCTCCTCGGCCGAGCGGGCCAGGGCGCTCGACACCGGCGCGTCGAGCTCGGCCCAGATCACCATGCCGCCGCGGGGCAGCACGAAGCGCCACTCCGGCAGCTCGGCGCGCAGGGCCGCGGCCAGGGTGTCGCGCTGGACGAGCAGCTGCTTGCGGCGCGCGGCGACGATCGTGTCGCGGCGCTGCAGCAGGCGCGTCGCCACCAGCTGGTCGAGGACCGGCGAGGCCATGTCCACGCCGACGCGGGCCGCGGCCAGGCGGGCGATCAGCGGCGCGGGGCCGCGGACCCAGCCGATGCGCAGGCCGCCCCAGAAGGCCTTGCTCATGCCGCCGATCGTGAGCACCCGCGCGGTGCGGTCGAACGCGGCGACCGCGGGCGGCATCGACTCGGCCAGCTCCGGCTCCAGGGCCAGGTCGACGAAGGACTCGTCGATGATCAGGTCGGTGCCGGCGGCGTGGGCGGCGGGCGGCAGCTTCTCGCGCAGGGCGGCCGGCAGCAGATGGCCGGTCGGGTTGTGGAACTCGGGGATGAGGTACGCCACCCGCGCCTGCGCCGCGCGGACCGTCGACAGCAGCAGGTCGGGGTCCCAGCCGTCCGGGCCGATCGCGTACGAGCTGATCCGGGCCCGCTGGGCCACGAAGGCGCTCAGCGCGTTCGGGTAGGTCGGGGTCTCCACCAGGGCGCGCTGGCCCGGCGCGACCAGCAGGCGCAGGAGCAGGTCGAGGGCCTGCTGCACGCCGCCGGTGATCATCACCTGGTCGGGGTCGGTGCGCAGGCCGCGCTCGGTGTACCGGCGGGCGATCGCCTCCCGCAGCACCAGCAGGCCCATGGGCTGGTAGCCGGGGCCGCACTGGTACGGCTCCAGGTCGGTGACCGCCTCGGCCGCGGCCGCCGACAGCTCCGGCGGGGCCGGCATCGCCGCGCAGCCCAGGTCGATCAGCCCGGCGTCGTCGCTGGGGGTCCACAGCCCGGAGGTGCCCACCCGGTGCCCGGCCGGCAGCTCGGTCCAGCTGCCCGCGCCCCGGCGGCTGGAGACGTGCCCGCTCTCGCGCAGTTCGCGATAGGCGGCGGTCACGGTGGTACGGCTGATGCCCAGCGCCGCCGCCAGTTCCCGTTCCGCGGGCAGCCGGACGCCCAGGGCCAGCCGGCCGTCGATGAGCAGGCCGCGGACGGCGTTGGCGAGCACCACGTACTCGGGCCGCTTCCCGGCGGGCCCGCGCACCCCGACGGCGACCTGCCAGGCGTTGAGCATGCGGGCCAGTTGCGCGCCCCGGACGATCGCAGACACCGATTGGCCTCCTACACTCGCTCGATTGGCCTCACCCTTGCAGCAGTGGCTTCTCCAGGCAAGTCCAATTCCACCGGTTGGCGGCCGACCGCGCCCAGGAACACCCCGCCGACGATCGCCGCGCCCCCGACCAGGTCGTACCAGTGGATCGTCTCGTGCAGGAACAGCGCCGAGGACAGGATCGCGAAGACGGGCGCGAGGGCCGCGAACGGCGCGACGGTCCCGGCCCCGTAGCGGGCGATCAGCCGCCCCCAGACCCCGAATCCGAGCAGCGTGCTCAGGTACGCGATGTAGGCGATCGCCCCGACGGCGACGAGGTCCAGGCCCCGCAGGGCGCCCCAGACGTACCGGGGCCCGTCGACGGTCAGCGTCAGCAGGACCAGCGGCGGGGTCGCGACCGCGCTGACCCAGACCATGAAGTTGAGCATGTTCCCGGCCGAGGCCTTGCGCATCGCGATGTTGGCCAGCCCCCAGGCCGCGCCGGCCGACACGACCAGCAGGAACGCGCCCAGCGGCCGGTCCAGGCCGAGCTGGGTGGCGATGAGCACGATCCCGGCGCCCGCGAGGACCACGCCGCCGACGCGCCGCGGGCCCGGGCGGTCGCGCAGCAGTACCGTCGCGAACACCATCGTGAAGACGACCTGGCTCTGCAGGACCAGCGCCGACAGCCCGGACGGCAGCCCGGCCGCCATCCCGGCGAAGAGCAGCGAGAACTTCACCACGCCGAGCGCGATGCCGGTCGCGATGACCCAGCGCCAGGGCGCCTGCGGCCGGCCGACCAGGAACACCGCGGGCAGGGCGGCGACGCCGAAGCGCAGCGCGCAGAACAGTAGCGGCGACATGCTGTCCAGGCCCACGTGGATGACCACGAAGTTGACGCCCCAGATGACGCTGACCACGATCGCCAGGGCGAGGTCGCGAGGTTTCATGGCTCGATGATTGGCCCTCGAACCGTGAAGCACCATCGAAAAGTACTGCATCCAGGTTTTAGTATTGCTTCATGCTTGACCTCACGCGCCTCCAGGCGCTCCGCGCGGTCCAGACGTTCGGCACGGTCACGGCCGCCGCGGGCGCGCTGCACATCACGCCGTCGGCGGTCTCCCAGCACATCGCGAAGCTGGAGCGGGAGACGCGGGCCGCGCTCGTGGAGAAGGACGGCCGGCGGCTGCGGCTGACCGAGGCCGGGCGGGTGCTCGCCGAGCACGCGGGCCGGGTGCTGGCCGCGGTCGACGAGGCCGAGGCGGCGCTCGCCGCGCACCAGGAGACGGTGTCGGGGCGGCTGAGCGTGTCGTCGTTCCCGACGGCGTGCCGGGGTTTGCTCCCGCACGCGCTGCGCCGGCTCGCGGCGGACCATCCGGCGCTGGAGCCGACGCTGCTGGAGACCGACCGGGAGGCGAGCTTCGCCGGCATCCTGCGCGGGATCGTCGACGTCGCGCTGATCGACGAGTGGCTGGAGATCCCGGTGACGTACCCGCCCGGCGTCGCCTCGCTCGAGCTGGGACTGGACGTCGGGGACCTGATCCTGCCGGTCGGGCACCCGCTGGCGCACGAGCCCGGCCCGGTCACCCTCGACGAGGTCCGCGAGGAGCGCTGGATCGGCTCGACGCCGGGCACCGTCTGCCACGAGTGGCTGCTGCGGATGCTGCCCGGGCTGCGCCCGGCGATCCTCGTCAACGAGTTCGAGACGCAGCTGACGTTCGTCGCCGAGGGGCTCGGGGTGGCGTTCATCCCGCGGCTGGCCCGCACCGCCCTGCCGCCCGGGGTGGTCGCGCGCCCGGTGGCCCCGGAGGCGGCCCGGCGGGTCAGCGTCGCGTGGCGGGCGGCGGCCGCGACCCGGCCCGCGATCGGGGCGACGGTGGCCGCCCTGCAGGAGGCATGGGCGCTACGCCCGGAACCGGACAATCGACCCGAATGGGCGCCCGGCCGGGAGGCGATTCAGGTCGTCTGAGCCGCGTTCGCCCTGTTCAGGACGCTCGGCCGGGCACGGTACCGCGAGGCGTTCATTCATCGTATTCACTTCTGCGCGTTTCGGGGCCGCCCCTCACAATCATTGGTATGGCCCTCTTCCGTTCGCGGACCGCGACCGGCGCCGGAATCCTGGCGGCGGTCCTGCTGGTGCTGATCTTCGGCAACCAGATCTTCACTGAGTGGGTCGACCGTCACAGTGACGGCTCGACCGTTTGGGGCTTCTTCCTGCGCATGCTGGCGTGGCCGCGCTGGTGGATCAGCCCGCGTGACGGCTCCGGCAACGCCGCGCGGGAGCTGCTCGCCAACGATCTGCGCGCGCTGCTGGTGATCCTGTTCGTCGCGCTGGTGCTCTCCGTCTCGGCCCGCACGGTGGCCGGCGGCGGTGGGGCCTTCGTCGTCGGATGGGCGGCGCTGATCTTCGGCGCCGCACTCGCCGCGTTCACGACCGCGTTCATCATCGCCGAACCGACGATGCTGGGCGCACTCAACTCGGCTGCGCAGGCCTCCGGATACGGCCTCTTCGTCGGATGGATCGTCGGCATCGCCGTCGCCGCCGGCAAGCGAGCCGATTAGGGAATCAGCGGATGGGGTGCCCCGCCGACCGCAGGGCACCCTTGACGTCGCCGATGCTGAGCTCGCCGAAGTGGAAGACGCTCGCGGCGAGCACCGCGTCGGCGCCACACTCCACCGCGGGCGCGAAGTCCTCGACCTTGCCGGCGCCGCCGCTGGCGATCACCGGGATGTCGACGACGGCGCGCACGGCCCGGATCAGCTCCAGGTCGAAGCCGTCCTTGGTGCCGTCGGCGTCCATCGAGTTGAGCAGGATCTCCCCCGCCCCGAGCTCGGCGACCCGCGCCGCCCACTCGACCGCGTCGAGCCCGGCGCCGCGCCGGCCGCCGTGCGTGGTCACCTCGAAGCCGCTGGGCTGCCCCCCGCCTCGGCGCACGTCCAGCGACAGCGTGAGGACCTGGTTGCCGAAGCGCTGCGCGATCTCGGCGATGAGCTCCGGGCGCGCGATCGCGGCCGTGTTCACGCCGACCTTGTCCGCGCCGGCGCGCAGGAGCGTGTCGACGTCGCCGACGCTGCGCACGCCGCCGCCGACGGTCAGCGGGATGAAGACCGTTTCCGCGGTACGGCGGACAACCTCCAGCATCGTGGAGCGCCCGTCCGACGAGGCGGTCACGTCGAGGAAGACGAGCTCGTCGGCGCCCGCGGCGTCGTAGGCGGCGCCCAGCTCCACGGGGTCGCCCGCGTCACGGAGGTTGAGGAAGTTGACGCCCTTGACCACCCGCCCGGCGTCGACGTCCAGGCAGGGGATCACGCGTACGGCAACCGTCATGCCGACTCCCGCAGCGCGGCGAGGGCCTCGGTGACGGTGAAGGCGCCGGCGTAGAGCGCCTTGCCCACGATCACGCCCTCCACGCCGGCGGGCGCGAGCGCGGCCAGCTGACGCAGGTCGTCGAGCTTCGACACGCCGCCGCTGGCGATCACCGGCTTCTTGGTGCGGCCGGTCACCTCCAGCAGCAGGGTCAGGTTCGGGCCGGTGAGGGTGCCGTCGCGCATCACGTCGGTGACCACGTACCGCGCGCAGCCGGCCTTCTCGAGCCGGTCGAGCACCTCGAAGAGGTCGCCGCCCTCCTTGGTCCAGCCCCGGGCCGCGAGCTGGTGCCCGCGCACGTCGAGGCCGACCGCGACCTGGTCGCCGTAGGTGGCGCACACGTGGTCGCACCAGTCGGGGTTCTCCAGCGCCGCGGTGCCCAGGTTGACGCGGGTCGCGCCGGTGGACAGCGCCGCCTTCAGCGAGGCCTCGTCGCGGATGCCGCCGGAGAGCTCGACCTGCACGTCGAGGCGGCGCACCACGTCGGCGAGCAGCTCGGCGTTGGAGCCGCGCCCGAAGGCCGCGTCGAGGTCGACGAGGTGGATCCACTCGGCGCCCTGCCGCTGCCAGGCCAGGGCGGCCTCGAGCGGGTCGCCGTAGGTGGTTTCGCTGCCGGCGGCGCCCTGGACGAGACGGACCGCCTGGCCGTCGGCGACGTCGACGGCGGGCAGGAGCTGCAGAGCCATGGTTCAGATCCTTCGGTCCAGGACGAGCACGGTGAGCGCCGGGGTGGCGACGATGACGATCGTGCCGATGCCGATCCGGGCGGGCCAGGAGTCGATGAACGTCCAGACCAGCGCCAGGACCGCCAGCACGAGGATGGCGATGATTGCGCGCTGCTTGCGGGAGCGGCGAGCGAAGAGCTTACCGGTGCGCCCGGCGCGGACCTTTGGCACCAGCCGGCGCACGGCGGCCCGGCGGGCCCGCTTGCGCTCGTGGCGGCGCATCCGCTCGGCGCGCTCGGCCTCGAGGACAGCCCGCCGCTTGGCCCGCTCCTTGCTCAATTAGAGCGTCCCGAGCCAGTTGGCCAGCAGCGTGGCGCCGGCGTCGCCGGACTTCTCGGGGTGGAACTGGGTCGCGCGCAGGACGTCGGTCTCGAAGGCGGCCACGAACGGCTCGCCGTGCACGGTGGTGGCGACGCGGACCCCGGCCTCGGCCTGGGCGTCGACGACCGTCGAGGCGTAGGAGTGCACGAAGTAGTAGCGGGTGTCGTCCGGAATGCCGGCGCCGAGGACCGAGCCCTCGGGCCAGGCGACGGTGTTCCAGCCCATGTGCGGCACGACCGGCGCCTGCAGCCGCGTCACCGAGCCGGGCGCGAGGCCGAGGCCCTTGGTGACGACTCCGTGCTCCTCGCCCGACTCGAACAGGACCTGCATGCCGACGCAGATGCCGAGCACGGGCGCGCCGGTGCGGACCCGCTCCGCGATCGTGGGGCCGGCGCCGAGCGCCTCGATGCCGGCCATGCAGGCCGCGTAGGCCCCGACGCCGGGCACCACGAGGCCGTCGGCCCGGGCCGCCTTGCCCAGGTCGTCGGTGACCTCGACGTCGGCGCCGACCCGTGCGACGGCCCGCTCGGCCGAGCGCAGGTTGCCCGAGCCGTAGTCGAGAATCACCACCCGCTTCGCCACGCGTCGCCTCCTAGTTGTTGAGCCAGAGCACGCCGGCGGTCGCGGAGATCGCGGCCAGCACGAGCGTGATGACGAACGGTACCTTCGACTTGCTCTGCTGCCGCATCGACAGCGCCCCGCCGACCAGCAGCCCGGCCAGCCCCAGCAGCACGACGCTCACGCCGTCACCTCCGCAAGCTCCGGACCGCTCACAGCGCCCCCTTGGTGCTCGGGACGACGCCGGCGTTGCGCGGGTCGATCGCGCAGGCCTGGCGCAGGGCCCGGGCGACGGCCTTGAACTGCGCCTCGACGATGTGGTGGGCGTCGGGCTGGGCGCCGTGGCGACCGGCCCGCAGGATGCTGACGTGCAGCGTGACCCGGGCCGAGTGCCCGAAGGACTCCCAGATGTGGCGGGTCAGGCTCGTCGGGTAGTTGCCGCCGATGTGCGGGGCGATGTTCGCCGGCTCGTCGTGCACGACGTACGGCCGGCCGGACAGGTCGACGACCGCGGAGGCGAGCACCTCGTCGAGCGGGACCTGGGCGTGGCCGTAGCGGGTGACGCCGGCCTTGTCGCCGAGCGCCTCGGCGAACGCGGCGCCGACGGCGAGCGCGGTGTCCTCGACGGTGTGGTGGGCGTCGATCTCCAGGTCGCCGACGGTGTTGACCCGCAGGTCGAAGCCGCCGTGCTTGGCGATCTGGTTGAGCATGTGGTCGTAGAAGCCGACGCCGGTGGAGATCTCGCCGACGCCGGTGCCGTCGAGGTCGAGCTCGACGAGGACCTTCGTCTCCTTGGTGACGCGCTCGATCTTCGCGGTACGACTCACGTCGCCACCTCCGCTTCGCTCGGTGACGCCGCGGCGTCAAGCTGAGTTTTCTGGTGAACGGCCTCTCCGCTTCGCTCCGAGCCGCTCACAACAGCTCCTCAAGGGCGTTCAGAAAAGCGGAGGTCTCGTCCGGCGTGCCGGCGGTCACGCGCAGCCAGCCCGGCAGGCCGACGTCGCGGATGAGCACGCCCCGGTCGAGCAGGGCCTGCCACGCCCCCTTGCTGTCGCCGCCGGGGGCGCCGAACAGCACGAAGTTGGCGTCGCTGTCGGCGACCGGCAGGCCCCAGCCGCGCAGCGTCTCCACGATCCGGTCGCGCTGCTCCTTGACCGCGTCCACGGTGGACAGGAGGGCGTCGGTGTGCGCCAGGGCGGCCCGGGCCACGACCTGGGTCATGGCGCTGAGGTGGTACGGCAGCCGCACGAGCTGCACCGCGTCGACCACGGCCGGGTCGGCGGCCAGGTAGCCGAGCCGCCCGCCCGCCAGCGCGAACGCCTTGCTCATCGTGCGGGTGACGACCAGCCGCGGGTACCGCTGGATGAGGCTCAGCGCGAAGACCGTGCCCGCGCGGGCGAACTCGGCGTAGGCCTCGTCGACGACGACCATGCCGGGGGCCGTCTCGGCGACCGCCTCCACGACCTCCAGCGGCAGCGCGGTGCCCGTCGGGTTGTTGGGCGAGCAGAGGAAGACCAGGTCGGGCCCGGTCTCGCGGACCTTCGCCACGGCGTGCTCGGCGGTGAGCGCGAAGTCGTCACCGCGGCGGCCGTCGACCCAGGTGGTGCCGGTGCCCGCGGCGAGCAGCGGGTGCATCGAGTAGCTGGGCGTGAAGCCCAGCGCGACGCGGCCCGGCCCGGCGAAGGTCTGCAGCAGCTCCTGCTGGATCTCGTTCGAGCCGTTGGCGGCCCAGACGTTCTTCCAGGTAAGGCCGTGGCCGAGGTACGCGGCGAGGTCGGTGCGCAGGGCGACGGCGTCCCGGTCCGGATACCGGTTCAGGTCCCGCAGCACGGAGCCGAGCGCCTTCTCCATCTCCGCGACGGCCGCCTCGGGTACCGGATAGGAATTTTCGTTCGTATTGAGGCGCACGGCCACGTCGAGCTGGGGCGCGCCGTAGGGGGTCATCCCCCGCAGCTCGTCGCGCAGCGGCAGGTCGTCCAACGAGGTCATGCGCCCTCCGCTCCGCTCCGGACCGGTCATGCTTCGAACCTGACGGAGACGGCGGCGCCGTGGGCGGGCAGGTCCTCGGCGGTGGACAGCGCCACTACGTGCCCGGCGACCTCCTGCAGAGCATCGCGGCTGTACTCGATCAGCTGCACCCCGCGCAGGAAGGTCTGCGTCGACAGCCCCGACTGGTGGCGCGCGCAGCCGCCGGTCGGCAGCACGTGGTTGGAGCCGGCGCAGTAGTCGCCCAGCGAGACCGGCGACCAGGCCCCGACGAAGATCGCGCCGGCGTTGCGCACCCGCTCGGCGACGGTGCGCGGATCGCGGGTCTGGATCTCGAGGTGCTCGGCGCCGTACGCGTCCACGACCATCAGCCCCTGCTCGATGTCGTCGACGAGGACTGTCGCGGACTGCGTCCCGTTCAACGCCTCGGTGACGCGCTCGAGGTGCTTGGTCGCGGCGACCTGCCGGGCGACCTCGGCGTCGACCGCGTCGGCGAGCGCGGTGCTGGTGGTGACGAGCACGCTTGCCGCGAGCGGGTCGTGCTCGGCCTGGCTGATCAGGTCGGCGGCGACGTGGCGCGGGTCGGCGCTGTCGTCGGCGAGGATGGCGATCTCGGTCGGCCCGGCCTCGGCGTCGATGCCGACGGTGCCGCGCAGCATCCGCTTGGCGGCGGTCACCCAGATGTTGCCCGGGCCGGTGATCATGTCGACCGGGGCGCAGCCCGGCTCCTCGTCGTCGAAGCCGTACCCGAGCATCGCGATCGCCTGGGCGCCGCCGACCGCGTACACCTCGTCGACCCCGAGCAGCGCGCACGCCGCGAGGATGTTCGCGTTGGGCAGGCCGGTGCCCTTCTGCGGCGGGCTCGTCACGGCGATCGAGGGCACCCCGGCGGCCTGGGCGGGCACGACGTTCATGACGACGCTGGACGGGTACACGGCCAGGCCGCCCGGCACGTAGAGCCCGACCCGGCCGACCGGCAGCCAGCGCTGGGTGACGGTGCCGCCCTCGGCGAGGACCGTGGTGGTCTCGGCGCGGCGCTGGTCGGCGTGGACCTTGCGCGCCCGGGCGATCGACTCGAGCAGCGCGGCGCGCACGTCCGGGTCGAGCCCGGCCTCGGCCCGCTCGATCTCCTCGGCCGGCACGCGCAGCCGCTTGACGTCGACGCCGTCGAAGCGCTGGGCCGCCTCCCGGATCGCCGAAGCGCCATGCTCACGGACCCCTTCGACGGTCGGACGCACCTGCTCGGTGGCGACGGAGACGTCGATGGCGGCTCGGGGCAGCAGACGGCGCGGGTCCTCGGCGGAGCCGCGCAGGTCGATCCGATTCAACACCCTTGCGAGTCTATTCGGCGCCGCCAGCGGTTATGCGTCGCCGTCCCGCCCTGCGGGCTGTCGGGATCCGGCCCAGCGCCAGTTCAGCTCCTGGGGCGCCGGGGCCGGTCCGGGCAGGTCCTCCCCCGGCCCGGCGCGCATGCCGCCGAGGTTGATGGCCAGGTACCGCCGCCGCAGCTGGGCCGTCCGCTCCCGGTCCGGCAGGCGGATCGCCGCACAGCCCTCCAGCACGAGTGTGATGTCGCTCGCCCCGATGTCGGGCCGCAGCCGCCCGCTCGCGTGCGCGTCGCGCACCAGCCCCTCCACGAGCGTGCCCGCCCGCACCGCCTCGGCGATCATCTCCGGCGTCGAGACGAACGTGCCGGCCAGGTGGACGGTGAGCGAGTGCACATCCGCGTCGACGACCGCCCGGAGGAAGGCGGTAAGCGCCTCCCACCCGTCCGCGCGCTCGCCGGCCGCCTCGGCCTCGGCCACGAACTGGCGCAGACCGTCGTGACAGAGGGTTCGCAGGAGCTCTTCCTTGTTCTTGTACCGTCGGTAGAGCGCACTGATCCCCACGCCCGCCCGCTCGGCGACGGCGGCGATCGGCGCCTTCGGGTCCTCGATGAACACGTCCCGAGCGGCGGCGAGAATGACCCCGTCGTTGCGTTCGGCTTCGCGCTTGCGTCCCATGCCCTCGACTATAGCGGAACGGATGATTCCGGTCCGCTGTTGCGCCCGCGCGTCCTGATCACCGAGGCCGCCCGGGCTCGGCTACGCTTCGGCTCGTGGAGCTGCTGCCGCTCTTTCCGCTGGGCACCGTGCTGTTTCCGGGGCTTGTCCTGCCCCTGCACGTGTTCGAGCCGCGGTACCGGACGCTCGTGCAGCATCTCACCGAGCTGCCGGCCAGCCTGCCGCGCGAGTTCGGCGTGATCGCGATCCGGCGCGGCTGGGAGGTCGGCCGCCAGACGGAGACCGCGGACGCGTCGATCACGGCCGGGGAGTCGCTGTCGCTGTACGAGATCGGCTGCGCGGCCGAGATCCGCCAGATCACCGAGCTCCCGGACGGCCGCTTCGACCTCATGACCCTGGGCCGGCGCCGGTTCCGCCTGCTGGGCCTGGCACGCAACGACGACCCGTACCTCACCGGCGAGGTCGAGTGGCTGCCCGAGCCCAAGGGCGAGCCGGACCGCGAGGGCGAGCTGGCCGCGGGCGTCCTGGCGGCCTACCAGGACTACCTGCGCGCGGTCCGCGCCGACGAGGACGGCGAGCAGCTCCCGGACGACCCGACGGTCCTGTCCCACCTCGTGGCGGCGACGGCGTCGCTGACCCTGGAGGACCGCCAGGCCCTGCTATCGGAGCCGGACACGGCGAGCCGCCTGAAGGCCGAACGGGCCCTGCTGCGCCGCGAGACCGCCCTGCTGGGCCAGGTCCGCGCCGTGCCGGTGGCCCTGTCCGACCTGGCCGTACCGTCCAGCCCGAACTAGCGCGCGGCCAGTTCCTCAACCCCGACGGTGCGCGGCTACGGCAACAAGTCGCGCTTGCAGCCTCCTCGGACCCCCTCAAATCATTGCTTTTCCTCCCTGGGATTTGCGGCTTTTCGCTCTTGGCTCTTCCGGTGTGCATCCGTTTGAGCGTCCGACTGCCGCGACCCGGGCGGCCACGTCTCCGCCCGGACTCCACGGGATACCGACCAAGCGGGCGACGGCGCGCGCCGCGAAGTGCGGCACCATGCCGTGCCACCCTGTCAGCGGCGATGGCGACACAGCCAACCGCCCGCGCTCAGGGGCGCGGCGGCTCGGCGTTCGGCGACTGCGGCCAAACCGGGGAGTCCGTAGCCGGAGCCGGCGGCGGGGGCGCAGCGCCGGGGTCGTGCCAGCCCGCCGGCTGGTCCTGGGTCGCCGTCGCAGGCGGGAACGGCGCCGCCTGAGCCGGACCGGGCGGGAACTGCGCCGCCTGACCCAGGCCCGGCGCGAACGGTCCCTCCTGCACCGCCCCCGGCGGGAAGGGCGACGGCGAAGCCGGGAACTGCGGCTGTTCCGGGTGCGGCGGGTAGGGCGACGCCGCCGGCGGGTACGGGCCCGGATAGCCCACCGGCGGAGGCGGCGGCGACAGGTACTCCGGCGGGATGTTGTCGTAGCGCAGCGTCGGCGAGACGTGGAAGCCCGCCATCCCGGTGTAGACCGCCGCGGCGGCCAGGCCCTGGATCAGCATCGTGCCGCGGACCCAGGGGATGAAGCCCAAGGCCAGGCTCGAGGTGCCGGTCCGCAGCTTCACCGGGCGGAAGATGTGCGTGCCCTCCGGGGCGTGCCCGGCCAGGTCGATGTAGTGCGCGTAGCCGATCTTGTTGCCGAGCCAGGCGCCCAGGACCGACGCGCCGGCCGAGCCGAGGACCAGGGCGACCAGCATGACCGGGCCCCGGTAGCGGCGCAGCAGGAACCAGGCGGCCAGGGCGACGAGAATGCCCATGCCGATCGCCATGAGGACGAACCAGCCCTCGTCGCCCCAGTAGCCCTCCGGCTCGGGCTGGATCGGATACGGGCCGTACTGGGTCTGGACCAGTTCCACGTGCGGGGCAAGCTTCGACCACAGCAGGCCGAAGGGTGCGCCCAGGCCCGCCACCACCACCGCGGTCAGCAGGGCGACGAGCACCTCCCGCAGGATCGGTACGCGCGCCGGCCGGGTGGCCTCGGCCGGTTCGACGGGCGAAATCGGGGCGATGCTCACGATCCCATCCTGCCAGGCGCGGGGCGCGTTCCGGCAAGCGCGTCGACATCGCCCTGCGAAGCTCGCGAACCGGATGAATCGCCCGTCGGGGGTGCGGTGGAGGAGCCCGGCCAGGGCGGCAGCGGCGTCGACGGCGGCGGGGTGGTCAGGTCGGGCAGGGCGAGGTCCATGGCCATCAGGCGGGGCACCTCCTCGCGCCGGTCCACGCGGCCCTTGACCGACACCACCGCGTCCTCGACCACCCACTGGTCGACCAGCTCGTAGGTGTCGGGGAAGAACATCACCTCGACACTGCCGTCCAGGTCTTCCAGCCAGGCCTGCGCCCACGGGCGGCCCTGGCGGGTCACGCGGCGCTGCACCCCGGACAGGATGCCGGCCAGCCGGACCACGGCGCCGTCGGCGAGCGTGCCCTCCTCGGCCAGGGCGGCGACCGGGCGGTCGGCGGCCGCGCGCAGCACGTGCTCCAGGCCGCGCAGCGGATGGTCGGAGACGTAGAGGCCGAGCATCTCGCGCTCGAAGGCGAGACGCTCGGGCTTGTCCCACTCCATCGCGGGCACCGGCGGGGCGGTCATCAGCGGGGCGCCGAAGAGGTCGAACTGGCCCATGGCCTCATTGCGCTTGACGCTGGAGACGGCGTCGAGGGCGTCGGCGTGCACGCTGAGCAGGCCGCGGCGGGAGTGGCCCAGGGAGTCGAAGGCGCCGGCCTTGATGAGCGACTCGATCGTCTTGCGATTGCACACGACCTGGTCGACCTTGGACAGGAAGTCGTAGAAGTCCGTGAACGCGCCCCGGTCGCGGCGGGCCCGCAGGATGGCCTCGACGGCGGCGGCGCCGACGTTGCGCACGGCGCCGAGGCCGAAGCGGATGTCGGTGCCGTCGGCGGCGAAGCGGCCCTGGGAGGCGTTGACGTCGGGCGGCAGGACCCGGATGCCCATGTGCCGGCACTCGGCGAGGTAGACGGCGGAGCGGTCCTTGTCACCGCCGATCGAGGTGAGCAGGGCCGCCATGTACTCGGCCGGGAAGTTCGCCTTCAGGTACGCCGTCCAGTAGGCGACGAGCCCGTAGGCCACGCTGTGCGCCTTGTTGAACGCGTAGTCGGAGAACGGCACCAGGATGTCCCACAGGGTGCGGATCGCGCCCTCGGAGTGCCCGCGCTCGCGCATCGCCGGGGCGAACAGCGTGAACTCCTCGTCGAGGATCTCCTTCTTCTTCTTGCCCATGGCCCGCCGGAGCCGGTCGGCGGCGCCGAGGGTGTAGCCGGCGACCCGCTGGGCGATCGCCATCACCTGCTCCTGGTAGACGATCAGCCCGTAGGTGTCGCCGAGGATGTCGGCGAGCGGCTCGGCCAGCTCCGGGTGGATCGGCGTGACCGGGCGGCGGCCGTTCTTGCGGTCGGCGTACTCGTTGTGTGCGTTGGCCGCGATCGGACCGGGCCGGTAGAGCGCCCCGACCGCGGCGACGTCGGCGAAGCAGTCCGGGGCCATCGAGCGCAGCAGCTGCCGGACCGGCGTCGCCTCGAACTGGAACACGCCGAGGGTGTCGCCGCGCGACAGCAGCGCGTAGGTCGGCGCGTCGTCCAGCGCCGCGTCCTCGATCAGCAGGTCGACGCCCCGGTTGTGCCGGATCGCGTCGAGCGCGTCGTCGATGATGGTGAGGTTGCGCAGGCCGAGGAAGTCCATCTTGAGCAGGCCCATGTCCTCGCACGCGCCCATGTCCCACTGGGTGATGATCGCGCCGTCCTGCTCGCGCTTCTGGATCGGCAGCACGTCGATGAGCGGCTCCCGGGACAGGATCACGCCCGCCGCGTGCACGCCCCACTGCCGCTTGAGCCCCTCCAGCCCGCGGGCGGTGTCGACGACGGTGCGCACCTCCGTCTCCGACTCGTAGAGCCGGCGCAGCTCGCCGCCCTCCTTGAAGCGCGAGTGGGCCGGGTCGAAGACGCCGGACAACGGCATGTCGCGGCCGAGGACCGGCGGCGGCACCGCCTTGCTGATCCGCTCGCCGAGGGAGAACGGGAAGCCCAGCACCCGGGCGGCGTCCTTGATCGCGGCCTTCGCCTTGATCGTGCCGAAGGTGATGATCTGCGACACCCGGTCCTCGCCGTACTGCGCCGTCGCGTAGCGGATCATCTCGCCGCGCCGGCGCTCGTCGAAGTCCATGTCGATGTCGGGCATGCTGGGCCGCTCGGGGTTGAGGAAGCGCTCGAAGAGCAGCCCGTGCTCGAGCGGGTCGATCTCGGTGATGCCCAGCGCGTAGGCGACGAGGGAGCCGGCCGCGGAGCCGCGGCCCGGCCCGACGCGGATGCCCTCCCGGTGGGCGTGGGCGACGAGGTCGGCCACGACCAGGAAGTAGCCGGCCAGGTCGGCCCCGGCGATCACCGACAGCTCGTAGCCGGCCTGGTTGGCGTGCGGCGTCGGCACGCCGTCGGGGAAGCGGCGGGCCAGGCCCCGGTCGACCGCGGCCCGCAGATAGCCCCCCTCGGTCTGGCCGGGCGGCACCGGGAAGGCCGGCATCAGGCTGCGGTGGGCGAAGACCTCCGCGTAGTCGCCGATGCGCTCGGCAACGGCCAGGGTCGCGTCGCAGGCGCCCGGGACCTCGGCGTCCCAGATGCGGCGCATCTCCTCGGCCGGCTTGAGGTAGAAGTCGCGGGCGTCGAACTTGAAGCGTTTCGGGTCGGCGAGCGTGGTGGCGGACTGCACGGCCAGCAGCGCCTCGTGGGCGTCGGCGTCGCCGGCGAACGTGTAGTGCAGGTCGTTGGTGGCCACCGGGGTCAGGCCGAGCCGGCGGCCGAGGCGCAGCAGGTCGGCGCGGACCCGCGACTCGATCTTCAGGCCGTGGTCCATCAGCTCCAGGTAGAGGTTGCCGGCGCCGAAGATGTCGCGCAGCTCGGCGGCGGCCGAGCAGGCCCGCTCGAAGTCGCCGATGCGCAGCCGGGTCTGGATCTCCCCCGACGGGCACCCGGTGGTGGCGATCACGCCCGGTGCGTATTCGGCCAGCAGCTCGCGGTCGGCGCGGGGCTTGTAGAAATACCCCTCCGTGCTGGACCGCGACGAGAGCCGGAACAGGTTGCGCAGCCCGGTCGCGGACTCCGCCAGCAGCGTGAGGTGGGTGTAGGCGCCGCCGCCGGAGACGTCGTTCTCGCCGCCGTCGGCCCACCGGACGCGGGTGCGGTCGCCACGGCTGGTGCCGGGGGTCACATAGGCCTCGACGCCGATGATCGGCTTGATGCCGGCCCGGGCCGCGGAGTGGTAGAAGTCGTGGGCGCCGAACATGTTGCCGTGGTCGGTCATGGCCAGCGCGGGCTGGCCGAGCCGGGCCGCCTCGGCGAACAGCGGCCCGAGGCGCGCGGCCCCGTCGAGCATCGAGTACTCGGTGTGTACGTGCAGATGTACGAAACCCACGGCCCCGAACCTATCGCGGGGGTACGACATTTTCGGCGACACTGCAGGCATGATCGACCGTGACCGGCTCGGCGCGCTGCTGCGCCGCGAGCGAGCCGCCTTCGCCGGGCGCAACCCCCGCTCGGCGGCCGAGTACGCGCGGGCCGGGGACCTCTTCGGCCGGGTCCCGATGACGTGGATGAACAAGACGGCGGCGGGATTTCCGCTGTACCTCGCGCAGGCCCGCGGCGCCGGCGTCACCGACGTGGACGGGCACGAGTACGCCGACTTCTGCCTCGGCGACACGGCCGCGATGGCCGGGCACTCCCCCGAGCCGGTCGTCGCCGCGGTGCGGGAGCGCTTCGAGACCCTCGGCGGCGCCTGCGCGATGCTGCCGACGGCGGACGCGGCGTGGGTCGGGGCCGAGCTGACCCGCCGGTTCGGGGTGCCGCGGTGGAGCTTCGCGCTCACCGCCACCGACGCGAACCGGTGGGCGATCCGGCTGCTGCGGGCGGTCACCGGCCGGCCGAAGATCCTGTTCAACAGCTACTGCTACCACGGCTCGGTCGACGAGTCGCTGATCGTGGCCACGCCGGACGGGCCGCGGGCCCGCGCCGGGAACGTGGGCGCACCGGTCGACGTGACCGTGACCAGCCGCGTCGCCGAGTTCAACGACCTGGACGGGCTCGAGCGGGAGCTGGCGCACGGGGACGTGGCCGCGGTGGTGATGGAGCCGGCGCTGACCAACATCGGCATCGTGCTGCCCCGGCCCGGGTACCTCGCGGGGGTGCGGGCACTCACGAAGCGGTACGGCACCTACCTGGTCAACGACGAGACGCACACGTTCTCGGCCGGCCCGGGCGGGGCGACCGGCCTGTGGGGCCTCGAGCCCGACGTGGTGACCATCGGCAAGGCGATCGGCGGCGGCATCCCGGCCGCGGCCTACGGCCTGTCCGACGAGATCACGCAGAAGCTGGCCGGCATGGGCGATCTCGACCTGGTCGACATGGGCGGCGTCGGCGGGACCCTGGCCGGCAACGCGCTGTCGATCGCCGCGACCCGGGCAACCCTGGAGCACGTTCTGACAAATGCCGCACATGCCGAAATGTCCGAGAAATCGCGGCAGTTCGCGGCCGACGTGCAGGCCGTGATCACCGAGTTCCAGCTTCCGTGGTCGGTGACCGGACTCGGCGCGCGGGTCGAGTACCGTTTCGCCAGCCCGGCCCCCGCAACCGGCACGGAGTCAGCGGAAGCCGCCGACGGGGAGCTCGACGACTATTTCCACGTGTACCTCGCGAACCGGGGCATCCTGCTCACCCCGTTCCACAACATGGCCCTGATGAGCCCGGCCACGACCTACGAGCAGGTCGCCCGGCACGCCGAGGTGTTCCGCGGCGCCGTCGAGGAGCTCACCGGGCCGTCGGGTCCATCATGACCGCCGCCGCCCGCAGCCACGCGCGCTTGGTGGCCGCCGCCAGCATCGGGTACTCGATGTTGGAGCCGCTCTCCAGCGCCGGGTCGTAGGGCACCACGACGACGGCCCGGGTCCGGGTGCGGAAGTGCCCGGCCAGGTCGTCGATGAGCGGGGTCGGGTTGGGCGTCGGGCAGGACAGCAGCGTGACCGCGTTGGCGACCAGCTCCTCCATCCCGGCCTCGTCGAGCAGGTCGAGCATCCAGTCGGCGGTGAACGCGGCGTCCTCGCGCGGCACGCTCGTGACCACGAGCTGGTCGGCGGTCTGCAGCACCGTCTGCCAGTTGGGGCTCTCGACGTTGTTGCCGGTGTCGACGCAGATCACGTCGTGGGTGCGCCGCAGCAGCTCCAGCACCCGGCGCACGGTGTGCGGGTCGAGGCGCTGGGCGAAGCGCGGGTTCTCCTCGCCGGCGAGCACGTCGTAGGAGCCGTCGGAGGCGTGGCGGAGATAGTCGTCGAGCATGTCGTACAGGTCGTAGCCGGTCGCGTGCTCGACGCGCACGAGATCGGCGATGAGGTGGCGGATCGTGCGCGCGTGGCGGGCGCTGCCGGCGCGCAGGCCGAGCGTGCCCCGCAGCTCGTTGTCGTCCCACGCGATGACGCCCTTGCCGCGGACACTGCCGATCGTGGCGGCGGTCAGCACGGTCGCGGTCGTCTTGTGCACGCCGCCCTTGGGGTTGGCGAACGCGAGGACCTTCGGGGTCGGGATGTCGCGGCGCAGGACCTGCACCATCTGCTCGGTCGGGTCGGCGGCCGGCCGGGGCGCCTGGTACTCGACCAGGGGCTCACGCCGCGCGACCGGTTCGGTGCGGAGCGGCGCGTCGTCGTACGGGCGGGTGCCGTTGGTGGGAGGCATTGGTTCGTCATCGTATTGGGGCCCGGGCGGATATGGGGCCGAGGGGCGCCCGAACCGGCCGTCGTAATCCAGATCACCCGGGGTCGGCCGGCCCAGCAGCGCCCGGTCGAGCAGCGAGCGCCAGCGGGGAGCCGGCTCGGCCGATCTGTCCTCCCACCCGGCATCCCGATCGGCCACGCCCGGCCCCTCCCTCGCACGCGTCAAACCCGCCCCCCAAGGCTACGGACCGAACAGTATTCGGACCACTCCTACGAGCCCATCCCCTGCATCAACTGCACGACAGGCCGAAGGGGATATCGCCTCAGGACGGACGGGGGGACGCGACCACCGTGCCGGCCCCCTCGCTGACCGGCTCCGCGACCGTAGTCTGCTCCGGCAACGGGGGCAGGAACACTGTGCGATCGAGCCGTTGCATCTCGGTGATCGGATCGACGACGCGGATCTCGGGCCGGGCGGCGACGGCGCGCAGGGCGGCGGGCGTGCCGTAGACGACGGCGGCGTACACGCACGAGCAGTGCTCGCGGTAGGCGGTCGCCTCCTGGTCGGCGACGATCGCGCCGGAGAGGTACAGCTGCCGGTTCTCCTCGGGGATGCCGTCGTTGCGGCCGAGCAGGTCGCGGTAGTGGGCGGCCTCCTCGGTCTTGCGCTGGGCGGTCTCGTCCATCGCCGACACCACGTCGTCGGGGAGCTTGTACGCGCCCAGGCGGACGAGCTCGGTCTGGGTCTGCGGCAGCGGTACCCGGGCGAAGACGCTGGACACCGAGACGTCCGCGACCACCGGGGTGAGGCGGTCGGGCCCCAGGTAGGCGGTGAACGACACCAGCGCGTAGACCGGCCCGTCGCCCGGCAGCGCGGCCAGCTCGTCCCGGCCCGCCTGCAGGTAGGCCGGGATGGACGCGCCCTCGGCGACCCCGACGCGCACGACGTCGCCGAGGGACGGGTCGCTGCGCGGCCGGTCGGTGCGGTGCACGGCGAGCAGCGTCGCCGTCACCGCGACCACGCCGACGACGACCGTGAACGCGCGCAGCCGCTGGGCGCCCCGGAAAACCCGGGCGAGGACGTTGCCGACCGGCGGCAGGAGCCGCTGGTCGAGTTGCTGGAGCCGCTTCATCGCCCCAAGAGCGTCCCACAGCGCCGCCTTAAGGGTGACTCATGGGGTCTTGACATCGAGGCAGCGAAGGATTTCTATCAGTCAAGTTTACTAATAGAAAGAAGGGGTCATGCGAAGGTCACTCATCGCGGCCGCCGCGGTGGCGCTCGCCGCCACCGGGGTCGTCCTCGCGGTCACGCCGTCCGCCCAGGCGGCGACCGCCATCCCCGCCCACGTGTTCGCCCCCTACTTCGAGGCCTACAACGGCGACAGCCTCAACGGGCTGTCCCAGCAGTCCGGCGACAAGTACCTGACCATGGCCTTCATCCAGACGGCGAGCCACGGCTCGTGCACGGTCTACTGGAACGGCGACACCGGCATGCCGATCGCCGGCTCGACGTTCGGCAGCGACATCGCCGCCATCCGCGCCCGCGGCGGCGACGTGATCCCCTCGTTCGGCGGCTACGCGGCCGACAACGGCGCCACCGAGATCGCCGACAGCTGCACCGACGTCAACCAGATCGCGGCGCAGTTCGAGAAGGTCATCACCACCTACGACGTCACCCGCATCGACCTCGACGTCGAGGACAACTCGCTGACCAACACCGCCGGCATCGACCGCCGCAACAAGGCGATCAAGATCGTCGAGGACTGGGCCGCCGCCAACGGGCGGAGCATCCAGTTCGTCTACACGCTGCCGACGACCACGAGCGGCCTGGCCGACAGCGGGCTCGCGGTGCTGCGCAACGCGGTGGCCAACAACGCACGGATCGACATCGTCAACCAGATGACCTTCGACTACTACGACAACCAGCCGCACCAGATGGCCAACGACACCAAGACGGCGTCCAACGGCCTGCACACGCAACTGCAGCAGCTGTACCCCGGGAAGACCAGCCAGCAGCTGTGGTCCATGATCGGCGTGACCGAGATGATCGGCGTCGACGACTTCGGCCCCGCCGAGACGTTCACCGTCGCCGACGCGAACGCGGTCTACTCCTGGGCGACCCAGCAGGGCATCGCCGAGCTGTCGTTCTGGGCGCTGCAGCGCGACAACGGCGGCTGCCCCGGCGGCGCGGCGTCGGACACCTGCTCCGGCATCTCGCAGGGCACGTGGCAGTTCTCGCACATCTTCGCCCCGTTCACCAGCGGCGGCGGCACGCCGGGCTCGCCCAGCCCGACGAAGAGCAGCGCGTCGCCCACGCCTTCCAAGAGCCCGAGCAGCAGCCCCAGCGGCAGCCCGAGCAGCACTCCCCCGGCCGGCGGCCTGACCAACGGCAACTTCGAGACGGGCTCGCTCGCGCCGTGGACCGGCAGCCTCTGCAGCGTCGTGAGCACGCCGGTGCACGGCGGGACCAAGGCGCTCAAGGCGGCCGCGTCCGCGTCCGACAACGCCCAGTGCAGCCAGACCGTGGCCGTGCAGCC
>NZ_JBEZDS010000033.1:134347-134557 GCF_040648435.1 Dactylosporangium sp. NPDC049140 | reverse complement strand
AAACGCCCGGTCCCATTCCGAACCCGGAAGCTAAGCCCTCCAGCGCCGATGGTACTGCACCCGAGAGAGTGTGGGAGAGTAGGACGCCGCCGGACTAAATTTCCTTCAGGGGCTCACCGATTTCGGTGGGCCCCTGAAGCATTTTGTCGAACTCGAAGACCAAGAGGCCGGCCCGTGAGGGCCGGCCTTTTTTGCTGTCCGGGTCAGGTA
>NZ_JBEZDS010000033.1:0-134251 GCF_040648435.1 Dactylosporangium sp. NPDC049140 | reverse complement strand
CGTCGGGCATTCGACGGTGGGGTTGACCTCGTCGGTGTGGAGATGGACTCCTGCGCTATATGGAAAAGGCCGGCCCGCGTCGTGCGGGGCCGGCCTTTTTTGCTGTCCGGGTCAGGTCGGGCATTCGACGGTGGGGTTGACCTCGTCGGTGTGGAGATGGACTCCTGCGCTATATGGAAAAGGCCGGCCCGCGTCGTGCGGGGCCGGCCTTATCGGTGTGGAGGAGGACCTGGAGTGCGGCGATCTTAGTTGCGGTGCTCTACCGCGGTGCGGAGCTCCAGCATCGATTTGGCGGACTCCGGTACGCCGCGGTTCGAGAACAGGGCCACGCCCAAGGAGCCGTTGTCCGCCCAGCCGCAGACCGTCAGGTCCGAGTCGTCGACCTTTGTCGTGCCGCAGCGCATCGTGCCGCCCAGGGCGCCGGTGTCCACGTCTTTGGCGTCGCGTACGCCGCCGGCGTCGTCGGCGACCATGTCGAAGGCGGTCTTCAGGGTGTCCTCGGGCTTCCAGATGCGGGCGGTGCCCGCCACGAGGATCGCGTCAGTGGTGCCCTCGCGGTAGATGAGGCCCACGCTCTTGTCGAGGTTGACCTTCGAGGCGATCGCGTCGCGGATGTACTCGCTGGTCTGCTGGGCCCCGTCGCTCTTGTCGAGGGTGAAGGCGCCGACCTTGTCCGGGGACTTGATCTCGGTGTCGCTCTGGCCCAGGACGCGGAAGACCGTGGGGCCGTAGAAGATGCCGGAGATCAGCAGCGCCGTGGCCGCGACCGAGCCGGTGATGAGCGCGACCCGCTTGAGCGGGATGCGGCTCGCCGGAGTTTCGGTGGGTTCGTCGTCGTCTTCGTAGTACAGGCCGGCGGGACCGCCGTCGGGGTCGACCATCGGCGCACTGTAGCAACTGTGGCTTGGCGCCCGCTGTCAGCGTCCGGAAAGGGGGCGCCGGAGCGCCCCCGAAGATCCGGATCTAGCGGGTCTGGACGGCCTCGCGGATCGCCACGAAGCGGCTCGACGCGGTCGACACGTCCTGGCCCATGAACAGGACCATGCCGACGCTGCCGTGGTCGGCCCACACGCACATGCTCACCTTGAGGCTCTGGGTGCCGGTGCCGAGGTTGTACTGGCTGCTGCCGCACTTCGCGGTGCCGCCCAGGTTGCCCGCCGGGTACTCCGTCGGCGAGGTCACCGTCGTCAGGCCGCTGTTGGAGCCGAAGCCCCGGAACGCCGCGTCGACCTCGGAGCCGGGGGAGAAGAAGGTGCCCGTCGCGGCGACCATGACGACGATGTGCGTCGGGTCGTCGTCCTTCTCGTCCGAGTACACCCCGGTCTCGACCTCTTCGATGCTGTCGATGCTGCCCTTGAGGTCGGTCTCCATGCTCGACTTGAGCGCGTCGGCCTCGTCGCTGGTCTGCTTCGTGAGGCCGCCGGGGAGGGTCGGCGGGGCGGAGACGTGCGCGCCGGCGTCGCGGTAGATGGGGTAGAAGGCGACGCAGGCGATCACCGCGCAGACCAGGAAGACGCCGCCGACCACGCCGAGGGTGATCTTCAGGCCCTTGCCCTTCTTGGGCGGCGGCGGGGGCGCGAAACCCGGCCCGGGGACCGGCGGCTGGTAGACCGGTGTCGGCTGCGGATAGGCGGGGCCGGGCTGCTGGTAGGCCGGCTGACCATAAGGCGACGTAGGCTGCGCCGAAACCGGCGGCTGGCCGTAGGGCTGCGCGGAAACCGGCGGCTGACCATAAGGCTGTGCAGAAACGGGCGGTTGACCATAAGGCTGCGGCGGGGGTGGCGGCTGCTGTCCGTACGGGCCGGGAGCGTTCACCGGCGGCGGGGTGCCGTACTCCGGAGCGAGGTCGTAGGACATCGGCCGGAACGGTTCGGAACGCGGCTCGTCATCCGAGTTCTGCGGCGGGTAGGTCACCGTCGATCAATCTCCTGAGTGTAGGGGCAATGGCGAGCGTAGACCCCCTGCGCGACAGTTCTAGACTTTGCCTGTGACGGATACTCCACGCACGGGGCAGGCAACCCCGGCGCTCTCGGCTCAGTATGCCCCCGGTGAAGTCGAGCAGCGGCGGTACGAGCAATGGGTAGCCGACGGTCTGTTCAAGGCGGACGCGTCAAGCGACAAGCCGCCGTTCTCGATCGTATTGCCCCCGCCGAACGTCACCGGTTCTCTGCACATCGGCCACGCGCTCGACCATTCGGTGCAGGACGCCCTCACGCGGCGTAAGCGCATGCAGGGGTACGAGACGCTGTGGCTGCCCGGCATGGACCACGCCGGCATCGCCACCCAGAACGTGGTCGAGCGGCAGCTCGCCGGTGACGGGCAGTCCCGGCACGACCTGGGCCGCGACGCGTTCGTCGAGCGGGTGTGGCAGTGGAAGACCGAGTCCGGCGGGAAGATCCTGGGCCAGATGACGCGCCTGGGCGACTCGGTGGACTGGAGCCGCGAGCGGTTCACCATGGACGAGGGCCTGTCCCGGGCCGTGCTGACGATCTTCAAGCGGCTCTTCGACGACGGGCTCATCTACCGGGCCGAGCGCATCATCAACTGGTGCCCGCGGTGCCTCACGGCGCTGAGCGACATCGAGGTCGAGCACTCCGACGACGACGGCGAGCTCGTGTCGATCCGCTACGGCGACGGCGACAACGCGATCGTGGTGGCGACCACCCGGGCCGAGACGATGCTCGGCGACACCGCGGTCGCGGTGCACCCGGACGACGAGCGGTACAAGCACCTGATCGGCACCGAGGTCGAGCTGCCGCTGACCGGGCGGCGGATCCCGATCGTCGCCGACGCGCACGTCGACCCGGCGTTCGGCACCGGCGCGGTCAAGGTGACCCCGGCCCACGACCCGAACGACTTCGAGATCGGCCAGCGCCACGACCTGCCGAGCCTCACCGTGATGGACGAGCACGGCGTGATCACCGCGCACGGGCCGTTCCTCGGCCTGGACCGGTTCGAGGCGCGGCCGGCGGTCGTGGCGGCGCTGCGGGCGGACGGCCGGATCGTCGCGGAGAAGCGGCCGTACATGCACGCCGTCGGGCACTGCCAGCGCTGCGGCACCACCGTCGAGCCGCGGCTGTCGCTGCAGTGGTTCGTGCGGACGGAGCCGCTGGCCAAGGCGGCCGGCGACGCGGTGCGCGACGGGCGGGTGCGGGTCGAGCCGCCGGAGCTGACGAAGCGGTACTTCGGCTGGGTCGACAACATGCACGACTGGTGCATCTCGCGGCAGCTGTGGTGGGGGCACCGGATTCCGGTGTGGTACGGGCCGAACGGCGAGGTCGTGTGCGTGGGCCCGGACGATGCGGTCCCGGCCGGCGACGGCTGGACGCAGGACGCCGACGTGCTCGACACCTGGTTCAGCTCGGCGCTGTGGCCGTTCTCCACGCTCGGCTGGCCCGACGAGACCCCGGACCTGGCCAAGTTCTATCCGACGAGCGTGCTTGTCACGGGGTACGACATCCTGTTCTTCTGGGTCGCCCGGATGATGATGTTCGGCCTTTATGCGATGGACGGGCGGCAGCCGTTCGACGTCGTGATGTTGCACGGCATGGTCCGCGACCAGCATGGCAAGAAGATGTCGAAGTCGTTCGGCAACGTCGTGGACCCGCTGGACTGGATCGAGCGCTTCGGCGCCGACGCGACCCGGTTCACGCTGCTGCGCGGGGCGAACCCGGGCGCCGACGTGCCGGTCAGCGAGGAGTGGGTGCAGGGCGCCCGCAACTTCGCCAACAAGCTGTGGAACGCGACGCGGTACGGGCTGGCCGGCGGGGCCACCGTCGAGGGCGAGCTGCCCACGGAGGATCTGAGCACCGTCGACCGCTGGGTCCTGTCCCGGCTGCAGCACGTGATCGGCGAGGTCGACCAGCAGTTCGAGGCGTTCGAGCTGGCGAAGGTGTGCGACACGCTGTACCACTTCGCCTGGGACGACGTCTGCGACTGGTACCTGGAGCTGACCAAGCCGGTGCTCAGCGGCGACGATGAGGCGGCCAAGGCGCGCACCCGCCGGGTCCTGGGGCACGTGCTGGAGAGCCTGCAGCGGCTGCTGCACCCGATCATGCCGTTCGTGACCGAGGAGCTGTGGACGACGCTCACCGGCCGGCCGACGGTCATGCGGGCCGAGTGGCCGGTGGCGGACAAGGAGCTCGTCGACGACGCGGCCGAGCGGGAGCTCGAGAACCTGCAGCGGGTCGTCACCGAGGTCCGCCGGTTCCGGTCCGACCAGGGCGTGAAGCCGGCCCAGCGGGTCGTCGCCCGGCTCGAGGGGCTCGACACGGCCGGGCTGACCGCGCACGAGGGCCTGATCCGTTCGCTGGCCCGCCTCGACCACCCGAAGCAGGGGGACTTCGCGGCGACAGCGAAGCTGGCCGTCGGCGTTGGGGTGACCGTGGAGCTCGACACCCGCGGCACGATCGACGTCGCCGCCGAGCGGGCGCGGCTCACCAAGGACCACGCGGCGGCGGAGAAGGAGGCGGCGCAGTGCCGGGCCAAGCTCGGCAACCCGGCCTTCACCGGCAAGGCGCCGGAGGCAGTTGTGGCCAAGATCCGGGAGCGGCTCGAGGCCGCCGAGGCGGACCTGACCCGCATCGCCGCCCAGCTGGAAACGCTGTGACCGGTCCGGAGCGCGGCGGAGGGGCCGGTCACCTGGAGGCTGAGCTCCTTGTCGCCGCCGAGCGAAGCGAGGAGGCGGCATGACCCGCTCGTTCACCGAGGTCGACCAGGAGCTCAACGCCCGCGGGTTCACCCGCATGGTGTTCGACCTTTCGCGCATCGAGGGGCTGCTCGACTCGCTCGGCAGCCCCCAGCGGGCGTTCCCGGCGATCCATCTGACCGGTACCAACGGCAAGACGTCGACCGCCCGGATGATCGACTCGCTGCTGCGGGCGCACGGGCTGCGCACCGGGCGGTACACCAGTCCGCACCTGCAGAGCATCACCGAGCGGATCAGCATCGAGGGCGAGCCGATCAGCGAGGAGAAGTTCGTCGAGGTGTACGAGGAGGTCGTGCCGCTGGCCGACTACCTCGACGCGCGCAACGACGCCCCGCTGACGTACTTCGACATGACAACGGCGATGGCGTTCGCCGCGTTCGCCGACGCGCCCGTCGACGTGGCCGTGGTCGAGGTGGGCCTGGGCGGCGCGGACGACGCGACGAACGTGCTGCAGGCCCAGACGACGGTGATCACCCCGATCGGCCTCGACCACACCGAGTGGCTCGGCGACACGATCGAGGAGATCGCCTGGGCCAAGGCCGGGATCGTGCACAAGGGCTCGACGCTGATCTGCGCCCTGCAGCCCGAGGAGGCGATGCGGCCGATCCTGGAGCGCTGCGCCGAGGTCGGGGCGACCATGGCCCGCGAGGGGCGCGAGTTCGGGGTGGTCAACCGCGAGCTCGCCGTCGGCGGCCAGGTGCTCACGCTGCAGGGGCTCTCCGGGGTGTACGAGGGGATCTTCCTGCCCCTGCACGGCGAGCACCAGGCGCAGAACGCGGCCATCGCGCTCGCGGCGGTCGAGGCGTTCCTGGGCGCGGGCGCCGAGCGGGCGCTCAACGCCGAGGCGGTGCGCGACGGCTTCGCCGGGACCACCTCGCCCGGCCGGCTGGAGCGGGTGCGCAAGTCGCCGCCGATCCTGCTCGACGCGGCCCACAACGCGCACGGCATGCAGGCCACGGTGCGGGCGCTGACCGAGGAGTTCGCGTTCAGCGGGCTCATCGCGGTCGTCGCGGCCCTGGCCGACAAGGACGTCGAGGGCATGCTGGAGCTGCTGGAGCCGATCACCGAGAGCATCGTGGTGACCCGCAACAGCTCCCCCCGCGCGATGTCGGCCGCCCAGCTGGGCCTGATCGCCGAGGAGCTCTACGGGGCCGATCGCGTGCACGTGGTACCGGACATGCCCGATGCGATCGATGCGGCCGTGACGCTCGCCGAGAGCGACAACGCCGTCCCCGGCACCATCGGCGTCCTCATCACCGGCTCGGTCGTGACCGTGGCCGACGCCCGCGGGCTGCTCAAGCGATGAGCACGCCCGCGGGACTGAAGAACCCGAGCGCGGCGGTGCGCGGCGTCGGGGCCGCGGGCCTCGTCGTCGAAGGGGTCGTACTGCTGCTGGCCCTGCTGCCGCTGGCGAAGCTCGGCCACGGGGACACCACCGCGGCGATCTGGGTCTGCGCCGTCCTCGCGGTCGTGTGCTTCCTGCTCTGCGGGCTGCTCAAGCACTCCTGGGCGTGGACCGCCGGGCTGGCCGTGCAGGTCGCGCTGCTCGCCGGCGGCTTCCTGCACTGGTCGCTGCTCGCCCTGGGCGTCGTGTTCGGGGCGGCCTGGCTGTACGCGCTCTACGTGCGCCGGTCCGTCTACGCGAACAAGCCGGACTGATGCGCGCGAGCCGGCTCCTCTCGACGCTGCTGCTGCTGCAGACCCGGGGCCGGCTGACCGCGCAGCAGATCGCGGACGAGCTCGAGGTGTCGGTGCGCACGGTGTACCGCGACATCGAGGCCCTGTCCGCGTCGGGCGTGCCCGTCTACGCCGATCGCGGGCCCGCCGGCGGGTTCGCGCTGCTGGACGGGTACCGAACCAGCCTTACCGGCCTTACCGCCGACGAGGCCTCCGCGCTGTTTCTCGCCGGCAGCGGCGCCACCGACCTCGGCCTCGGCCCGACCCTGGACGCGGCGCGGCTCAAACTGCTCGCCGCGCTGCCGGCCGAGCAGCGCACGACGGCCGGGCGCATCCAGGAGCGCGTCCACGTCGACGCCCCGGGCTGGTTCCGCGACCCCGAGGCGCCACCGCACCTCGACACGGTCGCCACGGCCGTCTGGGAGCAGCGCAAGATCCGGGTTTTGTACCGCAAGTGGGACGGCGTCGCCGTGGAGCGCGAGCTCGCGCCGCTGGGGCTCGTGCTCAAGGGCACCGCGTGGTACGTGGTCGCGACCGGCCGCTCGCGCACGAACGCCTACCGGATCTCGCGCATCTCGACGCTTGCGCTCACCGACGAGCACTTCACCCGCCCTTCCGACTTCGAGCTGCGCCGGTACTGGCTGGAGTTCTCCGACCGCCTGCAGGAGACGCTCTACTCCGGTGGTTCGGCGACGGTACGGCTGTCGCCGCGCGCGGTTTCGCTGTGGTTCCTGCTCGGGCCGGTCGCGGGGCGGGCGCTGCGGGAATCGGCGGTGGATCTCGACGACGGCAGGGTGCAGGTGGAGGTGCCGATCGAGTCGCTGGAGCACGCCCGGGTCGACTTCGCGCGGTTCGGCGCGGACCTCGAGGTGGTCGCGCCGGACGAGCTGCGCGCGCTCATGCGGGCCGACGCGGCCGCGCTCGTCCGGCTCTACTCAGCGTCGTAGCTCCCACCGGGTCAGGGCGATCGCGTGGCCGTCCGGGTCGCGGAACGTCGCCGAGCACAGCTCCAGCTGCTCGCCCTGCGGCACCACCCGCGGCCGGTGGACGAAGTCGACGCCCTGTTCGCGGAGGCGCTCGTAGGCGTCGTACACGTCGGGGACGTCGAGGTTCAGGTGCACCACCCGGCGGTCGACCGGCGGCATGTCGGCGACGCGGCGCAGCACGACCCGGGCCGAACCGGACTCGAGCACGGCGCTCGTCTCGCCGCTGTCGAGCTCGGTCAGGCCGAGCGTGTCGCGGTAGAAGCGGCGGGAGCGCTGCAGGTCGGACACGATGAGCGTGATGCTCACGCCGTTGACGCCGTCGAGGGGCATCGCCTGCTGGCGGCGGGGGCCGGCGGCCAGGAACTCGGCGACGGCGCCCTCGCTGAGCGGCTGCTCCTCGAGCGCGTCGGCGTCCTCGGTCTCGTCGCCGGTCGCCTCGTCGGCCGGGACGTAGTGCTCGGTCGCGTACGGGTCGGGCGCGACCGGCTCCTCGTCGTCCTCGTCGTCCGGGGCCGCGGGGCGGAAGGCGGGGGGCGCGCTGTAGAGGCCGGCGCCGACGGGGACGGGTCCCTTGCCGTTCGCCGACCACGCGGAGCCCGTGGCCGGCGGGGACTCTTCGACCGCCTCGACCGCCTCGGCCCGGGCCGTCGGCTCCTCGGCCGTCACGGGCTCGGCCTCCGGCTCGGCCAGCTCGCCCTCGATCACCGACGGCTCGACGTGCAGGCTGCGGAAGGGCGGGAGCTCGGACTCGCGGTCGGGGTAGTACGCGGCGGCGGGTCGTGCCTCGTCGGGGCCGGTCCACCACTCGACCTCCGCCGCGGTGCCGGCGTCGGTGTCGAGCTGCGGGGCGGGGACCATGGAGCCCGACTCCGGGATGGTGTACACCTCCGGGCTCGCCTCGATCTCGACCGGCTCCGTGGTGACCGCCTCGGTCGCGGTTGCGGTCTCGGTCGCCGTCGGCTCGGTCTCGACCGGCTGGGTCTCGACCGGCTCCGCTTCCGTCACCGCGGCCTCCGGGACCGCGGTCGGCTCCGGGAGGGCGGGTGGCTCCGGTGTGACGGGGCGGGTGCGGCCGGGGCGGTTGCGGCGGACCCGCTCGTGCGCGCCGCCGCGCGGGTGCGGGCTCGGCCTCCGGTGCTGGCCGCCACCGGGCCGCGGGGTGGAGCGGAGCCGCATGATGATCGGCTCGTCCTCCTCGCCGATGATGGTCTGGCCCTTGGCCGGGGGCTCGATGTCGTCGATGGCCTCGAACTCGGGCTCCGCCTCGGGTTCGGGCTCGGCGCTCGTTGTGATCGGCTCGGGCTCGGTGGTCGTGATCGCTTCGGGTTCGGGGGTCGCCTCGGCCTCGGTCCTGCTTGTCGTGATCGCCTCGGCCCCGTCGGTCGCGGCCGTCTCCGTCGCGGTCGTCTCGGTGTCGATCTCCGGGGCGGCCGGTGCCGTGAACGTCGTCGCGGTCGCGGCGGCGCCGAGTGGCTCCGCGGCGTGGTGGGACGGGTCGCCGGCGGCGTGGCGGGGCTTGTTCTGGCGCAGCGGGAAGCCGAAGCGGGAGCGGCGGCCGGCGGTGCGGGCCGCGTCGGGGATCTGCTCGCCCGGCGGGGCCACGGTGGCGACGGGAGCGCCGACGCGGGCGCCGGCGGGCTCCTCGATCCCGGCCTCGACCGGCGGCAGGTCGGTCAGCGTGGGCGTGTTGTCCGGCGGGAGGTACATGGGGCGGCGGTACGCGTCGTCGGGGTCGGCGGCCTCCGCGCGGGCGCCGTTGTGGTGGGCGTTGAGCGCGCTGTAGTCGTCGCCGCCGACGTCGTCGGCGGGGCGGCGCTGCTCGGTGAGGACGACCTCCTGGTGCGTCTGCACGCGGTCCCAGAGCACGGTGAACTTGCGCGGCGTGCCCTTGAGCACCTGCACTGGCAGGGTGGCGCCGCGCTCCGGCCACTTGTCCACCGGGATCGCCGGATCGGTGCCGGTGACCGTCACGCCCCGGATGCCGGTGGCGGTGATGGTCAGCTTCAACCGGCCGCGGGCACTGCGTCCCTCCTGTGTCGGCCGGGCCGTGATCTCCTCGACGACGGCGGTGCCGTGGACGTACAGCCGAACCTTGTTGCGATTGTTGACCACCATGATCATTACCGGACCGGCCGCAGCCACGATCACGCCGAGCGCGATCACGAGCGGGCTCGACATGCCCAGGCCACAGAAGGCCAGGAACCCGCCGATCACGATCAGCAGCAGTATGACCAGGTTCCGGCTGTCGTTCGATGACGCGCGGTTGCTGGACGGCAAGTCGACCTCCCCAGACGACTGACACCAGGCTATGCCTGATCATCGCCGAAACGGAAGTCTCCGGCACCCTGGCGAGGCGCGCGTCGTGACGCTGGGTAGGCTTCGGGGGTACCGCTGAAAGATGGAGGATTCTCGTGTCGGAGCGCACGCTCGTACTCATCAAGCCCGACGCCGTCCGCCGCGGCCTGGTGGGCGAGGTTCTCGGGCGCTTGGAGCGCAAAGGTCTGACCATCGAGGCGATGGCGCTGCGCACGATGGACGTGGCCCTGGCCGACCAGCACTACGCCGAGCACGTGGATCGCCCGTTCTACCCGCCGCTGCGCGACTTCATGACGAGCGGCAACCTGGTGTCCCTGGTGATCTCCGGCGACGAGGCCATCGCCGTGGTGCGCACCCTGATCGGCGCGACCGACGGCCGGAAGGCGGCCCCGGGCAGCATCCGCGGCGACCTGTCCCTGTCCAACCGCGAGAACCTCGTGCACGCCTCGGACTCCGCGGACAGCGCGAAGCGCGAGATCGCGCTGTGGTTCCCGGGGCTCGCCCTCTAGATCGGCCTGCTTTCGACGGGCCGGGGTCACACCTCGGTGGCGGGCTCGCCGAGCTGGTCGGGGCGCTTCGGGGCGTAGCGGCCGACGTACTCCTGGCCGGTCAGCTGCTGGATCGCGTTCATGAGTTTCAGGGTGACCTCGCGCAGCGCGCGGCTGTCCACCTCGCCGCCGCCCTGCCACTGGCTCAGGTCCAGGGGCTCGCCGATGCGTACCTCGACCTTCGGGCCCAGCTTCGGCAGTGACGCGCCGACCGGCATGACCTGGTCGAAGCCCATGAGGCCGACCGGGATGATCGGCGCCGGGGCGTCGAGGGCGAGCTTGGCCACTCCCGGGCGGCCGCGGTACAGGCGGCCGTCGGTCGAGCGGGTGCCCTCCGGGAAGATGCCCAGCACGTGCCCGGCGCGCAGGACCGGCAGGGCGGCGTCCAGGGCCAGGAGGCTGGCCCGGCCGCCGGAGCGGTCCACGGGGATCTGGTTCAGGCCGTACATGATGTTGCGCAGCGCCGCGCCCTTGACGCCGGGGCCGCGGAAGTACTGGTCCTTGGCGAGGAAGTAGACGTTGCGCGGGGCGATGGCGCCCATCATCACCGAGTCGAGCACCGACTGGTGGTTGCTGGCGAGGATGGCGGCGCCGGTCTTCGGTACGTTGTCGAGGCCGATGATCTTCGGGCGCCAGAGGAGCCGGATCGTGGGTGCCACGGTCATCTTGCCGACCGCATAGAGCGCGGACAAATGCCCTCCACCAGGCTCAACTCGACGCTGCCGCACACTCTAACCGCAGGCCGGAGCGGCGGCAGCCGCGCGGGTGCACAAGGTGGGCAACGCCACCGTCACGAGGCGACGAGGACCAGGGCGGTCGCGGCCAGGCCGAGGCCGGCCAGCTGGACGGGGCGCATGCGCTCGCGGTCGATGCCCATGGCGAGCAGGACCGTGGAGACCGGGTACAGCGACGCGATCGGCGCGATGATGCTCAGGTCGCCGCGCGCGACCGCCAGCAGGTACAGGGCGTTCGCGCTCATGTCGAGCAGGCCCGCCGTCACCAGCCAGCCCCACGACGGGCCCGCCGGCCGGGCGGCGCCGCGGCGCAGGCGGAACAGGGCGAACGGCGCGCCCAGGGCGACCGCGGCGATCTGCGCGCCCGCCATCGGCCACAGGCCCGCGTGGTCGCCGGCGTGGGACAGGGACGTGAAGAACAGGCCGAACGCGGCGCCGGAGAGCAGGGCCAGGCCGACGAGCTTGCCGGTGACCGGGCCGCCGCTGCCGCCGGCCGCGCTGACCAGGCCGATCGCGGCGATCGCGCACGCGGCGCCGGCCAGGGCCAGCGCGCCCGGGCGCTCGCCCCCGGCCAGGCCGAACGCGACGGGGAGGAGGGCCGCGGTGACGGCGCTGATGGGGGCGACGATCGCCATCGCGCCGGCGGCCAGGGCGCGGTAGAAGACGATCATGCCGAGGACGCCGAGCACGCCGGAGGCCGCGCCCCAGGCCAGGGCCCGGCCGGTGAGGGCGCCGGGGACGAGGAGCAGGTAGAGGCCGAGCAGGGGCAGGCTGGCGGCCTTGGAGACCACGACGACCAGCAGGGAGTCGGCGCGCTGGCTGGCCTTGCCGCCGGAGAAGTCGCCGACGCCCCAGACCAGCCCGGACAGCGCGGCCAGGACGATGCCGATCATGCGAGGCGCTCGATCGTGGCCGAGTCCGCGTCGAGCAGCGCCACCAGGGCCTCGGCGGCCGGGTGCAGGTCGGTGCCGAGGCCCTCGAGCAGGAACACGGCCGAGGTGGTGGTGCCGGTGAGCGCGGTGCGCCGGCCCTGGCGCCAGTTCCAGCGGCGGCAGGTCACGGCGACGTCGTCGCGCCAGATCACCTCGCCGGGCTCCGGCGACTCGACCGCCGGGGCGCCGTCCCTGACCGTGTCGAAGGGCTCGTCGCCGGCGGCGCGCACGAGGCGCTCGGGGCCGGCCAGCGCGGCGCGGTCCTCGCCGCCGATGGGTACGGCGAAGCGGATGCTCACGGCGTTGTAGGCGTCGACGATCCGGTTGACCGACGGCACGTCGCCCCGGGACGCCCGCTTGCGCAGCGCCTCCGCCGAGCAGGGGGTGCGCTGGGGCTTGGCGCCGAACGCGCGGTACACGTCGCGCCACGCCTCCAGGTGCGGGTGCGGCGCGCTCAGGTCGCCCGCGGCCTCGATCGCGTCGTGCAGCAGCTTCGGGTCGCCGGGGCCGTTGCGGAGCCCGTCGGCGAGCACTGCGAGCACGGTAGCCTCGTGCCCCACGGAGCGGCACAGGTCGAGGACCTCATCGGCGACGGCGAACATCTGCCATTCGTACCATAATAATGACCGTGAAGGAAAATATGTTGACCGACCGCGAGCGGGACGCCCAGCTGGCGATCGCGCGCCAGGTGAAGGGCCTTCGCCAGGGCAGACGCTGGTCGCTGGACGAGCTGGCGAGCCGCTCGGGTGTGAGCAAGGGCATGCTCGTGCAGATCGAGGGCGCCCGCACCAACCCGAGCATCGGCACGCTGTGCCGGGTCGCCGAGTCCTTCGGGGTGAGCATCGGGCGGCTGCTGGAGGCCGAGCCCGAGCCGGTGGTGAAGATCGTCGGCGCCGACGAGCCCGCGGTGCTGTGGCGCGGGCCGGGCGGCGGCACCGGGCGGCTGCTGCGCGGCGTTAACGACCCCGCGTTCGTCGAGATCTGGGACTGGCGGATGGCGCCGGGGGAGGCGCACGACTCCGGCGACCACACCCCGGGCACGCGGGAGATCATCCACGTGCGCCTGGGCTCGCTACAGGTGGAGGTCGACGGGAACCACTACGAGGTGCAGACCCGGGAGACCATCGACTTCGTGGCCGACCGCCCCCACCGGTACCGCAACGGCGGCACGGTGGAGACGGTCCTCACGATGGTCGTGGTCATGCCCCAAGGGGAGCACGACCGACGGGCGTGACGGTCACCTTGACCGGCTCGCCCTCGCCGACCTCGCCGGCGAAGCCGTCGACGACGGTGCCGAGCTCGACCGAGTTGGCCAGCGTCTCGCCGGCCACGAACGAGCCGTGCGCGTCGAGGGCCGAGGCGACCGTGGCCGGGCCGTCGACCACGACCACGATCCGGTCCGACACGTCGAGGCCGGCGTCGCGGCGGGCCTGCTGGATGACCCGGACCAGGTCGCGGGCGACGCCCTCGGCCGCCAGCTCCGGCGTCACGGTGCTGTCGAGCACGACGACACCCTCGCCGCCGGGCAGCGGCGCCGACTGGGTCGGGTCGGCGGCGACGAGCTTGAGGTCGTACTCGCCCTCCTGCAGCGCAACCCCGCCGGCCGTCACGACCCCGCCGGCCTGGCTCCAGTCGCCGGCCTTGACCGCCTTGATCACCTGCTGGACCTGGCCGCCGAGGCGCGGGCCGAGCACCCGCGGCACCAGGGTCAGCACCGGCGTGCAGTGCGCCGCCACGTCGTCGGTGAACTCGACCCGCTTGACGTTCACCTCGTCGGCGACGAGCGCGGCGAACGGGCGCAGCGCGGCCGCGTCCGGGGTGGCCACGGTCAGCGTCGACAGCGGCAGCCGCACGCGCAGCCCGCGGGCCTTGCGCAGCGACAGCGCGGCCGAGCACACCTCGCGCACCGCGTCCATGCCCGCCACGAGCCGGTGGTCGGCCGGGAAGCCCGTCGCGGACGGCCAGTCGGTCAGGTGTACCGAACGCTCGCCGGTCAGGCCGCGGAAGATCTCCTCGGCGGTCAGCGGGGCGAGCGGCGCGAGCACCTGCGCGAGCGTCGTGAGCACGGTGAACAGCGTGTCGAACGCGTCGTGGTCGCCGGACCAGAAGCGGTCGCGGGACCGGCGCACGTACCAGTTGGTCAGCGCGTCGAGGTAGGCGCGCACGGTACCGCAGGCGCCGGAGATGTCGTAGGCGTCCAGCTGCCGCTCCACCGTGGCCACCAGCTCGCCGGTCTTGGCCAGCACGTACTGGTCGAGCAGGTCGGCGCTGTCGGTCCGGGCCCGCGCGGTGTAGCCCTCGGCGTTGGCGTAGAGCGAGAAGAAGTAGTACACGTTCCACAGCGGCAGCAGCACGTGCCGGACCGAGTCGCGGATGCCTGTCTCCGTCACCGGCATGTCCCCGCCGCGCAGCACCGGCGAGGAGACCAGGAACCAGCGCATGGCGTCGGAGCCGTACTCGTCGAACACCCGGTACACGTCCGGGTAGTTGCGCAGGCTCTTGGACATCTTGCGGCCGTCCTCGCCGAGCAGGATGCCGTGGGACACGCAGCTGCGGAACGCGGGCCGGTCGAACAGCGCCGTGGCCAGCACGTGCATGGTGTAGAACCAGCCGCGGGTCTGGCCGATGTACTCCACGATGAAGTCGCCGGGGTAGTGGTGCTCGAACCAGCCGGCGTTCTCGAACGGGTAGTGCACCTGGGCGAACGGCATCGAGCCGGACTCGAACCAGCAGTCCAGCACCTCGGGCACGCGGCGCATGACGGACTCCCCGGTCGGGTCGTCCGGGTTGGGCCGCGTCAGGTTGTCGATCTCGGGCCGGTGCAGGTCGGTGGGGCGCACGCCGAAGTCGCGCTCGAGCTCGTCGAGCGAGCCGTACACGTCGATGCGCGGGTACTGCGGGTCGTCGGACTTCCACACCGGGATCGGCGAGCCCCAGAACCGGTTCCGGCTGATCGACCAGTCGCGGGCGTTGGCCAGCCACTTGCCGAACGAGCCCTCCTTGATGTGCTCGGGCGTCCAGGTGATCTCCTGGTTGAGCTCCACCATCCGGTCGCGGAAGGCGGTCACCTGCACGAACCAGGAGGAGACGGCCTTGTACACCAGGGGCGTGTCGCAGCGCCAGCAGTGCGGGTACGAGTGCGTGTAGCTGTCGTGGCGCACGACGACGCCGGCCGCCTTGAGGTCGCGGATCACCGGCTTGTTGGCCTCGAAGACCTGCAGGCCCTGGTAGTCCGGGACCAGCGAGGTGAACCGGGTGTGCTCGTCGACGGTGACGACGGTCGGGATGTCCACCGAGGCGCACGCGTTCTGGTCGTCCTCGCCGAAGGCGGGCGCCATGTGCACCACGCCGGTGCCGTCCTCGGTGGTGACGAAGTCGGCCCCGATCACCTGGAACGCGTTCGGGGTGTCGGCCAGGAAGCCGAACAGCGGGGTGTACCGCCGCCCGACCAGCTCGGCGCCGGAGATCGAGCCGACCCGGGTCGCGCCGGCCAGCTCCTTCTCGTAGGCGCCGACGCGGGACCCGGCGAGGATGTACCGCTGCCCGTCCTCCTCGAAGAGGGCGTACTCGATCTCCGGTCCGACCGCGATGGCCAGGTTGGAGGGCAGCGTCCACGGGGTCGTCGTCCAGACCAGGATCTTCTCGCCGGTCTCCAGCGTGAAGGCCACGGTCAGCGCGGGGTCCTGCCGGTCGCGGTAGACGTCCTCGTCCATGCGCAGCTCGGTGTTGGACAGCGGCGTCTCGCAGCGCCAGCAGTAGGCCAGCACCCGGAAGCCCTCGTAGACCAGGCCCTTGTCGTGCAGGGTCTTGAAGGCCCACATGACGCTCTCCATGTAGGGCAGGTCGAGCGTCTTGTAGTCGTTGGTGAAGTCGACCCAGCGGGCCTGGCGGGTGACGTACCGCTCCCACTCGCTGGTGTAGCGCAGCACCGACTCCTTGGTGGCCGCGTTGAACTTGTCCACGCCGAGCTGGAGGATCTCGGCCTTCGTGGTGATGCCGAGCTGCTTCTCCGCCTCGACCTCGGCCGGCATGCCGTGGCAGTCCCAGCCGAAGCGGCGCTCGACGCGGAAGCCCTGCATGGTCTTGTACCGCGGGACGACGTCCTTCGCGTAGCCGGTCAGCAGGTGCCCGTAGTGGGGCAGGCCGTTGGCGAACGGGGGCCCGTCGTAGAACACGTACTCGTTCGAGCCGTCGTCGCCGGCCGGGCGGCGCTCCACCGAGGCCGCGAACGTCGCGTCGCCGGACCAGTAGTCCAGGACCTCGCGCTCGACTTCGGGAAGGTTCGGGCTCGCGGGGACGCCGGTGCCCGTGCGGTGCATCGGGTAGGCCATCGGTGGTCGCACTCCTCGCGTGGTCGGTGTCGCATCCACGCGGGGACGAACCTCGAGGGTCCGCGGTACCACCCCGCTTGCCGCCGTGATCGTGCGTTCGGCGGCCGCTCGTTGGCCGGCTGTAACGGGCCGGTGCCCGTCCGGTTCTACTGGGCCACCGGGGTGGCCGTTCTTCCGGAGGCTCGCCGGTGATGGCCGGGTCGAAGCCTGTACACCGAGGATAGCGCGGCTCCAAACCGCGTTTCGGGGCGGAGCCTTATCGAATAGTAAAGAAACCTTGACATTAAATTGCCGTGCATGGAACGTGGAGGAACACGTCGACGCCCATCGACGTAACCCCCACCTGGAGCCCACATGCGTCCACGCCATGTCACCCTGCTCGCAGGGGGCGGCGCGGCGGTCCTGACCCTCGCCGGGGTCCTGATCGCGCTGCCCGCGTCCGCCGCCGAACTGCTCACCAACCCCGGCTTCGAGACCGGCTCCGCGTCCGGCTGGACCTGCGAGTCCGCGTCGGTCACGTCCGGGTCCGCGCACTCCGGCACCTACAAGCTCGCCGGCACGCCCGGCGGCACGACCGCGCAGTGCTCGCAGACCGTGTCGGTCCAGCCGAACACGAAGTACACCCTCTCGGGGTGGGTCAACGGCTCCTACGTCTTCATCGGCGTGACCGGCGGGGTCGACGCCAGCACCTGGACCCCGGGCACCAGCGGCTACTCGCAGCTCTCGGTGGCCTTCACCACCGGCGCGAGCCAGACCTCGGCGAGCGTGTACGTGCACGGCTGGTACGGCCAGCCCGCCTACACCGCCGACGACTTCTCGCTCAACGGCCCGGGCGGCAATCCGACCACGCTCGAGCCGACCACGCCGTCGAAGTCCCCCTCGGCCTCGGCCTCGCCGTCCAGGTCGCCGTCGAGCTCACCGTCGGCTTCGAGGTCGCCGTCGAGCTCGCCCTCCACGTCGCCGTCGACGCCGCCCGGGCCGCTGCCCAAGCACTTCCTGACCGGGTACTGGCAGGACTTCACCAACCCCGCCACGCCGCTGCGGCTGCGGGACGTGCCAAGCGAGTACGACCTGATCGACGTGGCGTTCGCGGAGGCCACGGCCCAGGCCGGCGGGCTCGCCTTCGCGGTCGACCCCGGGCTGTCCAGCGCGCTCGGCGGCTACTCCGACGCCGACTTCAAGGCCGACGTCGCGACCCTGCACTCGCGGGGCAAGAAGGTCATCCTCTCCGTCGGCGGCGAGGCCGGGCGGGTCAGCGTCGGCGACTCGGGCGCGGCCACGAACTTCGCCAACACCGCGTACGCGCTGATGCAGCAGTACGGCTTCGACGGCATCGACATCGACCTCGAGAACGGGCTGAACCCGACGTACATGGCGCAGGCGTTGCGCTCGCTGCGGGCCAAGGCGGGCGCGAACCTCATCATCACCATGGCGCCGCAGACGATCGACATGCAGTCCACGGGCGGCAGCTACTTCGCCCTCGCCCTGTCGATCAAGGACATCCTCACCGTCGTCTACACCCAGTACTACAACTCCGGCAGCATGCTCGGCTGCGACCAGATGCAGGCGTACTCCCAGGGCACGGTCAACTTCATCACCGCCCTCGCCTGCATCCAGCTGGAGAACGGCCTGCGCCCCGACCAGGTGGCCCTGGGGCTGCCGGCGGGCACGGGCGCGGCCGGCGGCGGCGTGGTCGCCCCCTCCCTGGTCAACCAGGCCCTGGACTGCCTCGCGGTCGGTACCAACTGCGGAACTTTCAAGCCGCCGCACACCTACCCGGGCATCCGCGGGGCCATGACCTGGTCGATCAACTGGGACGTCAAGAACGGCAACGGCTTCGCCAAGACGGTGAAGCCGCACCTGGCCACACTGCCGTAAGCGAAAGCATTCCTCCGCCAACACAGGCCCCGGGGGACCGGACGTTGCCCAGCGTCCGGTCCCCCGGGGCTCCGCCGTTCAGCCGCGGTTGACGATCGCCGCGCGGATGCTCTGCATCGAGCGGGAGGCCTCGTCGACCGTCTTGCCGGCGAAGACCGCGATTGCGATCACCCCGTGGTCGGCCCAGCCGCAGACGGTGGCCGCGCGCCCGTCGAGGCGCGACGCGGCGCAGCGCTGCTCGCCGCCGAGCACGCCCGGGTCGACCTCGCGCACGTTCTGCACCTGGATCTTCGTGCCGAGCTTCTGCAGGCTGGCCTCGAGGTCGCGGGACGGGTCGGTGACCAGGCGGGTCGCCCCGAACACCAGGATCTTCGCCCTGCCGTCGTTCGTGTCCTGGTACGCCACCGTGAACCCGGCCTCGTCGAGGTGGTCGGAGGTCAGCGCGGTCTGCAACTGCTCGGCCGTCTTCTTCGAGCCGGCGTCGGTGAGCCGGGTCAGCCCGGCCACGCCCGCGTCGACGTTCACCGAGGCCGGGTACTGCACCCACCACGGCCGGGCCCACGCGTAGGAGCCGCCGCAGCAGCCCGCGCAGAGGACGAGCAGGAACAGCATCACCCACGGCCACTTGCGGCGGCGCCGGCGGAACTGTGGCGGCGGCGGGAACGGGCCCGGGCGGTACCCCGGGGGCATCGGGCCGTAGCCGGGGGGTACCACCGGGACGTACTGGATCCGGGGTGGCGGTTGCTGTTGCCTCTGCGGGGGTGCCGCGGGCAGGTCCAGGGTCCGGGGCTGCGAGGGGAGGTCGAGCGTGTCCTCCCACTGCCGCCGGCGGCGGGACCCGCCCGGCGGCACGGCGGCCGAGCCGACCCACGTGGGTGAGGCCGGCTGCCGCTGGGTCGGCGACTCGTCCGGCGGTTGTGTCACAACTTGAAGGCTAACGACCCCGCGCATACCGCGCAGAGTTCGCTCCGCGGGGATAACGTCGCAGGAGTGCTGGGTCTACCGGATCACGTCACCGCGTGCCTGTTCGATCTCGATGGTGTGCTGACCCCGACGGCGGTCATCCACAACAAAGCCTGGACCGCGATGTTCAACGAATTCCTCAAGGCCAGGGGCCAGCGGGAGTTCGACCCGGTCCACGACTACAACGACTACGTCGACGGCAAGCCCCGCGAGGCGGGCGTCCGCGACTTCCTCGCCTCCCGCGGCATCTCGCTGCCGCAGGGCTCGCCCGACGACCCGCCCGGGGCCGATACGGTCTACGGGCTGGGCAACCGCAAGAACATCCAGGTGCTGAAGCTGCTCAAGGCCGGGGGGCTGGAGCCGTACCCCGCCTCGGTCACCTACCTGCAGAAGGCGCGCGCGGCCGGGCTGCGCTGCGCCGTGGTGAGCTCCAGCGCCAACACGCTGCAGGTGATCACCTCAACCGGGCTGGCCGCGCTGCTGGAGGCCCGGGTCGACGGGGTCACGATCCGCGAGCGCGGCCTGAAGGGCAAGCCGGCGCCCGACACCTTCCTGGAAGCGGCGCGCGAGCTCGGCGTCGAGCCGGCGCACGCGGCCGTCTTCGAGGACGCGCTCGCCGGGGTGGCCGCGGGCCGGGCCGGCGGCTTTTTCGTCGTGGGCGTCGACCGGGTCGGCGGCGAGCACGCCGCGGACCTGCGGCGCGACGGCGCCGACATCGTCGTCGCAGACCTGGGAGAGTTGCTGTGAGCGTGTTTCCTGTCGAGCCCTGGGCGCTGCGCGAGACCAGCCTGGACGTCGACGTTCTGGCCCGGACCGAGTCGCTGTTCGCGCTGGCCAACGGCCACATCGGGCTGCGCGGCAACCTTGACGAAGGCGAGCCGTTCGGGCTGCCCGGCACCTACCTGAACTCCTTCTACGAGGAGCGCCCGCTGCCCTACGCCGAGGCCGGGTACGGCTTCCCGGAGGAGGGCCAGACCATCCTCAACGTCACCAACGGCAAGGTCTTCCGGCTGCTGGTCGACGACGAGCCGTTCGACGTGCGGTACGGGCAGCTGCACTCCCACGAGCGGGTGCTCGACCTGCGCAGCGGCACCCTGCAGCGCGACGTCGAGTGGTCCTCGCCGGCCGGGCAGCGGATCAAGGTCCGCACCGTCCGGCTGGTCTCGCTGGAGCAGCGCTCGGTCGCCGCGTTCCTCTACGAGGTGGAGCCGGTCGACCAGCCGGCCCGGGTGATCGTGCAGTCCGAGCTGGTGGCCAACGAGGACGTGCCGGCGCCGAGCAAGGACCCGCGGGTCGCCGCCGCGCTCGGGCACGCGCTGGTCGCCGAGGGGGACTACGCCCACGAACTCAACGCCCAGCTGCTGCACCGCACCAACGCCAGCTGCCTGCGCCTCGGGGCCGAGATGGACCACGAGGTCAACGCGCCCGTGCCGGTGCGCTCGCAGACCCAGTCCACCGAGGACTGGGCCCGCACCACGTTCGCCTGCGAGCTGCAGCCCGGCCAGCGGCTGCGGATCGTGAAGTACCTCGCCTACGGCTGGTCCAGCCAGCGCTCCCGGCAGGCGATCCGCGACCAGGTGCACGGCGCCGTGGCCGGGGCCCGGCTCGGCGGCTGGGACGGGCTGGTCAAGGCCCAGCGGACCTACCTCGACGGGTTCTGGGCCCAGGCGGACGTGGAGGTCGACGGCGACGCCGAGATCCAGCAGGCCGTCCGCTTCGGGCTGTTCCACCTCATGCAGGCCGGGGCGCGCGCCGAGGCCCGCCCGATCGCCGCGAAGGGGCTCACCGGCCGCGGCTACGACGGGCACGTGTTCTGGGACACCGAGAGCTTCGTGCTGCCGGTGCTGACGTACACCCATCCCCAGGTCGCCCGCGACGGGCTGCGCTGGCGCCACGACACGCTCGACCTGGCCCGTGACCGGGCCCGTCAGCTGGGTCTCAAGGGCGCCACGTTCCCCTGGCGCACCATCCGCGGCCAGGAGTGCTCGGCCTACTGGCCGGCCGGGACCGCGGGCTTCCACGTCAACGCCGACATCGCCGCGGCCGTGGTCCGCTACGTGCAGGCCACCGGCGACCGGCACTTCGAGGCCGAGTGCGGGCTGGAGCTGCTGGTCGAGACCGCCCGGCTGTGGCGCTCGCTGGGCCACCACGACCGCCACGGCGTGTTCCACATCGACGGGGTGACCGGGCCGGACGAGTACTCCGCGATCGCGGACGACAACATCTACACGAACCTGATGGCGCAGCACAATCTGCGCTCGGCCGCCGACGCCGCCGAGCGGCACCCGGAGAAGGCCCGCGAGTTCGGGGTCGACGACGAGGAGATCTCCTCGTGGCGCGACGCGGCGGCGCGGGTGCACCTGCCCTTCGACCGGGAGCTCGGCGTACACCAGCAGTCGGTGAACTTCACATTGCACCAGGAATGGGACTTCGCGGACACCCCGGCCGACCACTACCCGCTGCTGCTGCACTACCCGTACTTCGACCTGTACCGCCGCCAGGTGGTCAAGCAGGCCGACATCGTGCTGGCGATGCACTGGCGCGGCGACGCGTTCACGCCCGAGGAGAAGGCCCGCAACTTCCACTACTACGACGAGCGCACGGTCCGGGACTCCTCGCTGTCGGCGTGCACCCAGGCGGTCATGGCGGCCGAGGTCGGGCACACCGAGCTCGCGTACGACTACCTGGGCGAGGCCGCCTTCGTCGACCTGTACGACCTGCAGCACAACGCGGGCGACGGGCTGCACATGGCCTCGCTGGCCGGCACCTGGCTGGCGATCGTGGCCGGCTTCGGCGGGATGCGCGACTACGGCGGCGAGCTGTCGTTCATGCCCCGGCTGCCCTCCCGCATCGACAACCTGAAGTTCGCGGTGACGATCCACGGCGACGTGCTGCGGGTGGCGGTCGACCACAAGCACGCCACCTACTCGGTCGATCAGGGGGAGGTCGTGCTGCGTCACCACGGCGACGCGGTGACGGTGAAGGCCGGCGAGCCCGTCACGCTGGGCATTCCCGCCCCGCATCCGGCCACGCCGGCCCCGCGGCAGCCCCGCGGCCGGGCCCCGCATCGGCGGCAGCGGGGAGAACAGGTTCCCGGGTAGGTACTCTGGTATTCCGTGAGTGTGACGAGCGTCTTCCCCAGACTCGAGCGACTGCTGCCCCGGATCAGCAAGCCGATCCAATACGTCGGCGGTGAGCTGGGCGCGGTCGTGAAGGACTGGGACGCCGTCGCCGTGCGCTGGGTGCTGTCCTACCCCGACGCCTACGAGGTCGGCCTGCCCAACCAGGGCGTGCAGATCCTCTACGAGGTGCTCAACGAGCAGCCCGACGTGCTCGCCGAGCGCACCTACGCGGTGTGGCCCGACCTCGAGAAGCTCATGCGTGAGGAGGGCGTGCCGCAGTTCACCGTGGACGCGCACCGGCCCGTCACCGCGTTCGACCTGTTCGGCGTCTCGTTCTCCACCGAGCTGGGCTACACCAACCTGCTCACCATGCTCGACCTGGCCGGCATCCCGTTCGACGCGCGCGAGCGGGATGCCCGGCACCCGATCGTGGTCGCCGGCGGCCACGCGGCGTTCAACCCGGAGCCGATCGCCGACTTCATCGACGCCGCCGTGCTCGGCGACGGCGAGGAGGCGGTGCTCGAGATCACCGCGATCGTGCGCGCGTGGAAGGCCGAGGGCGAGCCCGGCGGCCGCGACGAGCTGCTGCTGCGGCTGGCCCGCACCGAGTCGGTGTACGTGCCGCGCTTCTACGACGTGGACTACCTGCCCGACGGGCGCATCCAGCGGGTCGTGCCCAACCGCGCCGACGTGCCCTTCCGGGTGCACAAGCGCACCACGATGGACCTCGACGCCTGGCCGTACCCGAAGAAGCCCCTGGTCCCGCTGGCCGAGACGGTGCACGAGCGCTACGCGGTGGAGATCTTCCGCGGCTGCACGCGCGGGTGCCGCTTCTGCCAGGCCGGCATGATCACGCGGCCGGTGCGCGAGCGCAGCATCACCACCGTGGGGCAGATGGTCAAGGAGGGGCTGGAGTTCTCCGGCTTCCACGAGGTCGGCCTGCTCTCGCTCTCCTCGGCCGACCACTCCGAGATCGGCGACATGTGCTCGGGGCTCGCGCAGCAGTACGAGGGCACCAACGTGTCGCTGTCGCTGCCCTCCACGCGCGTGGACGCGTTCAACGTGACGCTCGCCCAGGAGCTCTCCCGCAACGGGCGGCGCACCGGCCTCACCTTCGCCCCCGAGGGCGGCTCGGAGCGGATCCGCCAGGTGATCAACAAGATGGTCACCGAGGAGGACCTGATCCGGACCGTCGTCACCGCGTACACCAACGGGTGGCGGCAGGTGAAGTTGTACTTCATGTGCGGTCTGCCCACCGAGACCGACGACGACGTGCTGCAGATCGCCAAGCTCGCGCACGAGGTCATCCGGGCCGGGCGCGCGGCGACCGGCTCGCGGGACATCCGCTGCACGGTGTCGATCGGCGGGTTCGTGCCCAAGGCGCACACGCCGTTCCAGTGGGCGTCGATGGCGGAGCCGGAGGTCATCGACCGGCGGCTGAAGGCGCTCAAGGAGGCCATCAACTCGGACCGCTCGCTCGGCCGGGCGATCGGCTACCGGTACCACGACGGCGAGCCCTCGCAGGTCGAGGGGCTGCTCAGCCGGGGCGACCGGCGCGTCGGGGCGGTCATCCGGCGGGTCTGGGAGTCCGGCGGGCGCTTCGACGGCTGGTCGGAGCACTTCTCCTACCAGCGCTGGGTCGACGCGGCGGCCGAGGTCCTGCCCGGGTACGGCGTGGACCTGGGCTGGTACACCACCCGCGAGCGCGAGCAGCACGAGGTCCTGCCGTGGGACCACCTCGACTCCGGCCTGGACAAGGACTGGCTCTGGCAGGACTGGCAGGACGCCATGACCGGCTACGAGCAGGACGACTGCCGCTGGACCCCGTGCTTCGACTGCGGCGTGTGCCCCAGCCAGGACACCGAGATCCAGATCGGCCCGACGGGCCGCAAGCTGCTGCCGCTCACGCCGGTCGGCGGGCTGCGGGTGCCCGGTTCGGGGGTCGGGCATGGCTAAGCGCCAGCCGGAGTCCAACCAGGACCCCGTCGTGCAGCGCATCCGGCTCCGGTACGCCAAGCGGGGCCCGCTGCGCTTCACCTCGCACCGCGACTTCGCCCGCGCCTTCGAGCGGGCGCTGCTGCGGGCCAACGTGCCCATCGCGTACTCCCAGGGCTTCACCCCGCACCCGAAGGTCTCCTACGCCTCCGCGGCGCCCACCGGGGTGGCCAGCGAGGCGGAGTACCTCGAGATCGGCCTGCGGGCCGCGGTCGACCCGGAGGAGCTGCGCCGGGCCCTCGACGCGGCCCTCTCGCCCGGCCTCGACGTGCTGGCGGCGGTCGAGTCGCAACTCAACGGCGGGGGCAGCCTCGCCGACCGCATCGACGCGTCGAGCTGGCGCATCGAGCTGCCGGGGATCTCGGGCCACGACGTCGCGCCGGCCGTGCGCGCCTTCCTCGACGCGCCCGAGGTGCTGGTGGATCGCCTCACCAAGCAGGGCCGCCGGACCTTCGACACGCGCTCCGCGGTGGTCCGGCTCGACGCTTCTGATCTTGAAATTCTGTCGGATTCCGCCAACGGTGACCTACCTTCCGAGGTCACCGACATACCGTGTGCGATACTCGACCTTGTCGTGCGGCAGGTGACCCCGACCGTGCGACCCGACGATGTGCTGTCCGGTCTGCGCGTTGTGGCCGACCTGGAGCCGCCGGTTCCGCCCCGTGCGACCCGACTGGCTCAGGGAGTGCTGACCGAGCAGGGTGAGCTCGTCGATCCGCTCGCCCTGTCGGGCGACGTGGATCGGCCGGCGGCCTTCGTTGGGACTTCGTTGCAGTAGACGACGGGTGAACCGCCAGGTGGCGGGCCGCCGGTCGCCGTGCGCGAGGTTGGCAGACTTTCGGCGGATCGTCCGTGTGAGCGGATACCTCCGCCGGCACAACATATATTCGGCGCCCCCGTGTGGCTGCGTGCTACGCGCCCGGGTGTGCCAGAACTGGAGAACGTCCGCATGTTCGACAACGAGTCGGCGAGCGGCGAGACCACCGGCGATGAGCCGGTGGCTGCTGCCGCAGCCAGCGAAGACGAGACCACCGCCCCGGTCCGGCGCACGCGTCGCCGGACCACCAAGGCGGCCGCCGAACCGGCGGCCGACACCCCGGCCGTAGAGCCGGAACCCTCCGCTGCGGCCGAGGAGGAGCCCGCGCCCCGGACCACGCGCCGGCGGCGCAAGGTCGCCCCGGCCGCCGAGGCCGACGAAACGGGCGAATCCGGCGAGTCCGGACAGCAGGCGCTGCCGCTGGACGAACCGCCCGTGCCGGTGAAGGCGACGCGGACCCGGCGCACCCGGGCCAAGGTCGTCGAGCCGGAGCCCGAGCCGGAGCCCGAGCCGGAGCCCGAGCCGGAGCCCGAGCCGCTGCCCGTCGTCGAGGAGATCTCGGCCGAGAACGACGAGGAGCCGCTCGGCGACGAGTTCGCGGCCGAGGAGGCCGAGCAGGACGCCGACACGCCCGAGGAGCTCGAGCCCCTGGTCGTGGAGGAGCCGCCGGCCCGCCGCGGCCGCCGCGCCGCCCCGCCGGTGCAGCTGCTGTTCATGCCGCCCAGCGAGCAGGCCGTGCCGGCCCACGGCTTCGCCGAGGAGGCCGCCGACGAGGAGCCGGTCGGCCGCGGCCGCCGGCGCACGCCCGCCCGGGCCGCCGCCGTCGAGGAGCCGGTGGACGAGGTCGCCGACGAGGAGCCCGTCACGCGGGGCCGCCGGCGCACGCCCGCCCGGGCCGCCGCCGTGGCCGAGGACGTGGTCGAGGACATCGCCGACGAGGAGCCGGTCGGCCGCGGCCGCCGGCGCCGCCGGGGCCGGGCCGCCGACGAGGCGCCGGTCGAGGCGGTCGAGGCGCCGGTCGAGACCGACGAGGTCGAGGGCGACGAGGACGAGGACGAGGACGAAGAGGGCTTCGAGGGCAGCGGCCGGCGCCGGCGCCGGCGGGGCCGCCGCGGGCGCGGCCGGGGCCGCGGCAACGGCGGCGACGAGTTCGACGAGGGCGAAGAGGGTGCCGAGGCGGAAGCCGAGGAAGGCGCCGGCGAGGAAGAGGCGGAGGCGTCCGCCGACGACGAGGGCGACGACGACGGCGAGGGCCTGACCCGGCGCCGGCGCCGCCGCCGGCGCAAGGGCGCCGCCGACACCGAGGCCGCCGACGACCCGCACGTGGTCGTCAAGATCCGCGAGCCGCGCACCGCCGTCCGCGACGAGGTGCAGGGCGTCTCCGGCTCGACCCGGCTGGAGGCCAAGCGCCAGCGCCGCCGGGACGGCCGCGAGCAGCGCCGCACCCGCCCGCCGATCCTCAGCGAGTCGGAGTTCCTGGCCCGCCGCGAGGCCGTCGACCGCACCATGGTCATCCGGCAGAAGAACGACCGCACGCAGATCGCCGTGCTCGAGGACAAGGTGCTCGTCGAGCACTACGTCACGCGGGCCTCGTCGAGCTCGATGGTCGGCAACGTGTACCTCGGCCGCGTGCAGAACGTGCTGCCCAGCATGGAGGCCGCGTTCGTCGACATCGGCCGGGGCCGCAACGCGGTGCTCTACGCCGGCGAGGTCAACTGGGACGTCACCGGCCTCGAGGGCCGCACCCGCACCATCGAGCAGGCGCTGAAGTCGGGCGACTCGGTGCTCGTGCAGGTCACCAAGGACCCCATCGGCACCAAGGGCGCCCGCCTCACCAGCCACATCGCGCTGTCCGGCCGGCACCTGGTCTACGTGCCGCACGGCAACGCCTCCGGCATCAGCCGCAAGCTCTCCGACGTGGAGCGCAAGCGGCTGCGCGACGTGCTCAAGAACCTCGTGCCCGACGGCGCCGGCGTGATCGTGCGCACCGCGGCCGAGGGCGCCTCCGAGGACGACCTCGAGCGTGACGTGAAGCGGCTGCAGGCGCAGTGGGAGGCCATCCAGGAGAAGTCCACCGGCAGCAGCGCGCCGGCCCTGCTGTACGAGGAGCCCGAGCTCGTCGTGCGGGTCGTGCGCGACCTGTTCAACGAGGACTTCCGCGACCTCGTCATCCAGGGCACCGACGCCTACGAGTCGGTCGCGCCCTACCTGTCGCACGTCTCGCCCGACCTCGTCGACCGGGTGCGCCGCTACACCGGCACCAACGACGTCTTCGCCGACCTGCGCATCGACGAGCAGCTGATCAAGGCGCTGGACCGGCGGGTGTTCCTGCCCTCCGGCGGCAGCCTGGTCATCGACCGCACCGAGGCGATGACCGTCATCGACGTCAACACCGGCAAGTACACCGGCGCCGGGGGCAACCTCGAGGAGACGGTCACCCGCAACAACCTGGAGGCGGCCGAGGAGATCGTGCACCAGCTGCGGCTGCGCGACCTCGGCGGCATCATCGTCATCGACTTCATCGACATGGTCCTGGAGTCCAACCGCGAGCTGGTCCTGCGCCGGCTGACCGAGTGCCTGGGCCGGGACCGGACCAAGCACCAGGTCACCGAGATCACCTCGCTCGGCCTGGTGCAGATGACCCGCAAGCGGGTCGGCCAGGGCCTGCTGGAGGCCTTCAGCGAGACCTGTGAGGTCTGCAAGGGCCGGGGCCTCATCATCCACACCGAGCCGATCCCGGAGAAGCGCAGCGGCGGCCAGGGCGGCGGCGGTGGTGGCAACGGCCACGGCCACGCGGTGTCCAAGGTCGCCTCGGCCGCCGCCTCGCCCGGCGTGACCACCGGGGTCGAGGAGGCCGACGCGCCCGCGCCGCGCAGCCGCCGCCGGGGTCGCCGCGGGTCCACCGCCGTCGCCGAGGAGGCGCCGGCGGAGGAGGAGACCGCGCAGGCCGGGGCGGACGCGCCGGAGGATGCGGAGTACACGCCGATCGCCTCCGACGACGATCCCGACAACGTGGACGAGGACGAGGACGAGGCGTCGGGCAACGGCGCCCGCCGTCGCACTCGCCGGGGTGGCGTCCGGCGCCGGACCCGCCCCTGATTTGGGGAGTACGCCCTGAGTGGCGTACTCTCTCCAGAGCGCACTTTCGTGCGCGGGGTCTTTTGCGTGCCTGTTGCGGCACACACCCGACCAGCCCGCCAGAGCTCTACGACAGGAGTCCGCGTCCCATGTACGCGATCGTCAAGACCGGCGGCAAGCAGTACAAGGTCGCCGAGGGCGATGTGATCGAGGTCGAGAAGCTCGCGGGCGAGCCGGGCGATGCGCTGACGCTCTCCGCTGTCCTGCTTGTCGATGGGGAAGATCTCATCACCGATGCGGCCAAGCTTGCCAGCGCGGCGGTTACCGCCGAGGTCGTTGCGCACACCAAGGGTCCGAAGATCCGGATCCACAAGTTCAAGAACAAGACCGGCTACCACAAGCGCCAGGGTCACCGTCAGCCGCTGACCCAGGTGAAGGTCACCGGCATCTCCACCGGGAAGTAGGGCAAGCGCGATGGCACACAAAAAGGGTGCGTCCAGCTCGCGGAACGGGCGCGACTCCGCCGCCCAGCGGCTCGGCGTGAAGCGGTTCGGTGGCCAGCTGGTCAACGCGGGTGAGATCATCATCCGCCAGCGCGGCACCAAGTTCCACCCGGGCGACCTCGTCGGCCGCGGTGGCGACGACACGCTGTTCGCGCTCGCCCCGGGTCACGTGACCTTCGGCACCAAGCGCGGCCGCAAGACGGTCAGCATCACTCCGGCTGCGGTCTGATTTCGTCGTTTGTCGGGCCCCGGTCCGATTCGTCCGCGCGAAGCGGCACTGAATCGGACTGGGTGACCTCACGGCGGGCAGGGGCATATTTGTCCCTTGCCCGCCGTTGTTGCTTCTTTGTGAAAGGTGTTCCGCGGTGACCTCGTTCGTTGACCGGGCCGTGCTGCACGTGAAGGCCGGCGACGGCGGTCACGGCTGCGTGTCCATCCACCGGGAGAAGTTCAAGCCGTTCGGCGGCCCCGATGGCGGTGACGGCGGCCACGGCGGCAGCGTCACGCTGATCGTCGACCCCGGCGTGCACACCCTGCTCGACTTCCACTTCCACCCGCACCAGAAGGCCCGTAACGGCAACGGCGGGGCCGGCAACGACCGCGACGGGGCCAACGGCGAGACGCTCGAACTGCGGGTGCCCGACGGCACCGTCGTGCAGAGCCTCGACGGCGAGGTGATCGCCGACCTCGTGGGCGTCGGCACCAAGTTCGAGCTGGCCCGGGGCGGCCGGGGCGGGCGCGGCAACGCCTCGCTGGCCAGCACCCGGCGCAAGGCCCCCGGCTTCGCCGAGCTCGGCGAGCCCGGCGAGCAGCTCGACGTCGTGCTCGAGCTCAAGAGCGTCGCCGACGTCGGGCTCGTCGGGTTCCCCTCGGCCGGCAAGTCGTCGCTCATCGCGGCGATGTCCGCGGCCCGGCCCAAGATCGCCGACTACCCGTTCACCACGCTCGTGCCCAACCTCGGCGTCGTGCAGGCCGGCGAGCAGACCTACACCGTCGCCGACGTCCCCGGGCTCATCCCCGGCGCGGCCACCGGCAAGGGGCTGGGCCTGGAGTTCCTGCGGCACATCGAGCGCACCGCGGTCCTCGTGCACGTGGTCGACACCGCGGCGCTGGAGACCGAGCGCGACCCGGTGTCGGACATCGACGCGATCGAGGCCGAGCTGACCGCGTACGGCGGCCTGGAGGACCGGCCCCGGCTCGTCGTGCTCAACAAGATCGACGTGCCCGACGGGCGGGACCTCGCCGACATCGTGCGGCCCGAGCTGGAGGGGCGCGGGTTCGCCGTGCACGCGATCAGCGCCGTCACCCACGAGGGGCTGCGGGAGCTGACGTTCGCCGTGGCCGAGCTGGTCAAGCAGCACCGGCTGGCCGCGCCGCCGCCGGAGCGCACGCGGATCGTGCTGCGCCCGGTCGCCGTCGACGACACCGGGTTCACCATCGACCGCGACGCCGAGGGCGTGTACGTGGTCCAGGGCGGCGCGCCCGAGCGCTGGGTGCGCCAGACCAACTTCGACAACGACGAGGCCGTCGGTTACCTCGCCGACCGCCTCGCCCGGCTCGGGGTCGAGGCCGCGCTCAAAAAGGCCGGCGCGGCGCCCGGAGACCCGGTTCGCATTGGCGTCCGCGAATTCGATTGGCAGCCGAACGTGTTCGGCGAGGAGGAGTTCGTGCCCGGCAACCGGGGCACCGACTACCGCGTCGAGGACCCGAACAAGCGAATCGGGGCGGCCGAGCGCAAGGCGTTGCGGGCCGCGCGGCGCAAGCGATACGAGGATTCGCCGGGGGCAACCGTCGTCGAGGATGACGACGACGACTTTTAGCGTCGCCCGCAACGCGAATTGCCCGTTGAGTGAAACATCGGGGAAATCGGGGTTGCGTACGGTCGATGCATGTTGATCGAGCAACGTCCATCGGACGACTCGGAGGTGAGCGCGCTCGTCGTCGACCATCAGGTCGAGCTGCAGGCGCGCGACGGTGGCCCCGAGGGCCAGGCGATCATCGTCGACCCGGCCGCCCGCTACCTGGTGGTGGTCACCGGCGGCAGCGCCGTGGCCTGCGGTGCGCTGCTCCCGGTCGACGTCGACGCGGCCGAGGTGACCGGGCTGTACGTCCGGCCGGCGTACCGGGGCCGCGGCCTCGGGCGCCGGATGCTCGCCGCGCTCGAGGACCTCGCCGCCGCGCGGGGGCACCGGGTGGTGCGGTTCCGGGAAACATCTGGACGGTGGCGGGAGTCGAGCCGATTGTACGAATCGGCCGGTTATCGACCGATTCCGTCGTATGGGCCGTCCGTACACACCCAGCTCAGCCTGTGTTACGAAAAACTCGTGATTGACCCCGAGGCCATCGCGTAGGGGCTCGGCTGGGGCTAGTGTCGCTTCGGTGGGCATCCTCGAGCGGCTGACCCGACCGGCCCGATCACCACGGGAGCGCTTCGCCGGCCAGGTGCTGGCCGAGCTGCGCAGACTCGGGTTCACCGACGCAGAATTCCGCCCGACCCAGTTCGCCATCGTCTGCGAATGCGGCCAGGACGCGTACAGCACACTTTTCCTGTCGAAGGCCTTCTCGCAGTACCAGCGCAGTCACGGGGACCGGAAACAGTTCGTGCGGGAGTTCGTGGCGCACAGCCTCGCCCCGCCCGTGCAGCCGGCGAGCTTCGCCGACGCCCTGCCCGAGCTGCGGCTCGCCCTGCGCCATGCCGCCCGCGGCACCCGCACGCTGCGCCGCCCCGCCTTGCCGCACCTCGACGAGGTCGTGCTGGCCGGGGACGTGCCGCTGGACATCGAGAGCCCGGCGCGCTGGGGGGTGAGCGCGGAGGAGATCTTCGCCGCGGCCCACCACCGCACCCTCGCGCGCGCGGACCTGCCCGCGTCGGCGGGGTTCTTCGGGCCGTCGGTACTGCACGTGCCCGACTACGGCGGCGAGCAGCTGGTCTCGTGGGTGCTGCTGGAGGGCTGGCTGGCCGAGCTCGACGAGCAGGTCGGGGGCCGGGCCGTGGCGTTCCTGCCGAGCACGCTGATGCTGCTCGTGTGCGCCGACGAGCCGCGCCTGGTCGAGCAGTTGTACGAGCTCGCCGCCGACGAGTACGTGCGCACGCCGAGGCCGCTGTCGCCGATGGCGTACACGACCGACGACGACGGGCGCGTGGTGCCGTTCCTGCCCGATCGGGGCCACCCGGCGTACCCGGCCGCCGCCCGGTCCGCCCGGCGGCTCGCCGTGGACGTCGCCGAGCACCAGCGGCGCACCCTGGGCGATCCGCGGCTGGCCGAGGCCACCCTCGCCGCCCGGCCGGACGGGTCGGCGTTCACGTCCGCCCAGTGGGCGGTCGGGACGCCGGCGCTGCTGCCCGCCGTGGATCTGGTGGGCGTGTCCGTGCCGGGCGAGAAGGTGTTCCACGTGCCGTGGGCGCTGCTGGTCGAGGCCGATCTGGTGCTCGAGGAGATCGACTACCGGCCCTCGCGCTTCAGCGTGGTGCCGACGCCGTCTCCGGCGTCGCTCGGGTACCTGCGGGAGCGCGCCGTCCGCTGGTGAGTCCCATGGCCTCGCGGACCCGCCGCACCGTCGCGTCCGCGCGCTCGGCGGCCCGCTCGGCCCCCAGGGCCAGCGCCTCCTCGATGTCGTCCCCCGTGAGCGCGTAGTAGCGCCGCTGGAGCGGCTCCAGCAGGGCGATCACGGCGTCGGCGACGCCGCTCTTGAGGGTGCCGTAGTTGGGGTAGTCCCGCGCGATCCGGACCGGATCGCCGCCGGTGGCCACGGCGAGAATCTCCAGCAGGTTGGACACGCCCGGCTTGGTGTCCGGGTCGTAGGCGACCTCGCCGCCCGTGTCGGTGACCGCGCGCATGATCTTGCGGCGGAGCACGTCCGGCGGGTCGAGCAGGAACAGCACCCCGTTGGCGGAGGTGTTCGTCTTGCCCATCTTGGCCGTCGGGTCGGCCAGGTCCGCCAGGCGCGCGGCCACGGCCGGGTGCGTGGCCCGCGGCACGGTGAAGACGGGGCCGTGGCGCTCGTTGAAGCGCAGGGCGAGGTCGCGGGTGAGCTCGACGTGCTGGCGCTGGTCGCGGCCGACCGGCACCTCGGCGATGTCGTGCAGGAGGATGTCCGCGGCCATGAGCACCGGGTAGGTCAGCAGCGACAGACGGGTACCGCTGCCGCCGCCCTTCTCCTTGAACTGGATCATCCGGTGCACCTCGCCGTAGCTCGCGACGCACTCGAGCAGATAGTGCAGCTCCGCGTGCGCGGGCAGGTCGGACTGGCGGTAGAGGACCGTGCGTGCCGGGTCCACCCCGGCGGCCAGCAGCAGGCCGGCGACCTGCAGCGAGAGCTCGCGCAGGCGCCGCGGATCGTGCGGGACGGTCAGGGCGTGCAGGTCGGCCACGAAGACGGTCGTGGGCCGGTCCTGGCCCTCGACGACCGGGCGGATCGCCCCGACGTAGTTGCCGAGCTGGAGCGGGCCGGTCGGCTTGAAGCCGGAGATGCGGCGATCGGACATGGGACTCGTTCCTCCTGGGCTGGGGAGCCGCCGGGTCCCGGGCGGTGTCGAATGCACCAAAGAGGCCGCCCGGATTCCGGGCGGCCCTGGTGGTCTGTTCGGGGTTGTCGCGATGCGCGAGTCCTGGCCGCCCCTAGGGGGCGCGCCAGCTGTTCGTGCGGACGGTGCGCTGCGACATGCCGACGAGCATAGCAGGCGTTTTGGCGGCCGATAGCACGCGGCGTGGCGGGTGTCAAGGGGGCGCTGCTGGCCCCTCCCAAGCGGCGTTTTCTGGTGTTCGCTGAGGGGTGGCGGGGATGGCGTCAGCGGGGGAGGTACCAATGCGGAATTTTGAATTTTCTGAGGATCGGGCCTGGCTGCGGCTGGAGTGCCCGGGATGCCGGGGGTGGCTCGGCGTTCCGGCGACCGTGCCGCGAGGACCAGCGGCCGAACGGGTGGCGCGGCGGATCGACGCGTTCACCCACCGGCACCGCGCATGCGGGCGGCGGCCGTGATGCGGATGCGGCAGTTCCGGCTGCTCGTGGCCGGGGAGATGGCCGAGGCGGCGGCGGACGCGCTGTTCGGGCGGGCGGACGACCTGTGCGTGGAGACGCTGCCGGTGGGCGGGTCGCTGCCGGTCGTGCCGAGCCTGCCGCCCGGCGACGGGTCGGTCGCGGCCTGGGTTTCGTGGGTGGCGTTCGACCGGGCCGCGCCCACGTTCATCGACGCGGTGGTGTCCGGGGTGCGCGATCTGGACGCGGCGGGGCTGGGGATCGCGGCGGCTCTTCCCGACGACTCGCTGGTCACCGCCGAGGTCGTGGCGGAGCGGGTCGGGTGGGCCGTGGAGGCGGTGCGCGACCGGTTGCCGGCGCCGGTGGGGGCGCATCCGCGGCGGCCGGTGTTCGACTGGGGGGAGGTGCTGGAGTCCGGGTCCGGCTTCGCGTCATTGGTTGACGAGGAGGCGGCGCTGGAGGCCGTGTCGCTCGCGCTGCGGCTGCGGGGGCTCGCGCCGCGGCTGGAGCGGATGGCGGCGATTCGGTCGTTGCTCTGATTTTGCTCGACGTGGCGGGCCGCCTAGACGTCGAACTCGCCGTCTTTGGCGCCCGCCACGAAGGCGTCCCACTCGTCCTGGGTGAAGACCAGGATCGGGCTGCCGGGGTCGGCGCCGTTGCGCAGGCCGATCAGGTCGTCGACGAACGCCACCTCGACGCGGCTGCCGTGGCTGTCGCCGGGGGCCGAGCGCCACACGGCGCGGCTGTTGTCGAAGTCGCCCTTGGGGTGGGACATCGTCATGCGCGTCACCGTACCGCTTCGTCCCGGGGTGACGCTGCGCACGTCCCCCGTTCGCACTTTCGATCATTACGATGCGGTGATGCGTGTTGGCATCATGGGCGGCACCTTCGATCCGATCCACCACGGTCACCTGGTGGCGGCCAGCGAGGTGGCCGACCGGTTCGGGCTCGACGAGGTGGTGTTCGTACCGACCGGGCAGCCCTGGCAGAAGAGCGAGTTCGCGGTCAGTCCGGCCGAGGACCGGTACCTCATGACCGTCATCGCCACCGCCTCCAACCCGCGGTTCATGGTCAGCCGCGTGGACATCGACCGGGCCGGCCCGACCTACACCGTGGACACGCTGCGTGACCTGAGCGCCGCGTACGGTGCCGAGGCCGAGCTGTTCTTCATCACCGGCGCGGACGCGCTCGGCAAGATCCTGTCGTGGAAGGACGCCGCCGACCTGTTCGAGCTGGCGCACTTCGTGGGGGTGACCCGGCCCGGGTTCGAGCTGAACGCCTCCCACCTGCCGGCCGACCGGGTCAGCCTGGTGCAGGTACCGGCGATGGCGATCTCCTCCACGGACTGCCGCCGGCGGGTCGAGGACGGCAAGCCCGTCTGGTATCTGGTGCCCGACGGGGTGGTGCAGTACATCGCAAAGCGGGGTTTGTACCGAAAAGTCGGAAACATCTGAGGGGCGGAATGTCATACCCGCGTGAGAGGCTGGAACAAGCCCGGTGAAACTGGCCGGTCCTCCGACGAAGGAGGCGTAGTCAACATGGTTCTACGAAGGGAGACCGGTGCCTGCCACTGACCGTGCCCGCGAGCTGGCGCTCACCGCCGCGCAGGCGGCGGCCGACAAGAAGGCCGAGGACATCGTGATCCTCGACGTGGCCGACCAGCTGGTGATCACCGACGCGTTCCTGCTGGCCTCCGCGCCGAACGAGCGACAGGTCCTGTCGATCGTCGACGCCATCGAGGAGCAGCTCGCGCTGCTGCCGGAGAAGGCCAAGCCGGTGCGGCGCGAAGGGGAGCGCGGAGGGCGGTGGGTGCTGCTGGACTACATCGACATCGTGGTGCACGTGCAGCACACCGAGGAGCGCGAGTTCTACGCCCTGGACCGGCTGTGGAAGGACTGCCCGCAGATCGAGTTCGTCGATCGCGATCTTCCCGCGACCGCATGACGCTGCTCGTCCTGTGGCGGCACGGCCAGACCGAGTGGAACGCGGCCCGGCGGATTCAGGGGCAGACCGACACGCCGCTGTCCGCGGTCGGGGTCGAGCAGGCCGCCGAGAGCGCACCGCGGCTGGCCGGGCTGCGGCCGACCGTGCTCGTCTCCAGTGACCTGCAGCGGGCCTCGACCACGGCCGGCGCGCTGGCCGCGATCACCGGGCTGACCCCGGCCTACGACCCGCGGCTGCGCGAGCGCGGGTTCGGGGAGTGGGAGGGGCTCACGCACCCCGAGGCGACCACGCGTTGGCCGGAGGCGTTCGCCCGGTGGCGGCGCGGCGAGGAGGTCGACGACGCCGGCGTCGAGGAGATCGACGCGGTGGCGAAGCGGATGGCCGCCGCGATCCAGGAGACGGCCGACGCGGCCGGGCCCGACGCGGTGATCGTGGTCGCGACGCACGGGGCGGCGGCGCGGTTCGCGACCGTGGCGCTGCTGGGCTGGCCGCTGCTGTACGCGCCGATGCTCGGGGCGCTGCACAACTGCCACCGCACCCATCTGCGGCACGATCCGGTGCGTGGCTGGATGCTGGACGCCCACAACCTGCCGTAGGCGCCCACAACCTGCCGTAACCGGCTCGGAACCGTCGGGCTGGGTCTAGCGTCGAAGGTGTCATGAGGTTCGTAACGCTGATCGTCGGGGCGGGGCTGGCCGTGGCCGGGCTCGCCGGGTGTGCTTCGACGGCGGAGCCGGTCACGGCGCCGCCGCCGTCCATCGTGCCGCCGGCGCCCTCGGCCGTCGTCCCGTCCGCGCACCCGTCGCTGACCCTCGGCTCCTCCCAGCCGCTCATCTCGGTGCGCGGCACCGTGAAGGACGGCATCGAGCCCGGGTGCATGCTGCTGACCACCGACAAGCAGACCTACCTGCTCGTCGGCGGCGACCGGGCGGCGCTGAAGAGTGGTGCGACGCTTACCGTCTACGGCACGCCCGAGCCCGAGCTCATGAGCACCTGTCAGCAGGGCACGCCGTTCCGCGTGAGCAGGGTGGAGAACTGACGGATTCCAGGCCGGTGGGGCGATCCGCTACCGTGCGGTCATGACCCGCCCGCACCCCGCCGTCGCCGTGGTCACCGACTCGACCGCATACCTGCCGCCGCTGCCGGCCACCGCCGGCGCGCTCACCGTCGTGCCGCTCGCCGTGGTCGTCAACGGCGTGCCGGGCCTCGAGACCGTCGACATCGACTCCGCCACGGTCGCCGAGGCGCTGAGCGCCCGGCGGGTCGCCGTCACCACGTCACGGCCGTCGCCGGAGGCATTTGCCCAGGTGTACCGCAAGCTGTTCGACGACGGCGCCCAGGCCGTGCTGTCCGTGCACCTGTCGGCGCGGCTCTCGGGCACGTACGACGCCGCCACCCTGGCCGCCGCGGACTTCGACGGCCGGGTCGAGGTCATCGACACCGAGTCGACCGGGATGGGCCTCGGCTTCCCCGCGCTCGCCGCCGCCGACGCGGCCGCGGCCGGGGGCACGCTCGCCGAGGTGCGCGCGGCGACGGAGGGGGCGGCGGCGCGTACCACCACCCTCTTCTACGTCGATACGCTGGAGTTCCTGCGTCGCGGCGGCCGGATCGGCGCGGCGGCCGCGCTGCTGGGCACCGCGCTGTCGGTGAAGCCGATCCTGCACACCACCGACCAGGGCGTCGTGGTGCGCGAGAAGGTACGCACGGCGAGCCGCGCCCTGGCCCGGCTGGCCGACATCGCCGTGGAGTCGGCCGGCACGTCCGACGTCGACGTCGCGGTGCACCACCTCGCCGCCCCGGACCGGGCCGACGCGCTGCTCACGACGCTCAAGGAGCGCCTCGGGGAGCGGCTGCGCGGGGCGTACCTCACCGAGGTCGGCGCCGTCGTCGGGGCCCACGTCGGGCCGGGCATGGTCGCGGCGGTTATCCACAGGGTCTCCTGAGTTATCCACAGGGGGTCCGCAGGCCGCTCCGGGCCGGCCTAGCCTCCGTGGCATGGTTACCGAGCTCCCTCCAGACGACGAATATCCCTGGGACGAAACCTTCCGGGAGCGCCGAAGACCCATCGCCGCCTTCGATCCGGGGCGGCGCGGGGTGCGGGTGCTGCTGGTCGTGGCCGGGGTCGTGGTGTGCGTCTCGGCCGGGCTGGTCTGGTTCTCGCGGCCGCACGTGACCGCGGCCCCTTCCGCCGCCGTCGAGGTCTCCGGCCAGCCCTCGGCGCCGGCCCTGCTCGTCGTGTCCGTCGCCGGGAAGGTCCGGCGCCCCGGGCTCGTGCGGCTGCCCGCGGGGTCGCGGGTCGCGGATGCCGTCGAGGCGGCGGGCGGGATCCTGCCGGGGACGGACATCACGGGCCTCAACCTGGCGCGCAAGGTCGTCGACGGGGAGATGATCGCCGTCGGGGTGCCGGCCGTTGCCGCCGGCCCCGGGTCCGGCCTGGTGAACCTCAACAACGCCTCGGTCGCCGACCTGCAGAAGCTGCCCGGGATCGGGGAGGTGCTGGCGGAGCGGATCGTGGAGTACCGGGAGGCGCACGGCGGCTTCCGGGCGGTCACCGACCTGCGGCAGGTCGAGGGCATCGGCGACGCCAAGTTCGCGCAGCTCAAGGACAAGGTCACGGTATGAGCGCCGACCTGCGCCTGGTCGGGGCGGCGCTGGGGTGCTGGTGCGCGGCGATCGGCTCCCTCTTCCTGCCCGCACGGGGCGGCTGGGCGCTGGCTCTGGTCGCGCTGCTGGTGGTGGCCGCGATGTTCCGCGGCTCGCGGTGGATCGTCGCCGCGGTGGCGGCCGGGGTGGCGTGCGGCGCGGCGGCCACCGCGGCCCGGGTGGGGGAGCGCGACGCCGAGCCGCTGCGGGGGCTCGCCGCACGGCACGCGACCGTGCGGGTCGGGCTGGAGATCACCGATGACCCGCGGCTCGGGCGGAGGTCCACCGTCGTGGTGCCCGCGCGGCTCGACTGGGTCGTCGTCGACGACCGGCGGATCGCGATCTCGGCCCGGGTGCTGGTACTCGCCCGCGATCGGGGGTGGCTCGGGCTCCTGCCGGGGCAGCACGCCGTCGCGCCGGCCCGGGTGTCGCTGCCCGACGGCGGGGACCTGCGGGCCGCGCTGCTGTCCGTGGACTCCGGGCCGCAGCTGGTCGGGGCCGCGCCCTGGGTGCAGCGGGGGGCCGGCGTCCTGCGGGCGGGGCTGCAGCGGGCCTGCCGGGGGCTGCCGGCCGAGCCGGGCGGGCTGCTGCCCGGGCTCGTGGTCGGCGACACCAGCCGGCTCGATCCGGCGCTGGCCGACGACTTCAAGACGACCGGGCTCACCCACCTGACCGCCGTGTCCGGGGCCAACCTCGCGATCGTCGTCGGGCTGGTGCTCGCCCTCGTGCGGTGGTGCCGGGCCGGGCCGCGGGTGGCGGCGCTCGTGTGCGTGCTGGCGCTGGCCGGGTTCGTGGTGCTCGTGCGGCCCTCGCCCAGCGTGCTGCGGGCCGCGGCCATGGGCGGGCTGGCGCTCGTCGCGCTCGCGCTGGGCCGGCCGCGGGCGGCGGTGCCGGCCCTCGCGGCCGGGGTGCTCGGGCTGGTCGTGTTCGACCCGGAGCTGGCCGTGGACGCCGGGTTCGCCCTGTCGGTGCTGGCCACCGGCGGGCTGGTCCTCATCGCGCCCCGCTGGACCGAGGCGCTGCGGCGACGGGGATGGCCGCGGGTGGCGGCCGAGGCGCTCGCCGTGCCGGCCGCGGCCCAGGCGGCGTGCGCACCCGTGATCGCGGCGATCTCGGCGAGCGTCAGCCTGACCGCGATCCCGGCCAACCTGCTCGCGGCGCCCGCGGTCGCGCCGGCCACGATCGCCGGGATTCTGGCCGCGGTACTGTCGCCCGTCCTGCCGTCCGTGGCCGCGTTCGCGGCCTGGGTCGCCTCCTGGCCGGCCCGCTGGCTCGTGGCGGTCGCCCATCGCGGCGCCGGCGTGCCCAACGGGCTGCTGCCGTGGCCCGGCGGGGCGGCCGGCGGACTGCTGCTCGGGGCGCTGCTCGCCGCCCTGCTCGTCGGGTTCCGGTGGCCCGTCGTGCGGCGCTGGGTGCTCGTCGCGGCGGTCGCCGCCGTCCTCGGGGCCGTGCCCGTGCGCTTCCTCGCCGCCGCCTGGCCGCCGCGCGGGTGGCTCGTCGTGGCCTGCGACGTCGGGCAGGGCGACGCGCTCGCGGTGGCGGCCGGGCCCGGCGCGGCCGTGGTCGTCGACGCCGGCCCGGAGCCCGACCCGGTCGACGCGTGCCTGCGGCGGCTGGGCGTTCGGCGGGTACCGCTGCTCGTCATCAGCCACTTCCACGCCGACCACGTCGGCGGCCTCGACGGGGTGCTGCGCGGCCGGGCGGTCGACGGCCTGCTGGCCCCGGGCTTCGCCGAGCCGGCCGCGGCCCGCTCGGCGGTGCTGGCGCACGGCATCCGGGCGACGGCGGGGGCGCCCGGCTCCGCGCTGGCCGTGGGTTCGCTGCGGATCGAGGTGCTCGGGCCGGTGCGGCCGCTGACCGGCACCCGGTCGGACCCGAACAACAACTCGCTCGTGCTGGCGGTGACGTCCGCCGGGTTCCGCATCCTGCTGACCGGGGACGCGGAGACGGAGGAGCAGCTCAGCCTGCTGCCGGCGGACCTGCGGGCCGACGTGCTCAAGGTCGCGCACCACGGGTCCGCGTACCAGTCCGAGGAGTTCCTGGCGGCGGTGCGGCCGCGGGTCGCGCTGGTCAGTGTCGGGGTCGGCAACGACTACGGGCATCCGAGCCCGGTCGTGCTGGCGCGGCTGGCGCGCGGCGGGGCCCGGGTCATGCGTACCGATCAGCAGGGGGACCTGGCCGTGGTGCGCGACGGCTCAGGGCGGCTCGCCGTGGTGGGCCGCCGTGCGTGACACGATGGGCCGCGTGTCGAATCTTCCGCACCTTCGCCTGGTGATCGGCGACGAGGAGCTGCTCGTCTCCCGCGCCGTCGCCGAGACCATCGCCGCCGCCAAGGCCGAGGAGCCCGACACCGAGGTGCGGCAGCGGCCCGGCGGGGAGCTCGTCGCCGGGGAGCTGGCCGAGATGCTGAGCCCGTCGCTGTTCGGCGGGCGGCGGGTCATCGTCGTGGTCGACGGGCAGGACGCGAAGAAGGACGTGGTGGCGGCGCTGACGGCGTACGCGAAGGCGCCCGAGGACGACGTGGTGCTGGTGGTCACCCACGCCGGCGGGGCCAAGGGCAAGGCGCTCGCCGACGCGATGAAGGCGGCCGGCGCCGACGTCGTGCCCGCCCCGAAGATCGGCAAGCACCGCGAGCGGGTCGACTTCGTGCGCAACGAGATCCGGCGGCAGGGCGGCAAGATCGGCGACGATGTGGCCGAGGCGCTGCTCGCGGCGGTCGGCAACGACCTGCGCGAGATCGTCGCGGCCTGCTCGCAGCTCGTCGCCGACACCGGCGGGCGCATCGACGTGAAGACCGTCGCGCAGTACTACAAGGGCCGTGCCGAGGTGTCCGGCTTCACCGTCGCCGACGCCGTGATGGTCGGCGACACGGCCGCGGCGCTGGAGGCGCTGCGGTGGGCGCTGCACGTCGGCGTCGACCCCGTGCCGATCGCCGACGCCATCGCCGACGGGGTCCGGACCGTCGCCCGGGTGGCCGCCGCCGGCAAGGGCAACGCATATCAACTCGCCGGAAGTTTGGGAATGCCTCCGTGGAAGGTCGAACGCGCGCAGCGCCAAGCCCGTGGCTGGACGGCCGAGGCGCTCGTTGATGCCATGCGAGCGGCTGCAGAGTGCAACGCCGCCGTGAAGGGTGGATCTGATGACCGCGGCTATGCGCTCGAGCGGGCGGTGTTCGCAGTGGTCGCTGCGCGCGGTGGAGGTATAGGACGATGACGACGAGCAACGGGTTCGCGTAACAGGCACCGCTCTACGTACGTGCGCTGCGACTTCGGCACCTGCACGTGGGCGGGTTCGTGAGTTTCCTGCTGTTCGAGTGCATGATCGCCGCCGGGGGTGCTGCTGGCGCTGGCGGAACTGGTCAGCTGGTGGGCGGTGCCGGTACTGCCTACCGTCGTGGCGATCATGGTGAAGGTCAACGACATGGTCATCGGCGGGTCCGAGCGCGCCCGGGCCATGGCGCGCGGAGGTGATCGGGGTTCATTCGATCGGGCGTCATCCACCCGGGTGAATCGGATGACCGCACCGACGAGACGGCCTCGGTTCCCCGGCGTACCACGACCGCGCTCGATCGGGCCGAGATGACCCGGGCTCGGACCGCGACCCGCTCCGGGGCTGGGACCGACGTCTCCGCCGGGGCCCGGGCTGGGGCCGGCGCCGTTACCGGGGCGCGGGCCGGGGCTGTTACCGCGGCTCAGGCTGGGACCGCTTCGGGGGCGCGGGCCGGGGCCGACGCCACGGCCGGGGCGCACGCCTCCGCCGGGGCCGACGTCTCGACCGGGGTCGCGACCTGGCAGCGCGCGGGGAGGCCTACCGCGCCGGGTATGACAACGGCGCGGGGTACGACAGCGGCTCTGGGGAGCACCGGCGGTACGACGAGGAGCCGGAGACCGGGGCGCACTCGCGGGACGACACGCAGCCGCTGAACCGGGAGACGACCGGGCGGCATGCGCGGCAGCAGCCACCGAGGCGGCGGCGGTCGGAGGACACCGACGGCAATGTCACGCCGGGGCACTTCGCGACCGGGCGGCATGGCCGATCGGGGCTGACGGTCGGAGGACGAGATGGCGCGGCAGCGTACCGGTGGGATCAACCAGGGGCGGTTCGCCAGAGTCCGGAGCTTTGTGCCGCCGGCGCGTCTCGAGGGTCGGCAGGTAACCGGTAAATCCGATTTATCCGGCGCGTGAGTGCCGGTGGATGTGGCCTTGGAGGGCCGGCGAGATTCGTCTCCCGCTGTTCCAAGGCCACTTTTTTGCTGCCGCGATCGGGGGCCGCCAGGGGAGTGCCGCGGAGGGAGGCCGGCGTGCGCGGTGTGGGGCCGTGGCCATGCAGCGGGGTCGTCTGCCCGGCGAACAGGTCAGGTGGGGAATCCGGAGGCCGGTCGCGCGCATGGGCACGTGCCGGGCTGACGACCGAGCTGGGCGTTCGCATCAGGGCACGGCGAAAGCGCCGCTCCACGGCTGTGGGCGGCGCTTTTCGCAGGGCTGAAACTGCGGTCCGCGAAGGTCAGGCGGACGTCAGGTCGTGCAGCTTCTTGGTGATCGCCGACTTGCGGTTGGCGGCCTGGTTCTTGTGGATCACGCCCTTGCTGGCGGCCTTGTCCAGCTTGCGGGAAGCGTCACGCAGCAGCGCGGCGGCGGTCTCGTTGTCGCCCGCGGCGCTCGCCTCGTGGAACTTGCGGATGGCCGTCTTCAGCGACGACTTCACCGACTTGTTGCGCAGGCGGCGCTTCTCGTTCTGCCGGTTGCGCTTGATCTGGGACTTGATGTTCGCCACGCGACAGCCTCGTCTTGATAGCTCGGGTTGGATTCCTTGAGCGCACGGCACGACGGCGCGTCACCTAGCGCGATGAATCAGGCTACCAGGTCACCTCGCAGCCAGCCAAAACGGGCCGCGTTTGTCCGGCACCCAATGCACGCCGTCGGGCGCCGGGGCATCGAAGACGAGGTCCAGGGCGGTCGAGACGTTCCTCGCCCCTTCGGCCGGTGTGGCGATCCCCAGCCTGCCCGATGCGCACAAAGCCGCGAACGCGCCGGGCGGACGCTCAGGGGCAGTAGGCCGGCAGGCGGACGACGAAGGTGGTGCCCGGAGCGGGCGGCGAGCCGCACGAGGCCGTCGACCGGGGCCGACGAGGAGCTCAGCAGAAGGCAGGCGCGGTGCAGGGCACGCAGGCGTTCGGGCTGCGTGAGCACGCCGGTATCAAGCTGCGGCCATACCACCCCCGACCCGCAGGCACGTAAATTCGACCGTACCGCGAAAAGGGGTAAAAACCGACTTAAAGCCGCAGCTGGGTGGCGCGCGCCAGGGTCGACTCCGGGGGCTCGCCCGACGTCAGGTCGATGTCCTCCTCGATCCGGCCGTCGCCGAGGCGGATCAGCCGGTCGCAGCGGGCCGCGATGTGCTGCTCGTGGGTGGCCAGCAGGACGGTCATGCCGCGCTCGTCGCGCAGGTCCAGCAGCAGGTCGAGGATCTGCGTGCCGTTGGCCGAGTCGAGGTTGCCCGTCGGCTCGTCGGCCAGCAGCAGCCGGGGCGAGCCGATGAGCGCCCGGGCGATCGCCACCCGCTGCTGCTGGCCGCCGGAGAGCTGGGCCGGCAGCGACCGTTCCCGGCCGGCGAGCCCGACCGCGTCGAGCAGTTCCCGGGCGCGGGCGCGTTTGTCGAACCCGACCTTGAACGGCAGGACCGGGGCGATCACGTTGTCCAGGGCGGTGAGGGCGGGCAACAGGTGGTACCGCTGAAACACGAAGCCGACCGTCCGGCGGTACTCGCTCAGACGGCGCCGCCGCAGCGCCGTCACGTCCACCCCGTCCACGACGATCGTCCCCGCGTCGGCCGACTCGATCGCCCCGACCAGGTGCAGCAGGGTCGACTTGCCCGAGCCGCTCGGCCCGGTGACGGCGGTGAAGCTGCCCGCGGCCACCTCCAGCGTCAACTCGTCGGCGGCGACGATGTCCGGCCCGCCGGTCGAGAAGCGCTTGGTGAGCCCCGTGACAGCGAGCGTGGCTCCGGCATTGTCGGCGGGCATGGTCACTCCTCGGCGAGCAGGCGGGCGGTGGGCAGGCGCTGGAGCAGCAGCGCGGGGACGATCGCGGCCGCGGTGGCCACCAGCGCGCCGGCCGCGAGCGCGGCGAGCGCGGTCCAGACCAGGCCGGCGGTCACGGTGCCGACCAGCCAGGCCGCGCCGCCGAGGCCGAGCCCGGCCCCGAGCGCGGCGAGCGCGGTCCAGACCAGGCCGGCGGTCACGGTGCCGACCAGCCAGGCCGCGCCGCCGAGGCCGAGCCCGGCCCCGAGCAGGCCGCCGAGCACGCCGATGCCGAGGCCCTCGGCGGCGACCAGGCGGCCCAGGGCGCCGGAGGTCCAGCCGGTGGCACGCAGCGTCGCGAGCTCGGCCGAGCGGTCGCGGATGTTGAGGTACAGCACGTCGGCGACGGCGAGGGCGCCCAGCAGTACCGTGGCCGCCACCGCGACCGCGTCGACCGAGCGCACCTGCAGCGACACCGCGTCGCCCAGCAGCGTGCCGACGATGGCGCCGTGGAAGGCGAAGGTGATCGCGCCCAGCACCGTGGCCGCGGTGATCCCGATCGCCAGCGCGCACGCGCCGAGCAGGGTCCGCCCGGGCACCCGCAGCAGGTTGCGCAGGCCCAGCCCGATCGGCCCGCGCGGACGCCCGGCCCGCCGCGGCCGGGACGCGACGGGCCGCAGCCCCTTCGCCGGACGCGCCCGGGCGGCGGAAAGCGCCGGCAGCAGCCCGGCCAGAAGAGCCAGAAGCAGCGCTATCGGTACCGCCAGCAGCGCCCGCCCCCACGGCACGCGCACGTCGAGCAGGTACCCGAGCGGCGCCGCGAGCAGCATCGTCCCGGCCCCCGCGACCAGCCCGATCGCGGCGACCTCGCCGAGCACGGCGCCGAACACGCGCCGGGCCGGCCAGCCGAGCGCGGTGAGCGTCGCCAGCTCGGTGCGCCGGTCGCGGACCCCGGCCGCGACCGCGTTGGTGAGGAACAGCGCGCAGACCACGAGTACCAGGACGAACAGCACGACGCTCTTGCGGTCCACGGCGCTGACGATCGCCGCGGCGACCCCCTTGCGGGTCCACAGCTCCGACAGCCGCAGCGCCGGGCGGCCGAACTTGCCCGCCGAGATGTCCACGGCCTGCGGCTGGGGCGACGAGCCGTACGTGATGTCGACGTCGAGCCCGGTCGCGGCGGCGATGCGCTCGGCGACGACCCGCACCCGCTCCCGCGCGGCCGCGTCGAAGCCGTGCACCCCGGCCACCCGCACGCGCACCGCGGAGACTGGGGCCTTGCGCGCGGTGCTCAGCCCGAGCGTCTCGTAGAGCTGGTCGAGCAGGGCGAGGCTGGTCAGCAGGGTCGGCGGGGTGGCCAGGTAGCCGGCCGGGTTGCCGCCGGGCCGCAGCGCGCCGCCGCCGAGCAGGTCACGGGTGCGCTGGTCGCCTCCGGTGGCCTCGGGGGCCTGATAGGTCTCCATCGGTACCTTGCTCAGCGGGTCGAACGTCTGCACCCGGCTCGGGTCGTAGACGCCCGAGACCTGGGCGTAGCCGAGCTTGCTGGACTGCGCGACGGTGCGGTACGAGGTGTCGTAGAGCTGCCACGGCAGGTGGACGCCCTCGATGTCCTTCACCCGCCACGCCTCCGGGTTGGTCGCGACGGGCACCGCGCTGAGCGAGCCGTCCGGCGCCTCGACGTAGTCGACGCCGCCGACGCGCATGAACGGGTCGAGGAAGATCTCGTCCCCGACGGCCTGCGGGCGTGACTGCACCGCCCGGGTCTCCAGGTTCGGGCCCGTCATCGCGTCGAGCGCGGCCAGGGCGTGCGGGGGCGTGTCGCCGGGCGGCGGGGCGCTCAGGGGCACCCGGCTCAGGCCGATGCGCAGGCTGTTGTCCGGGTAGGGCCGCTCGACCGAGAGCACCGGCACGATCGGCTCGTTGACCGGCGCGGGCGCCCGGCCGAGGGAGTCGGTGGGGCCGAGGTAGTGCCCGGCCGTGAGCGTCCGGTCCAGGCCGACCAGCCGCGCCTCGGCCGCGGGGTCGACGGCGGCGAGCAGCATCGGCGTCTTCCAGGTCAGCGTCACCGAGGCCGTGTCCGTGGTCACGACCTGGTCGGCGAGGTCGCCCATCGAGCCCTGCTGGAACCGGCCGTCCGGCAGGAGCTGCAGGATGGTGAGCTGGGCGCCCTGCAGGTCGCTCATCAGGTTGCTCATCTCGCCCACGTCGATCCACTGGCAGACCGGCGCGCCGTCCTCGAGCACGGCGATCGAATCGTCGCAGAGCTCCGCGCCCGGGCGGACCGAGCCGTCGCTGAACTGGATGCCCGACGAGCTGGCCCCGTTGAGCTTCGGCCAGGCGAGCCGGTGCTTGGTGACGTACAGGAACTCGGCCCGGCCCTGCGCGCTGCTCAGCCCGTGGTCGGCCAGGAACGTGCGGTCGACGCGGATGAGCTGGCGGTCCAGCGAGCGGTCGACCAGGGCGGTGACGTCCACGGAGGCGAAGCGGGTCTGGTTGGCGTAGCCGACCATGGCGATCGGCGCGGCCACGTCGACGCCGTCGAGGGCGGCGATCCGGGCCGCCTCGTCGGCGGTGATCCCGCCGTAGATGCCGCTGAGGGAGTTCGGGCGCACCTTCTGCCGATCGTCCTCCAGGTGCGTGCGGGTGCCCTTGGGGCGCACCAGCACCTGGTACGCGGCGTCGGCGCTGCGGTCGACCTCGCCGGTCACCTGTAGCCGGGCGGTGTCGGTGGCGCCGGTGAGCACGGTGAAGCCGGTGGTGGCCACGAGCACGCCGAGCAGGAGCGCCACCGACCGGCCGCCGCGTCCCCGTAGATGCGCCCAGATGAATGGGATCACGCGCCCTACTCTGGACTACTGCATTGTGACAATGCAAGGGGGTAGAATCTCGGGGCATGCCGATCCATCACGCGGTGCTGTCGCTGCTGTCGCACGGGCCGAGCTACGGCTACGAGCTCAAGGGCGCCTTCGAGACGGCGGTCGGCCCCCAGTGGGGCCCGCTGAACATCGGCCACCTGTACCAGATCCTGGACCGGCTCTCCCGCGACGGGATGGTGGTGTCGCAGCGGCACGCCCAGGCGATCAAGCCGGACCGCGTGGTCTACGAGATCACCGACGCCGGCCGCGGCGAGCTGCGGCGCTGGCTGGGCGAGGCGTCCCCGCGCAGCGGCGGGTTCCGCGACGACTTCTTCCTCAAGGTGACGGCGGCGGCCCGCTCCGGCGACGCCGACACGGTGAAGACGGTGCTGACCCAGCAGCGCACCTATCTCATGCGCGAGCTGCGCAACCTCGACGGCCTGCGGCGCAAGGCGGAGGACCCGGTGGTGGCGCTGCTGCTCTCGGCGGCCACCCGCCACGTGGAGGCGGACCTGTCCTTCGTCGACGACGCCGACCGCGCCCTGCTGCGCACCCCGGGCGCCCTCCCCGCCGCCCCGCCGGTCCCCGATGCCGACGCGGCCGAGCGCCTGCGATCAGCGGGGTAGCAGCTTCTCGGCGCGCAGGCCGGGAATCTCGAACGGCTCGCCCAGCAGCTGGGCCGCGGCCAGGCGCGCGAGGGCCGGGGCGGTCTGGATGCCGGTGCCGCCGAGGCCCGCGAACCAGTAGAAGCCGTCCTGCTTCGGGTCGGGGCCCAGGATCGGGTTGCGGTCGGGGGCGAACGTGCGCAGCCCCGCCCAGCTCGTGCGCACCCGCTCGAGCCGCAGCGTCGTCGCGGCCGTCACGCGCTCCAGGGCCACGCTCACGTCCTGGGGCGCGGCGACCGCGTCGGTGGGCGGGCTCGGGGTCTCGTCGGCCGCACAGATCAGCAGGCCGCCGCGCTCCGGGCGGAAGTAGTAGCGGTTCGCCACGTCCACGACCAGGGGCCAGCCCGGGCCGATGCCGTCCGCGGCCGCGATCGCGACCGTGCGGCGGTAGCTGGTCAGGCCGGCGACGGGCACCTCCAGGCGGGCCGCGACGGCGTCGGCCCAGGCACCGGCGGCGTTGACGATCCGCGCGACGGTCAGCTCGCCGCGGTCGGTGGTGACCGTCCACTCCGCGCGGGCCGGGTTCCAGACGCCGGACTCCAGGCCGACCGCGGTGCGCAGGACGGCGCCGGCGGCGGTCGCGCGGTCGCGGTACTGCTGCTGCAGCGCGTCCACGTCGACGTCCTGGGCGGTGCGCTCCACCGCGGCGCGGGCCGTGGCCTCGAGGCGCAGCGCGGGGCAGAGGGTCTGGGCGGCCGCCGGGTCGACGACGCGCAGGGAGGGGTTCGCGGTCAGCAGGTCGTTGAGCGCGCCGAGGTGGTCGGGGCCGGCGACCCAGACGAGCGGCCGGGCCCGCAGCAGCGGAGTGCCGGACTCGGCCCCGAGCGCGTCGAGGATGGCGTGCGCGGCCCGGGCGAGGGCGCGCTGCTCCGGGGAGCCGAGGCTCTCCGAGAAGGCCGCGATCGAGCGTCCGGTCGAGTGGTACGCGAACTGGTTCTCCCGTTCGAGCAGCACGATGCGCAGCTCCGGGCGCAGGCCGCCCGAGCGCTCCACCATCCGGCCATCCAGCTCGGCGAGCTCGGCGGCGAGGGACAGGCCGGCGACGCCCCCGCCGATGATCGCCACGTCTGCGCGTTCGATTGTCCAATCATTGCAGGGCCGGGCCCGATATCGCAGGGAATGAAGCGCGCTCAGCCGGGTAGCGGCCGCCGGTGCAGACCTCAGGCAATTTTGCGGCGCTGGCCGAAGGCTGGCGCGACGCCGCGGTGCTGGTCGTGGGCGACGCGCTGCTCGACGGCTGGCTGTGCGGCACCCCGGCCCGGCTGAGCCGGGAGGCCCCCGTGCCCGTGATCGCCCTGGACGCCACCCGCGAGGTGTGTGGCGGCGCGGCCAACACCGCGGCCAACTTCGCCGCGCTCGGCGCGCGGACCACGCTCGTCGGCGCCGTGGGCGACGACGACGCCGGGGCCCGGCTACGCACGTGCGTGTGGGACGCCGGCGTGGCCGACCGGCTCGTGACCGCGGTCGGCCGCCGTACGGTCACCAAGCGGCGGGTGGTCGCCGACGGGTACATCCTCGTCCGCTTCGACGACGGCGACACCGGCGCGCTCAGCCCGGTCGCGACCGAGACGCTCCTGCGCCGGCTCGGCGAGGCCCTGAGCGCCGAGCCGCGCCAGGACGCGGTCGTCGTCTGCGACCACGGCGCCGGCACGCTCGGGCCCGAGGTCCGGGCGCTGCTCGCGGCCCGCCGCCTCGACCTGCCGCTCTTCGCCGTCGACGCGCACGACCTGGCGGTGTGGGCGCCGACCGGGCCCGACCTGGTCACCCCGAACCGGGGCGAGGCCGCCCGCGTGCTGGGCCGGGAGGCGGGGGAGTTCGACCGGGAGCGCGACCGGGGCCAGCTGCTGCGCCGTACCGGGGCCGCCGTCGTCGCGGTGACGCTTGACGCCGAGGGCTCGGCGGTGCTCAGCCTCGACGGGGAGACGGTCGGGACCGCCGCACCCCCGGCGCCCGTCGCCCACGCGGCCGGGGCGGGCGGGGCCTACCTGGCCGGGTTCGTGCTCGGGCGGCTGGCCGGGGCGGGGCTGGCCGAGGCCGCGGATGTCGCACAGCGTTGCGCCTCGATGGCGATCCGTGGCGTCGGTACCGCGGTGGTGCCGGACCGGCTCGGGCTGCTGGAACGGGCGATATGACCTTTCGGTCCGGATGAGATAAATTGTGGTCGATGTGCGACCTAACCCTCGACGTCCGCGTGCGGGCCGTCCCCGGCGCAGCGCACGACCACCCGGACCTCGCGGCCGTCGGACTTGAACGTGACGCGGGACTGCGGCCCCGGCGCACGGTCGGCGCTCACGATGTGGAATCCGGCGGCGGGGCTGAGGTAACGAACCCGCACCTGACTTCCGTCGCAGCCGGCGACGACGTTCCCGCCCGGCGTGCGCAGGATCCGCGGCGCGTCCGGCGAGGGGGAGGGCGACGGCGTCGCGGGCGCGCCCGGGGCCGGTCGGGCCGCCTTGAGCAGGGCCTTTCGCCCCTGGACGCTCGCGTTGAGCGCCAGGGCGGCCAGCCCGCCCGCGCACAGCACCCAGGCCAGGATGGCCACCACCCAGCGTCCACGTCGCATGTCGCCGGGCTGCCCCGCGGCGCCCGCCGTACACCGGTCGAAGGGCGGAAAAAGGGGCTAGACCACTTCGTACCCCTGACAACCTTGCTGGTGACTTCCGGCCCAACCTGTCCGTATCATGCCCGAGGCGCCACCCCTCTGCCCCGCGACCCCAGCGAGGAACCGACCGCATGAGAAGCCCTTCGTGGAGAATCCGTACCTGGTCGATCCGCGCCAAGATCATCACGCTGCTGCTGCCCCCGCTGGCATCGCTCGTGGTGATGTGGGTGTTCGCGACGTCGCTCACCACCGGGGCCGCGGCCGAGCTGCTCAACAGCCAGACGTACTCCGAGCTGTCGAGCAAGCCGTCCGAGAACGTGATCGTCGCGCTGCAGCGTGAGCGGATGCTCACCCAGGTGTTCCTGGCCACCGGGCGCCAGGAGGGCCGGCCCGAGACCAAGGCGCTCAACGAGCAGCGCGCCAAGGTCGACGAGGTGCTCACCGACTTCCGCCACCGGGCCGACGACAGCAACCTCCAGGACGCGATCCCCGAGGTGTCCCGGGCCCGCCTGCGTGAGGTCATCAACCAGTTCGACCAGCTCGCGGCCGACCGGGCCCGGATCACCTCGGGCCAGATCGCGCGGGCCGAGGCGATGGACGTCTACAACTGGCCGATCGACGCGATCTACCACTGGTACGACTCGCTGCCGGGCGTCAGCGACGCCCAGCTCACCCGCAACGCCCGCATCGTCATCGCCACCAGCCGCGGCCGCGAGCAGCTCGCCCGCGAGGACGCGATGATCAACGGGGTGGCCGCGGCCGGGCGGTTCCAGAACACCGAGAGCTCCGACCTGATCGCGACCATCGGGGCCAAGCGCAACGTCTACGCCGACGCGACCTACGACCTGCCCAGCAGCGGCCAGGAGATCTGGGACCCGATCGTCACCAGCGACTCCTACAAGCGCGTCCAGGACCTGGAGAACAAGATCCTGTCCGACGCGCGGCCGGGCGCGGGGCTGCCGATCGACATCGCCGCCTGGCGGGACGCCTACGACAAGCTCTTCGCCCAGCTGCGCAACTTCGACCTGCGCTTCGGCGACGTCATCGTGGCCGACGCCGGCCCGGTCGCGACAGGCATCCTGCTGCGCGTCGTCGGCGCCGGCGTGCTCGGCCTCCTCGCCGTCGTCCTGTCGATCCTGCTGTCGATCCGCATCGGCCGCTCGATCATCCGCCGCCTGGTCGGCCTGCGCCAGGACGCTCAGGACCTCGCCGACGTGCGCCTGCCGGCGCTGGTGGCCCAGCTGCGCCGCGGGGAGAAGATCGACGTGGTGACGGCGGCGCCGCCGCTGGAGTACGGCGCCGACGAGATCGGCAAGGTGGGCAACGCGTTCAGCGCCGTGCAGCGCACCGCCGTGCAGTCCGCGGTACAGGAGGCCCAGGTGCGGCAGGGCCTCAACGAGGTCTTCCTCAACATCGCCCGGCGCAGCCAGACCCTGCTGCACCGCCAGCTCGGCCTGCTCGACCGCATGGAGCGGCGCACGACCGACCCCGAGGAGCTCGAGGACCTCTTCCGCGTCGACCACCTCGCCACCCGCATGCGCCGCCACGCCGAGGACCTGGTCATCCTGGCCGGCGCCGCGCCCGGCCGCGGCTGGCGCAACCCGGTGCCGATGGTCGACGTGATCCGCGGCGCGGTCTCCGAGGTCGAGGACTACGCGCGGGTCGGGTTCCTGGCCCTGCCGGAGGCGTCGCTGGTCGGCCGGGCCGTCGCCGACGTCATCCACCTGCTCGCGGAGGTGATCGAGAACGCCACCGCGTACTCGCCGCCGCACACCCGGGTGCAGATCAGCGGGCAGCTGGTGCCGAACGGGTACGCGATCGAGGTCGAGGACCGCGGCCTGGGCATGGCGCCGGAGGCGATCGAGGAGGCCAACCACCGGCTGGCCCAGCCGCCGGAGTTCGACCCGGGCAACTCCGCCCGGCTCGGCCTGTTCGTGGTGGCGCTGCTCGCCGCGCGGCACGGGGTGCGGGTCACCCTGCGCGCCTCGGCGTACGGGGGCATCACCGCGGTCGTGCTGATCCCGCCGCACCTGATCACCGGGGCCACGCACGAGCTGACCGCGCCGACGCCGGCCGAGGAGCGCCAGGCGGCCGAGGAGGCGGTGCTGGAGCTGGAGGCCGCCGACGTGGTGCGCCCGACGATCGAGCTGGTCCCGCCGTCGGCCTCCGCGCCGTCGGCCGAGCAGCCGGTCGAGTACTTCGTGCCCCCGCCGGCCGCGCCGGCCCCGGCGGTACCGGCGCCGGCGGTACCGCTCCCGCGGGTGTCCGTCGAGAACCGCCGACCCGAACCCGAATCCGAGCCCGAGGACGCCGAGCTCACCGACGACGGGCTGCCGCGCCGCCGGCGGCAGGCCAGCCTCGCGCCGCAGCTGCGCGAGCGGCCGGAGGAGGAGCGCACCGTCGACGGCATCCCCGCGGCCCAGTTCGCGACCACCTCGGTCGGCGGGCGCTCGCCCGAGCAGACCCGCGCGATGATGACGTCGCTGCAGGCCGGCTTCACCAAGGGCCGCCGCGACGCCGGGCAGATCCCGCCCGGCGACGACCCGAACGCACCGGAAAGGGACGCATAAGTGACGCACTCGACGAGCCGCACCGGCAAGCTCGACTGGCTCCTCGACGATCTCGTCGAGCGGGTCGAGTCGGCGCAGCACGCCGTGGTGCTCTCCGCCGACGGGCTGCTCATGGGCGCGTCCAGCGGACTCGGGCGCGACGACGCCGAGCACCTCTCGGCCGTCGCGTCCGGTTTCCAGAGCCTCGCCCGCAGCGCCGGGCGGCAGTTCAACGGCGGCTCGGTCCGCCAGACCATCGTGGAGATGGACAACTCGTTCCTGTTCGTCACCGCCGCCGGGCAGGGGGCCTGCCTGGCGGTGCTCAGCGCCGCCGACTCGGACATCGGCGTGATCGCCTACGAGATGGCGATGCTGGTGACCAGGGTCGGGCAGTACCTCACCGCACCGTCACGACCGGGCCCCGCGCACGATGCCGCGGGGTGAGCGTGATCACGCCTGGATGGACTCCGACGCCGGCCCGGTAGTCCGGCCGTACGCCGTGACGGGCGGCCGTGCCCGTCCGGCGGTCGGCGCCTTCGACCTCGTCGCCTTCGTGGTGAGCCGGGCCGACGGCTCGGGCGAGCAGAACCTCCTGCCCGAGCAGCGCGCGATACTGGCGCGCACCAGTGAGCCGGTGTCGGTCGCCGAGCTCGCCTCCCATCTCGACCTCGCGCTCGGCGTTGTGCGCGTCCTGCTCGGCGATCTGCTGCAGCAGGAGCTGATCGAGATGTACGAACCGGAGTACGACCAGTCCGTCGGGCCGCAGCGGCCCGACGATCGCATCCTCAAGGCGGTTGTCAATGGCCTCCGAGCGCTCTGACGGTCACGTTCCCCTCGCGGTGAAGATCCTCATCGCGGGTGGGTTCGGCGTCGGCAAGACCACGCTGGTCAGCGCGGTGAGCGAGATCCGCCCCCTCCAGACGGAGGAGGTGCTCACCAACGCCGGCGTCGGCATCGACGACGTGCACGGCGTCGAGGGCAAGCGCACGACGACCGTGGCCATGGACTTCGGCCGGATCAGCATCAACCAGGACATCGTGCTGTACCTGTTCGGCACGCCGGGCCAGGACCGGTTCTGGTTCCTGTGGGACGAGCTGGCGCTGGGCGCGCTCGGGGCGGTGGTGCTGGCCGACACCCGCCGGTTGACCGACTGTTTCCCGTCGGTGGACTACTTCGAGCGCCGCTCCACCCCGTTCCTGGTCGCGGTGAACTGCTTCGACGGCGTGCAGAAGCACAGTGCGGCGCAGATCGCCAAGGCGCTGGACCTCGACCCGGACGTGCCGGTCGTGCTCTGCGATGCGCGGGATCGGCGCTCGGTCAAGGATGTGCTGATCGCGCTGGTCGAGCACGTCATGACGCTCAAGCAGGTCGCGGCCTAGCCGCTCGGCCTGCCGGCGGATCTCCGGCACGGCGGTCGTCTCCCACCAGGCGCCCCGGCGGGCCGGGCCGATCGTGAACAGCCGCTCGGACGGTCCGACGAGCCGGCCGCACTCGTCGACGTCGAGGCCGCGGCCGGTGTCGTCGCGCCGGGCCAGGCCGTCGCGCAGCAGCGCGCGCCCGACCTCGGTGGCGGCGATGCCCTGGGGGCCGGTGCAGTTGACCACGGCCGTCCACTCGCCCTCGACCGGACCGCGGACGACGCGCAGGGTCCGGTCGACGCGCGCGGCCGACGCGGGGGGCATCCGGTGGCGGTGCACCTCCCACCACACGGCGACGTGGCGCAGGAACCGCTGACGGGCGTCGGGGGAGAGCCGCCGCCACAGCTCGTCGGTCCGGGGCCGGAGAGCGTCGACGGCGCTGCGCCAGTCCGGCTGGGTCGCGGCGAACTTCCGCACCGCGCGCATCAGACCGGCCAGGTCGCTTCCGTGGTACTCGAACGAGCGATCGGCCGGCAGTACGTCCGCGTGCGTGCGGGGGAGCAGGCCGCGGCGCGAGACCGCCACGACGGGCGCGCGCCCCTCGAGCGCCACGGCCACGTCCACGGCCGTCAGCCCGGTGCCGATCAGCAGGACCGGCCGATCGCCCGCGATCCCGTCCAGGACCCCCGAATCCCACGGATTGGCCACGTACCGCGGGTGCTCCCGCAGCCGCGCCAGCCCGGGCGGAACGGCCGGCGCGCCGTGCCCGAGCGCGAGGAGCACCCGGTCGCCGCGCAGAGTGCCGCCGCCGCGCAGCTCGACCGTGCCGTCGCCGCGCACCCGGGTCGCCGTGGCGCGCACGTGCGTGAAGGTGGCGGCCCGCAGCCGGTCGTGCAGGTAGTCGCCGAACACCCCCCGCGGGGCGAACTCGGCCGGGCCGATGCCCAGGTCCTGGTCGCGGCACCAGCGCACGAAGTCGTCGGGCTGGTCGGCGAGGGCACTCATCGCGGCCGCGCGCGAGTTGAGCAGGTGAGCCGGGTGGCGGGTGCGGTACGCCACCCCGCGCCCGAGCTCGGCCGGCGGCGCCGGATCGACGATCACGACCTGGTGGAACGGGTCCCGGCTCAGGTGGATCGCCGCCAGCGCGCCGCTACAGCCGCCGCCCACGATGACCGTGGTGCCCGTGCGCCCCATTGCGCCCCCTCGTGAATTCCTATTCAACCGATAGGCTTTATAGTACTCCTCGAAGGCCCGACGTGTAGAGCTGTCGGCAATCGGGCATGTCGTGTCCCATGTCGTCCCTCTTTCGCACCAAGTCGATCGAGCAGTCGATGCGGGACACCGACGAGCCCGGCCACAAGCTGCGCAAGAATCTCTCCGCCTTCGACCTGACCGTCTTCGGCGTGGGGGTCATCATCGGCACGGGCATCTTCGTGCTGACCGGACAGCAGGCGGCCCGCAACGCCGGGCCCGCGATCGTGCTGTCGTTCGCCCTGGCCGGCATCGTGTGCGCGCTGGCCGCCCTCTGCTACGCGGAGTTCGCCTCCACGGTGCCGGTCGCCGGGTCGGCGTACACCTTCTCCTACGCCACCCTGGGCCAGTTCGTCGCCTGGGTGATCGGCTGGGACCTGTGCCTGGAGCTGGCGCTGGGCGCCGCCGTGGTGTCGCGGGGCTGGTCGGCGTACCTCCAGGAGCTCTTCGACCTGCCCTCGTGGCTCGCCGGCGACGTGGCCCGCCCCGACTTCGGCGCCGCGTTCATCGTGCTGGTCCTCTCGATCGTGGCGATCGTCGGGGCCAAGCTCTCCGGGCGCATCACCGGCGTCCTGGTGATCATCAAGCTGGCCGTCGTCATCTTCGTCATCGGCCTGGGCCTGTTCTTCATCAAGGCGGCCAACTACAAGCCGTTCATCCCCGCCGCCGAGCCCTCCGCCAAGTCCTCGGGCGGCGACGCGCCGCTGCTGCAGGTGCTCGCCGGGATCACGCCCCAGCACTTCGGCTGGTTCGGCGTCGTGGCCGCGGCGTCGATCGTGTTCTTCGCGTACATCGGCTTCGACGTGGTGGCGACGACCGCCGAGGAGACCGCCCGCCCGCAGCGCGACGTGCCCCGCGGCATCATCGGCTCGCTGATCATCTGTGGGGTGCTCTACATGGCGGTGTCGTTCGTGGTCACCGGCATGGCGCACTACGGCGACCTGAACACGGCGGCCCCGCTGGCCAAGGCGTTCGACCTGGCCGGGCAGGGCTGGGCGGCCAACCTGATCTCCCTGGGCGCGGTCTGCGGCATCACCTCGGTGATCCTGGTCCTGCTGGTGGGCCAGGCCCGGGTCTCCTTCGCGATGGCCCGCGACGGCCTGCTGCCGCCGGTGCTGGCCAAGGTCCACCCGCGCTTCGGTACCCCGTGGGTGATGTCGGCGATCACCGGCGCGGTCGTGCTCGTGCTGGCCGCGTTCGTGCCGCTGTCCGAACTGTCCGAGCTGACCAGCATCGGCACCCTGTTCGCGTTCATCGTGGTGTCGATCGGCGTGGTCGTGCTGCGCCGCACCCGGCCCGACCTGCCGCGCGGCTTCAAGGCGCCGCTGGTGCCGGTGCTGCCCATCGTCAGCGTGCTGGCGAGCCTGTGGCTGATGCTGAACCTGCCCGTGGTCACCTGGGTGCGGTTCCTCATCTGGATGGCGGTCGGGCTGGTCGTGTACTTCGGCTACGGCATGCGCCGGGCCAAGCTGTCGGCGGAGCGCGGCGAGGCGGCCCCGGTCGAATCGACCTAATGTGGGGGCATGACCGATTGGGGCCTGTCGTCCGATGACTACCACCTGGACCTCGGCCCGGACGACGTGGCCGACCCCGAGGCGGTGTTCGGCCACGGTCCGCTGACGGCCGAGTCCTACGGCACGGCCGGGCTTTCCTCGGCCGACCCCGGGTCCGGCGCCGGCGACCCCGGGCTGTCGGCCGGGGAGATGGGCGGGGACGCGGAGACGGTCGGCTACGACTCCGACGGCGACGGCCGGGTCGACATGCTTCTGGCCGACACCGACGGCGACGGCCGGACCGACGTGGCGATGTGGGACACCAGCCACGACGGCCTGGTCGACCAGGTGGCGTACGACCAGGACCACGACGGCAAGATCGACCTGATCTACCACGACGACGACTTCGACGGCCACGTCGACCGGGTGGAGTCGGCCGACGGGACCGGCGAGCTGCCCGGGTACGCCTCGAACTAGGGGTTGCGGATCTCGCGCATCTGCTTGTCGTAGGAGCGCTTGCCGATCAGCTTCCACAGCACCCGCGCCGGGAGGGGCAGCAGCGCCAGGAACCGGGTGCGCTCCTCCGGCGTGGCGTCCTCCAGCAGCGCGCCCAGCATGAACAGCAGCTTGTCCTTCGGCGTCTTCGTGCGCGCGTGCTCGCCCAGCTCGGCCCACTCCGCCGCCGTGATGTGCTCGTGGATGAGCGGCAGGACCTGCCGCTCCTCCTCGTCGAGGTGCAGGAGCAGGTCGCGGCGGTGCCGGGCGAGCGCGGCGACGAGGGCGTCGCGCTCCGGCTCGGCGGGGCTGCGCTCCCAGGCGTCGAGCCCGCGCTGGACCTCTTGCAGCCCGGCGTCCACGGTCTGGTGCTGCTGCTCCATGCGCAGCACGAGCTCGGCGTCGAGGTCGACGCGGGCCAGCAGCTTGGGCCAGAGCAGCTCGTCCTCGCTGGTGTGGTGGCCGTGCAGGCCCTCGATGTACTCCCGGGCGAGCCCGGCCAGCCGCGCGGCCCGCGCGGTGTCGCCCGGGCGGACGGCGCCGATCAGGTCGTGCAGGTTCTGCGACTCCCGGCGGAAGACGCGGTGGACGACGATCATCTCCTGGACCCAGGGACGCTCGGCCGTGGCGATGGTGGCGCTCATTATGGGTGACTCCTCACGTTTGCGGTTCGCCCGCTCGACGGCCCGGCGCCGCGATCGGTTCAGATTTCGTGGCCATAACCGTCGCCGTACTGTCTTGTAGCGGTCTTGGAGGTCGCTTGGCGGCGATTACGATGGCGGCCGTCATGCTGCTGCGGGTACTGGGACCCTTCGAGGTCGAGACGGAAGCGGGCGGTACCGCCGACCTGGGCGGCCCCCGTCAGCGCGCCGTGCTCGCGTTGCTGCTCTCCGCCCGCGGCGACGTCGTCTCGGTCGACCGGATGATCGAGGACCTCTGGCGCGGCGAGGCCCCGCCCCGGGCCATCGCGTCGCTGCAGGCGTACGTCTCCAACCTCCGCCGCCTCCTCGAGCCCGACCGCGAGCGCCGCGCCGCGGCCCGTCTGCTGGTCAGCGCCCCGCCCGGCTACGCCATCCGGCTCCCGGTGGAGGCCGTCGACGCCTGGCGGTTCGAGCGCCTGCTCGCCGACGCCCGCGCGGCCCTGCCGGCGGAGCCGGACCGGGCCCGGCTGCTGCTGCGCGCGTCGCTGCAGCTGTGGCGCGGGGACGCCTACGCCGAGTTCGCCGCCGAGTCCTGGGCCCAGCCGGAGGCGGTGCGCCTGGAGGAGCTGCGCCTCGCCGCCCAGGAGCTGCTGCTCGACGCGACCCTGCGGGCCGGCGGGGCGGCCGAGGCGGTCGCCGAGGCCGAGCTGCTCACCCGGCAGGCGCCGCTGCGCGAGGAGCGCTGGCGGCTGCTGGCCCTGGCGCTGTGGGGCAGCGGGCGGCAGGCCGACGCGCTGGCCGCCCTGCGCCGGGCGCGCGCGATCCTCGCCGAGGAGCTGGGCCTGGACCCCGGCCGGGCGCTGCTCGACCTGGAGACGGCGATCCTGGCCGGCGGCATGTACGAGAACGCCGGGCCGTCCGCGCCGCCGGCGCCCGACCGCGCCGCCGCCGACACCGATGACCTGTTCGTGGGCCGCGCCGACGAGCTCGCCGCGCTCCGGGCGGTCGCCGCCCCGGGCGTGGTCCTGATCAGCGGGGAGGCGGGGGTCGGCAAGAGCAGCCTGCTGGCCCGGTACCGCCAGGAGCTGGCCCGGCAGGGCTGGCTCGTGGTCGTCGGGCGCTGCCCCGAGGTCGAGGGCGCGCCGCCGGCCTGGGCCTGGGTGGAGGCCCTGCGCGGGCTGGCCGGCACCGCGCCGCCCGGGGACCTCGCGCCCGAGCTGCGCCCGCTGCTCGACGAGGACGGCGGGGCCGGGCCGGGCGAGGACGGCGCGGCCGGGCGGTTCCGGCTGCACCGGGCGGTCACGCGCTGGCTCGGCGCGGTCGCGGCCGGGCGGCCCCTCGCTGTGGTCCTCGACGACCTGCACGCGGCCGACGGTGAGACCCTCATGCTGCTCGAGAGCGCGGCCGAGCTGGTCGCGCCGGGCGGGCCGGCGCTGCTGCTCGTCGCCGCGCTGCGCCCGAACGACAACCGGGAACGGCTCGCCGCGACCATGGCGGCGCTCGCGCGGCGCTCGCCCGTGCGGGTACCACTGCCGGGCCTCGGCCAGGACGACGTCGCACGGCTGGTCGAGGCGTTCGCGGGCACGGCCGTGGACGCCGGCACCCTCGCCGCGCTCGCCGAGCGGACCGGCGGCAACCCCTTCTACGTGCGCGAGTCCGCGCGGCTGCTCGCCTCCGAGGGCGCGCTGGTGGCCACGTCCGAGGTGCCCGAGGGGGTGCGCGACGTGCTGCGGCGGCGGCTGTCGCGGCTGCCCCCGGCGGCGGTCGCGGTGCTGCGCCTCGCCGCCGTGGTCGGGCGGGAGGCCGACGTCGAGACGCTCGTGGAGGCGGCCGACGCCGACGAGGGCACGGTGCTCGACGCGCTCGAGGCCGGGCTCATCGCCGGCCTGCTCACCGAGCCGGCGCCCGGACGCGTGCGGTTCGTGCACGGGCTGGTCCGCGACACCATGTACACCGACCTGTCCCGCCTGCGCCGCGCCCGCATGCACGGGCGGGTCGCGGCCAGCACCCGGCGGCTGCGGCCCGATGACTACCCGGCGCTGGCCTACCACTACGCGCGCGCCGCGTCCTCCGAGACCGCGGCCGCGGCCGTCGACTACGCGGTGCGGGCGGCGGAGCTGGCCGAGCGGCGCTACGCGTACGACGCCGCGGCCGAGGTGCTCGGCGCCGCGGTGGCCGCGCTCGAGGCGGCCGGCACCGTGGCCGGGGACCGCGACGCGCTGCTCGTCGACCTGCTCGGGCGGCTGCTGCGGGCTCAGGCCAGCGCGGGCGCGGTGGCGGCGGCGCGGCGGACCCGCCAGCGGGCGCTCGACGTCGCCACCGCCGCGAACCGCGACGACCTGCTCGTCGCGGCCTTCACCGCGTGGACGGTGGCGACGCCGTGGCAGATCCACGAGTACGGCGTGGTCGACGAGCGGATCGTCGACGTGCTCAGCGGCCTGCTGCGCCGCGGCGACCTCACCCCGGCCGACCGCTGCCGGCTGCTCGACGCGCTCAGCAACGAGCTCGACGGCGAGATCGACGAGCGCGGCGCCGCGGCCGGGCGGGCGGCGCTGGAGATCGCCCGCGGCCTCGGCGACCCGGGGCTGCTCGCGCTCGGGCTGGCCGCGCGGGGCCGGACCATGTCCTTCGACCGGGACGTGGCGGCCCGCCGCGCGGTGGCGCTGGAGCTACGGGCGCTCGCCGCCGAGCACGGGCTGGTGGCCTATCAGTGGCTCGCCGAGCTGCAGCTGGGCAACTGCGCCGCGGCGGCGAACGAGCCGGACGACGTGCGCGCGGCGGTGGTCCGGCAGGGCACGCTCGCCGAGGCCTACCACCTCGCCGAGCCGCTCGCGATCAACCTGGCCGCCCGCGCCACCCTCGCCCACATCGAGGGCGACCTGGCCGGCGCGCGCGCCCTCTACGACGAGGCCCGCGAGCAGTTGCGCCGCCAGGGCTCGCTGCACGGCGAGAGCTTCCACTTCATCGGCACGTTCAGCGTCATGGAGAGCGAGGGGCGGCTCGCCGAGCTCGTCGACGCGACCCGGCTGATCTGCCAGGAGCTCGGGGCGGTCGGCTTCGACGCCTACGCGCTCGTCCTGGCCGCGGCCGGGCGGACCGACGAGGCGCGGGCGGTGCGCATCGCCGAGTACCCGATCCGCCCCGACTACTTAGGCTCCGCCTTCTACACCGTGCGCGCCCAGGCGATCGTCGCGCTGGGCCGCGCCGACCTCGCCCCGCCGGTCATCGAGGCCCTGCTGCCGGTGCGCGACCAGCTGGGCGGGGTGGCGAGCACCTCGCTCGCGATGCAGCCGGTCGCGCTGAGCCTCGGCGAGCTGTACCGCCTGCAGGACCGCCCGGAGGAGGCGACCGCCGCCTTCCAGCTCGCCGCGGACGTGGCTAGCCGCTGGAACTCCCCGCACTGGCTGGCGCGGGCGAAGGCGCTGCTCTCGGACTCCTGACCGCGCCGGCGACCACGAGCGCGACCGCCCCGGCGGCGAAGCCCGCGTTGCCCCACCAGCGCACCGGGTCGCCCGGCTCCAGCAGCGCGGTGAGGGCGAAGCCGCCCCAGGCGTACGTCAGCAAGGCCCCGGCCGCGAGCGCCATCACGTGCCTGTCGCTCCAGCGGGTCCGGGCCAGCCACACGCTCCCGGCCGCGAGCCAGGCGACGCCGAAGGCGAACCCGGCCCACGACTCCGGCCGCGCGAAGAACACCGTGGCAGCGACGAACGCGAGGATCCCGGCGAGCCAGACCCGCGGCGCCGGCCAGGCCGGCCGGAAGGTACCCCGCGCGAGGAACGCGAGCCCGATGAGCGCCAGGGCCGCGGCGGCGGCCCCGATCCGCTGGGCCGGGCTCGCGAGGAAGCCCTCGCTGTCGCGGATCTCCGTGTAGATGATCCGGCACCCGAGGAGGTAGACGAGCGCGGTGACGACGAGCCCGGGCCGGCCGAGCCAGGGTCCGCGCCGGGTCGTCAGGTGCTCCACCAGGGCGATCGGCACGGCGATGCTCCAGATCGCGTGGCCGGCCACGAACGCCAGGGTGCTCGCGGCGGACAGGCCCAGGGCCGGGATCGGGGTGACGGCCTGGAAGGCGTGGCCCTCGAATGACGGGTTGAACAGGGACTGGTCGACTGCAGCCGGACCCGGGGGCGGCTCCTAGCTGCGAAAGTCGACGGCCCGGCCGTCCTTAGTCGGCTCCAAGTGGGCTGAAAGCGGGGTGCGGCAGGGTGATCCCATACCCGAGGAGGAATCATGTTGTCCCGTTCTCTCGGCCGGCTCGGTGGAGCGGCCGCCGCGCACCCCTGGCGCACGATCGGCGCGTGGCTGATCGCGCTCGTCGCCCTCACCGCCCTGTCGGCCGGGTTCGGCGGCACCCCGCACGACGACTACAACGTTCCCGGCACCCAGTCCCAGGCCGGCACCGAGTTCCTGCGCACCCACTTCCCGCAGATGTCCGGCGCCGACGCGCGCGTCGTCGTGCACGACGACCACGAGCTCGACCCGGCCGCGCTCGAGGCGCTGCGCGGGCGGCTCGCGAAGATGCCCTCGGCCGGGGTCGTCGCGCCGGCTCGGCGCTCGTCCGACGGGGACACGGCGCTCATCGGGGTGCAGTACGACATCCCGGTCACCGACTTCCAGGGCACCTCGGCGATGGACGCCCTGCGCGCCGCGGCCGCGCCGCTGCAGCGCGAGGGTGTGCAGGTCGAGTTCGGCGGCCAGGTCGCCGAGAACATCTCGGCGCCGAGCGGCACCGCGGAGGCGGTCGGCATCGTCGCCGCGCTGCTGATCCTGGTGTTCGCGCTCGCTTCGGTCGTCGCCGCCGGGCTCCCGCTCGTCGTGGCCGTCGCCGGGCTGGGCATCGCGACCGCGGTCATCGCCCTGCTGGAACGGGCCACCGACATCAGCAACACCGCGCCGACGGTCGCCACCATGGTCGGGCTCGGCGTCGGCATCGACTACGCGCTGCTGCTCGTGGCCCGGCACGTCGAGGGCCTCCGGCGCGGCCTCACCCCGCGGGCGGCGGCCGCCGAGGCCAACGCCACCGCGGGCGCCTCGGTCGTCGTGGCCGGGCTCACCGTCCTCGTGTCCCTGTTCGGGCTCAAGCTCGCGACGCTGCCGGTGTACTCCTCCTTCGGCTACGCCACCTTCGCCGCCGTCGTCGCCGTGATGGCCGCGGCGCTCACGCTCGTCCCCGCGCTCTGCGGGCTGGCCGGGCACCGTGTCCTGCCCCGGAAGGCCCGCAAGGGCCGGCCCGAGCGGACCCCGGGCACGAGCCTCACCGCGCGCTGGGCCGCCGCCGTCGGGCGCCGCCCGGTCATCGCCGCGCTCGCCTCGCTGGTCGTGCTCGCCGGGCTGGCCGCGCCCATGCTCGGCATGCGCACCTGGCCCCAGGACGCCGGCAGCCAGCCGACGTCGAACACCACCCGGCTCGCCTACGACCTGGTCTCGGCCGAGTTCGGCCCGGGCGCGAACGGCCCGCTGCTGCTGGCCGTCGACACCACCGCGGTGCCCGACGTCGACGGCCTGGTGGCGCGGCTGCGCGCCGAGCCCGGCGTCGCCGCCGTCGCGCCGCCCGCGGTCAACGGCACCGCGGCCGTCATCGTGGTCGAGCCCACGACCGGCCCGCAGGACGAGGCGACGACCCGGCTGCTCGACCGCCTGCGCGGCGGGGTCCTGCCGGCCGGGGTGCTGGTGACCGGGCTCGTCGCGGTGTTCGCCGACATCTCCGACCGGCTCGCCGACCGGCTGTGGATCGTCGTCGCGTTCGTGGTGGCGCTGTCGCTGCTGCTGCTCACCGTGCTGTTCCGGGCGCCGGTGGTGGCGGTGAAGGCGGCGATCATGAACCTGCTGTCGGTCGCCGCGGCCTACGGCGTGATGACCGCGGTCTTCCAGACCGACGCCGGCGCGCGGCTGGTCGGCCTGCCGCACGCGGTGCCGGTCTCCAGCTGGGTGCCGATCCTGCTGTTCACCGTTCTCTTCGGACTGTCCATGGACTACGAGGTGTTCCTGCTCGGCCGGGTCCGCGAGGACTGGCTCGCGACCGGCGACGCCAAGGGCAGCGTGGTCCGCGGCCTGTCCGCGACCGGGCGGGTGATCAGCAGCGCGGCCGCCATCATGGTCGCGGTGTTCGTCGGCTTCGCGCTCGACCCCGACGTGACGGTGAAGATGATCGGCGTCGGCATGGCGGTCGCCGTGTTCGTCGACGCCACGCTGGTGCGGCTGGTGCTGGTGCCGGCGACGATGGCGCTGCTCGGCCGGGCGAACTGGTGGCTGCCGCGCTGGCTGGACCGGCTCCTGCCGCACGTGGACGTGGAGCGGCCGGCCGCCTCACCGGCCCCGGTGCCGGCGCCGGTCGGCTGAGCCCCGCCTGGTTACCCTCGGCGCTTCCCGCAGGCCGAGGGTAACCAGCACGCGGCGCGTGGTGTCGGCGACCGGGCGCAGCACCCAGGTGTGCACCCAGCGGGCCGGCGGGACCACGACGTACCGCCAGACGAACCGGAGCGGGATGACGACCAGGTAGCGCCAGAGCAGGACCACCGAGTGGTTCCAGGCCCAGGCGATCGCCATCCCGATCGGGACGACCACCCAGCGCCACAAGAACGCGATCGCCTTGCCGATCGGCACGACCACCCAGCGCCACACGAACGCGATCGCCTTGCCGATCGGGGTGAGCAGGTAGCGGTAGACGAGGCCCATGGCCCAGGCGACCGCCCGGCCCACCTCCAGCAGGACCCGGCCGAGCAGGTTCCAGAAGGGGGCCGTGGCCTTGAGCAGCCACCAGATCCCCTGGGCCACCGGCACCAGCACGTACTTGGCGAACCAGACCAGCGGGGTCCACAGGATGTGCACCGTGATCCAGCGCAGCGGGATCCAGATGACGTAGTGCAGGAACGGGATCAGGACGTACTCGGCGATCGGCGCCCCGACGTACTTCCACAGGACCCGCATCACCCACGCGAAGGCGTCCCAGGCCAGCTTGAACGGCACCACGAAGATGACCGCCAGGACGCGGATCGGCCAGGCCAGCCACCCCGGCAGCGGCTGCACCTCGTCGCGCGCGCTCATGCCGCCTCCTCGCTTCGCTCGTCCGCGGCCTGACCGTCGAAATGTGCCAGCCGATGACCGGCCCCTCCGCCGCGCTCCGGACCGGTCATGAGCGCCCCGCCAGCTCGTGCCGGGCGTGCATGAGGGCGTAGCCGAGCAGGTTCAGCCCCCGCCACCGCTCCGGGTTCGCCGCGGCCTCGTCGTCGGCGGCCAGGCCGATCCCCCACACGCGGTCCAGCGGGCTCGCCTCGACCAGCACCCGGTCGCCGGTGCCCAGCAGGTAGGCGCGCAGGTCGTCGTCGGCGTCGAACTTGGCCCGGCTGGCCGCCACGACGATCGCGAACCGCTCGCGCTCCCAGGTCGGCTCGTCGAAGCCCTTCACAGTGCGGCCGAGGCTCTTGGCCTGGTTCGGGTGCGACACGCCCAGCACCCGGGCCGCGGTGTGCTCGTCGCCGAAGAGCCGGGCCTTGCGCCACATCATGTAGTGCTCGGCCGACGGGAACCCGACACCGTCCACCTCGAAGCGCGCCGGCCACCACTGGCTCAGGCAGCTCGGGCCGAGCCCGCCGCCGGGGCGGGGCGTGTGGCCCCAGAAGTACAGGTACTTGACGCGGGCCCCGGACCTGACCAGGCCGAGCAGCTCTTCGTTGGAGGAGGGCGGTGCGGACATGACCCCGAGTGTGCCCGATCACCGCGAATTGTCATGTCGGATATTCGCTGCTCTCGGCGGTGGGAAGGATCACCGTCACCGTCATGCCGCCGCCGTCGCGGGGGTCGGCGAAGACCCGGCCGCCGTGCGCCGTCGCGACCGCGCGGACGATCGAGAGCCCGAGGCCCGCGCCGGAGCTCGCCGCCCGGTCGGGGCCGAGGCGGCGGAACGGCTCGAAGAGGTTCGGGATCTCGTACCGCGGCACGATCGGCCCGGTGTTGCTCACGGTCACGTAGGCCCCGTCGGGCCGCGTCCCGCTCTCCACCCGCACCCAGCCGCCGGCGGGCACGTTGTGCCGGACCCCGTTCTCGACGAGGTTGTGCACCAGCCGCTCCAGCAGCACCGCGTTGCCGGTCGTCGGCGCCTCGTCGGCGACCGCCGTCACCTTCACGTCCTCGTCCTGCTGCAGGGCGGCCACGTGGGCGACGACGTCGGCGAGGTCCACATAGGACCGCTCGGCGACCGCGCGCTCGGAGCGGGCGAGCAGCAGCAGCCCGTCGATGAGCCGCTCGTGCCGGTCGTTGACGGCCAGCAGCGTGCGGCCCAGCTGGCGCAGCTCCGTCGAGGCGTCCGGGTGGTCGGTGGAGACCTCCAGCAGCGTGCGGTTGAGGGTGAGCGGGGTGCGCAGCTCGTGTGAGGCGTTGGCGATGAAGCGCCGCTGGACGTCGAAGGACTTGTCGAGCCGGGCGATCATCAGGTCGAACGTGTCGGCCAGCTCCTTGACCTCGTCGTAGGGCCCGGTGAGCGCGATCCGCTCGTGCAGGCCGCGGTCCGGGGCGCCCGCGATGCGCCGCGCCGTCTCGGTGACCCGGTGCAGCGGCTGCAGCAGCCGGCCGGCGACGAGCCAGCTGAACGCGAGCCCGATCACCACCACCACGGCGAGGGCGATGGAGCCCTGGGTGAGCACCGCCTGGGTCGCATCGGAGCGGAACTCGCCCTGGATGTTCGTGATCAGGTTCCCGGCGACGCCGGGCGGGGGGCCGTCGAAGCTCTTGGAGATGTACGCCTTGTCGCCCAGCTGCTGGAACACGAGCAGGTAGGTGATGCCGAGCAGCACCAGGCCACCCACCAGCAGCATCCCGCCGACGACCAGGGTCAGCCGGGTCCGGATGGTCATCTTCTTCATGGAATGCGATACCCCACTCCCGGCTCGGTCAGCACCACGGCGGGCTCGCCCAGCTTCCGCCGCAGCTTCAGGATCGTCATCCGCACGGTGTGCGTGAACGGGTCGGCGTGCTCGTCCCAGGCCTTCTCCAGCAGCTGCTCGGCCGAGACCGCGGCGCCCGCGGCCCGCAGCAGCTCGGCGAGGACCGCGAACTCCTTGCGCGACAGCGGGACGTAGCGGCCGTCGCGGTACACCTCCCGGCGGTGCGGGTCGAGGCGGATCCCGGCGCGCTCCAGCACCGGCGGCGCGGCCGGGCGGGCCCGCCGCCCGAGCGCCGCCACGCGGGCGGCCAGCTCGCGGAACGCGAACGGCTTCGGCAGGTAGTCGTCGGCCCCGAGGGCGAGCCCGGCGACCCGGTCGTCGACGTCGGCGGCCGCGGTCAGCATGAGCACCCGCGCCGCCGACTCGCGCCGGGCCAGCTCGCGGCAGACCTCGTCGCCGTGCAGCACCGGCAGATCACGGTCGAGCACCACGACGTCGTAGTCGTTCACGTCGAGCCGCTCCAGCGCGGACGCGCCGTCGTGGACCACGTCGACGGCGTGGGTCTCCCGCCGCAGGCCCTGCGCGACCGTCTCGGCCAGCAGCGGCTCGTCCTCGACCACCAATATCCGCATGACCCCATCGTCCTCCGCCCCGGTGTCACCGCGGTGTCAACGTTTGCGGTTACGGCCGGTTGACGCGCGCGGGCCTTGACTGCTGGTGCACCTACACCTTTTCGACGGAGGAGGCACCATGCGCATCAGGACCGGCCTCGCGCTCGGCCTGCTGCTCCTGTTCACCGCGGCCGGTTGCGGCAAGGCCACCGGCGGCGACAACGGCGTGGCGACCGCGGGCGACGGCAAGGCGAGCCCGACCGCGACCGCCAGCAGCGGGACGGGCAACCGAGATCCGAAGGCCGACCAGGAGGCGTTCCTCAGGTTCGCGCAGTGCATGCGCGACCACGGCGTGCCGATGGACGACCCGCAGTTCGACGGCGGCGGCATCAGCCTGATGATCCCGGAGGGCACCGACAAGTCAAAGGTCGACGCGGCCCAGGCGGAGTGCAAGCAGTACATGCCCAACGGCGGCGAGCCGCCCAAGCTCAGCCCGGAGCAGCAGGAGCGGATGCGCAAGTACGCCCAGTGCATGCGCGACCAGGGGATCACCAACTTCCCGGACCCGAACGAGGACGGCGGGTTCCAGATCGACGGCGACAAGCTCGGCGTCGACCCCCGGGGCGAGCAGATGAAGGCGGCCGAGAAGGCCTGCGAGCAGTACGACATGGGCCCCAGGACCGGCGCGGGCGGCGGCGGCGACGACGGCGGCGAGAAGTCGACCGAGAACCACGAGTCAGGGAGCGGGGCATGAGCAACCGCCGCAGGCGCGGACGCGCCGGACGGGTGATCTTCGGGGTGGCGGCGGTGGCCGCGGTCGGCGCCGCGGCGGCGGCCGGGCTGGGGCTGCCCGAGCGCGGCAGCGGCGCCGGCACCCCGACGAGCACCCTGCCGGCCAAGACCGCGCAGGTCAGCAAGCAGACGCTTGTCGACACCGAGAACCACGACGGCAAGCTCGGCCACGGCGACAGCCGGACCCTCAGCGGCCGCGGCGCGGGCACGCTGACCGAGGTGCCCGCCGTCGGCGCGGTCGTGCAGCGCGGCCAGGCCCTCTACCGGGCCGACAACACCCCGGTCGTTCTGCTGTACGGCTCGATGCCGTCGTACCGCAACCTCACCGTCGGCGACGAGGGGGCCGACGTCAAGCAGCTCGAGGAGAACCTCGCCGCGCTCGGGTACACCGGCTTCACCGTCGACGACAAGTACTCCTCGTCGACGGCGAGCGCAGTGAAGAAGTGGCAGGGCGACCTCGGCATCACCAAGACGGGCACGGTGGAGGCGGCGCGCATCGTGTACGCCACCGGCGCCGTCCGCGTCGACGAGCACAAGGCCGAGGCGGGCGACCCGGCCGGAGGCGCGATCCTGGCATACACCTCCACGGTCCCGGTCGTGTCCGTCGACCTCGACCCCGAGGACCACCGGCTGGCCAAGTCGGGCGCCGCGGTCACGGTCAAGCTGCCCGACGGCAAGAGCGTCGCCGGGAAGATCGCGGTGGTGCAGACGGTCATCCAGCCGGCCCAGGGCAACACGCCGGCGGAGACGAAGTACCGGCTCTCGATCACCCCGGACGACACGAAGGCCTTCGACGGGCTGGACCAGATGACGGTCACTGTCACGTTCACCGCCGGCAAGCGCGAGAACGTGCTCGCCGTGCCGGTACAGGCGCTGCTCGCGCTCGCCGAGGGCGGCTACGGGGTGCAGGTCGTGGAGAACGGCGCCGCGAAGGTCGTGGCGGTCAAGGTCGGCCTGTTCGCCGGGGGCAAGGTCGAGGTGACCGGCGACGGGATCTCGGCCGGCACGGTCGTCGGGATGCCGGGATGACCCCGGTCGTCGAGCTCGAAGCGGTGCGCAAGGAGTACCCGGGCGGGGTGGTCGCCGTCCGCGACGTCAGTCTCACCGTCGTCGCGGGGGAGTTCGTGGCCATCGTGGGCCCCTCCGGTTCGGGCAAGAGCACCATGCTGCACCTCATCGGTACCCTCGACCGCCCGTCGGCCGGCTCGGTGCGCATCGACGGCCACGAGGTCGCGCGGCTGCGCGACCGCCAGCTGTCCGCGCTGCGGGCGCGGCGCATCGGCTTCGTGTTCCAGCAGTTCCACCTGGCCCCGGGCCAGCCCGCGCTGGACAACGTCGCCGACGGGCTGCTCTACGCGGGCCCGTCGCGGGCCGAGCGGCGCCACCGGGCCGAGGAGGCGCTCGTGCGGGTCGGGCTGGGCGACCGGCTCGACCACCTGCCGCACGAGCTCTCCGGCGGCGAGAAACAGCGGGTCGCGATCGCCCGGGCGGTCGTCGGCGAGCCGGCGATCCTGCTCGCCGACGAGCCGACCGGCAACCTCGACTCCGCGTCGGGAGCCGGCGTGATGCAGCTGCTCGGGGAGCTGCATCACGCCGGCACCACGATCCTCGTCATCACGCACGACCAGCAGATCGCGGCGAGCCTGCCGCGCCAGGTGAGCATGCGCGACGGGGAGGTGGTCTCGGATGACGACGTCGTTGGCGCCGGCGCGGCTGGCGCCCGCTGACGTGGTCCGGGTCGGCGGGGCCGGCCTGCGGACCCGGCCGATGCGGGCGTTCCTGTCGGCGCTGGGCATCGCGATCGGCATCGCCGCGATGGTCTCCGTCGTCGGCATCTCCTCGTCCAGCCGGGCCGAGCTCGACCGGCAGCTCGCCGCGCTCGGGACCAACCTGCTCACCGTCGCGCCCGGCAACGACATCTTCGGCGACAACGCCACGCTGCCGGACGAGGCGGTGGAGATGATCGGGCGGATCGGGCCGGTGACCGAGGTGTCGGCGGTCGGGAAGGTGGCGGACGTGCACGTGTACCGCACCGACCAGATCCCCGCCGGGCAGACCAACGCGATCACGCTGCGGGCGGCCCAGCTGGAGCTGCCCCGGACCGTCGGCGCCACGCTGGCCTCCGGGACGTGGCTGAACGCGGCCACCGCGCAGTTCCCGACGGTCGTCCTCGGCTCGGCGGCGGCCCGGCGGCTGGGCGTCTACGACGTCGGGGACGGCGTCCAGATCTACATCCACGCCCGGTGGTTCACCGTGGTCGGGATTCTGGCGGCGGTACCGCTGGCGCCCGAGCTGGACTCGTCGGCGCTCATCGGCTGGGAGGCGGCCAAGACGTACGCCGGCTTCGACGGGCACGCGACGACCGTCTACACCCGGGCGCAGGACGACCAGGTCGAGGCGGTCCAGGGCGTGCTCGCCCGCACCGCCAACCCCTCGGCGCCCAACCAGGTGAAGGTGTCGCGCCCCTCCGACGCGCTCGCCGCCCGGCAGGCCACCGACAAGACCTTCACCGGCCTGCTGCTCGGCCTGGGCGCGGTCGCGCTGCTCGTCGGCGGCGTCGGGGTGGCCAACACGATGGTCATCTCGGTGCTGGAACGCCGCGCGGAGATCGGGCTGCGGCGCGCCCTGGGCGCCACCCGCGGGCAGGTCCTCGTGCAGTTCCTCGCCGAGTCGCTGCTGTTGTCCGCGCTCGGGGGCGTCGGCGGGGTCACCACGGGGATCGCGGTGACCGCCCTGTACGCCACCACCCGCGACTGGCCGGCGGTGGTGCCGGCGTGGGCGACGGCCGGTGGGGTCGGCGCCACGCTCGTCATCGGGGCGATCGCGGGGCTCTACCCGGCGATTCGGGCCGCCCGGCTGGCCCCGACGGAGGCCCTGGCCGCGCCCTGAGGACCGGGTGGCTATCCCGCCGCGCGGCCCGCTCGGGCCGCCCCGGACGAGGCGGCCGTGCCCTGGGCGTGGGCGTACTCGTAAGCGGCCATGAGGTGGCCGAGGTAGCGCTCCGCGGAGTAGGCGTCCGCGGCGGCGCGCCCGGCCTCGGCCACCTCGCGGTGCAGGCCCGGGTCGGTGAGGATCTTCGTGAGCGCGGCCGCGAACGAGTCCGCGTCCGGCGCCGTGGACAGCCGGCCCGAGGCGCCGCCGGGGCGCTCGGCGAGGGCGGCGTCGGCGAGGACGACCGGCAGCCCGGCCGTCTCCGCCTCGATCATGACGAGGCCCTGGGTGTCGGTGGTGGAGGCGAACGCGAGGACGTCGGCCATGCGGTAGTACGCGGCCATGCGGTTGTGTGGCACGGGCCGGACCAGGCGCAGGGCGTGGGCGAGGCCGGCCTGGCGGGCGAGGCGGAGCACGTTGAGCCGGTTCTGCTTCACGCCCACCATCACGAGCCTGGCGGTGGGCACCTGGCGGAGCAGCCGCGCGAACGAGGCCAGCAGGAGCGCCGGGTCCTTCTCCTTCGTCGCCCGGCCTACCGCGAGTACCACCGGCGCGGTTTCGGGGATCCGCAGCGACCGCCGGAGCTCGGCCCGGCCCAGCGGGCAGTCGGCGAGCTGGATCGACGTCGGGACCGTCCACACCGGGGGGAGCCGCTCGAACTCGGCCAGCCCCGCCGCCGTCTTGGCCGAGGGCGCGATGACCACCGACGTGCGGTCCATGAACTCCTGCCCGAGCCGCACAAGCTGCGCGCGCCGCTCGGTGCCGGAGCGCGCGAGGCGCAGGTAGTCGCGCATGGTCCAGCCGAGCTCGAGCCGCTGCGCCGCGTGCGCCGCGCCGAACTGGATCTCCATGAAGTGGGCCGAGTACGCGAGCAGGTCCGTGTGCCACGTCATGACCACGGGCAGGTCGTGCGCCCGGGCGTACCGCAGCCCGCCGATGCCCACCGGCCCCAGGGTGTGCACGTGCACGATGCGCGGGACGGGCCGCATGCCGTCGAAGTGCGGCAGGCCGACCCGGATGTTGCGCAGCGGCACCGGCACCGACCGCACCCCGCACGGCTCCGGCCGGGAGCGCAGCAGGGGGGCGGGCTGGTACACCTGGACCTCGTGGCCGGCGGTGCGCAGCAGGGACACCGTGGCGGCCACCGAGGTCGCGACGCCGTCGGAGCGGCCCGGGTGGCTGTCGCAGAAGTGCGCGATTCTCACGCCGCACATGGTGCGGTACCGCGCCGCACCGGACGAGAATGCATGTCTTTTGTACGCTATCTGTTCATCGCTCGGCTTGATCCTTTTTCCGGGCCCTCCAGCCGGGGCCTTCGTCCGGGGCCGGCCATCGGGTAAAGGGGTCCACATGAGCGCGAAGGCGGGCGGCCTCCTCCGGGCGCGGAACTTCGCCCTGTTGTGGATCGGGGAGTCCGCGAGCGCGGTCGGTTCGGCCGTTACGTCGGTGGCGTTTCCGCTGGTGGCGGTCTCGGTGCTGCACGCCGGCCCGGGCGCGGTCGCGCTGCTGACCGTCTTCACCTGGCTGCCCTGGCTGCTGTTCGGGCTCGTGGTCGGCGTGTGGGTGGACCGTTGGCCGCGCCGGCCCACCCTGCTGGTCGCCGATCTGGTGTCGGCGACGGTCCTCATCGGGGTCCCGGTCGCCGCCTGGACCGGCGTGCTGACCATGCCGATCCTGCTGGCCGCCGCGCTGCTCGCCGGCGTCTCCGGCATCTTCTTCAGCGTGGCGTTCAACGCGTTCCTGCCGCACCTCGTCCCCGCGGGCGACCTGATGGAGGGCATCGCCAAGCTCCAGACCAGCGCCTCGGTCGCCCTGGTCGCCGGGCCGGCCCTGGGCGGGCTGCTGGCCCAGGTCGCCGGGGCGGTAAGCGGTGTCCTCATCGACGCGTTCACCTTCCTGCTCTCGGCGGCCTGCCTGCTCGGCCTGCGGCCCGCCCCCGAACCGCGCCGGGAGCGGGCCGCCGCCGGCCTGCTGGGCCAGATCGCCGAGGGGATCCGGTTCATCGTGCGCGGACGCCTGCTCCAGGCCATGCTGGTGGTCGCCACGGCGGCGAACTTCGCGATGCTGGGCATCACCGCGCTGCGCGTCGTCTTCCTCGTCCGGACCGGTGGCCTTGCCCCGGGTACCGCCGGCATCGCGATCGGCCTGGGCAGTCTCGGCGGCATCCTCGGCGCCGCGCTCGCCACCCGAGTCGCCACCCGCTTCGGCAGCGCCCGCACCTACGTCGTGGCCAGCGTCGCGACCGCGCCGTTCACGCTCCTGCTCCCGTTCGGCGGGCCGGGCTGGGGGCTGGTGCTCTTCACCGCGGGCTCGTTCGTCACGCTCGGCGGAGGCACCATGGCCAGCGTGATGACCATGACCTTCCGGGGCACGTTCGTCCCGGCCCACCTGCTCGGCCGGGTCACCGCGGCCTCCCGGATCTTCGTGTTCGGCAGCGTCCCGCTCGGCGCGGCGACCGCCGGCTTCCTCGCGACCACCCTCGGCACCCGCACCGCCCTGTGGGTGCTCGCCGCGCTGTACGCCGTCACACCGCTGCCGCTGCTCGCCACCTCCGCCGGGAAGGTGCGCGACTTTCCTACGCGGGAATGACCGGCGGCAGCTCGAACTCGTCGCGCAGCAGGGTCTCCGGGGGGTTGTAGACGCGCAGGATCAGGTGGTATTCGCCCCGCGGGGTGGGCAGCCACGGCGCGCCGTCGGCGGGCGGGTCGGGCTGGACGCGCACCGCGTCGCCGGCGGTCGGGATCGAGTGGAACAGGCGCGCGTCGGCCGCGTCGTACGAGGCCAGGGTTCCGGCCGGCGGGCTCAGGGCGTAGGCCCGGGCGCCCGTCAGCCGCGCGCCCTCGCGGTCCTTGTGCACCGCGGGGGCGACGGCCTCGTACGCGTGGCTGCCCCACAGCCGGGTGCGGGCCGCGACCGCGCGCGCGAGGTGGGCCGCCTCGCGATCCGCGAGCGTCCATTGTGGAGTGTCGACGGTGCCGACCTCGAAGTAGTCGAGGTTGTAGTCGAAGGCGTGCCGGTCGTTCGTCCAGCCGTTGACCGGCGCGGCATGCTCGGTCGTGGCCGCCTCCTCCAGGGCCTCGCGGCCGCGGTCGAGCCCCTCCCGCAGGGCGAGACGGTGTTCCCGCGGGATGGTCGGGTACGGCGAGTTGCCGTCCTCGAACAGCCCGATCGGGGCGAAGCGCCGCTGGTAGCGCCGCTCGGCCGGGGACGGCGGGAACGCGGCCAGACCCCGGCGCAGCGCCTCGAGGAAGAGGAGGTCGCCGGGCACCCCGGGCTGGGGGGAGGGCAGGCCGTCGAGGGGCACCTGCGGGTACATCCGCTGGATCGAGAGCCCGTCCTGCAGCTCGTGGACGCCCGGCCCCGCGGCGAACCGGGCGATGAGCGTCGCGATCATCGTGGGCACCCGGATCACCTCGGCCGCGGGCGCCTCCCGGCCGGCCCAGCCGGGCGGCACGAGCAGGTACTCGCGCGGCTCGTCGGGGGTGGTGCGGCTGCCGACGTACGCGAAGTTGTCGGTCCACGCGTCGACGAACTGCACCACGTGGTAGCGGCCGCCGGTCGCCGGCACGCGCAGCCACAGGGGGCCGCCGGACAGGTCGAGCTGGGCGGTGGAGCTGAGCAGGTCGGGATTGGCGTTGGGTTCGGCGGGCACGGTGCGCTGGTGTTCGAACGCGTTGAAGGTGGTCGCGGCGCCGACGGCGCGCAGGTCCTGGAGCAGGGGGTAGCCGTAGCCGTACGCCTCGGCGGCCAGCGTGGGCAGGTCGTCTCTCATACGCAGCCTCCCTCGTCCTGCATCCAGCGTCCGGTGCCCGGGCGCCCGCGCCGGGTGAGGGCGGGGGTGAGTCAGCGACGGGGGTTCGCCCGGCGCGCCCGGGCGCCGCGCGTCCGCGCGGGGTGAGTCAGCGGCGCGGGTTCGCCCGGCGCGTCGGCGGGGCCGTTGTCGGATCCTCGGGCCAGGGGTGGCGCGGGTATCGGCCGCGCATTTCCCCGCGTACCTGTGGATAGGCGTTGCGCCAGAACGAGGCGAGGTCGCGGGTCACGGCCAGCGGGCGCCCCGCGGGCGAGAGCAGGTGCAGCAGCACGGGCCGGTGCTGCACCTCCGGGGTTGTTTCGAGCCCGAACATCTCTTGTACCTTGACCGCCAGCACCGGCCCCTCGGGGTCGCCGTAGTCCAGCCGCACCGCCGACCCGCTCGGCACCGTGAGCCGCTCGGGAGCGAGCCGGTCGAGGTCCTTCGCCTGCGGCCACGGCAGCCGGGCCTGCAGCGCCGTGTGCACGTCGGTGCCGTCCGCCATCGCCTCGATGAGCGCCTCGTCGCTCACGTCGGGCCACGGCGCCCCGGCCGCGCGGTGCAGGAACGCGAGCCGGTGCCGCAGCGGCGTCCACGGCACGCCCTCGCGCCGCAGCCGCTCCCGCCGCGCGGCCGCGGCCAGCTCGGCCGGGGCCGCGCCGATCGTCTTCTCCGACAGCACGATCGCGCCGAGCCGCTCGACCCGCTTCACGCCCGCCGCGCTCGCCTCGTCCGCGGTGACCAGCAGCGCGGCCGCGACCTCGCGGGCGATGTCCTCGTCGATCGCGGCGGCGAGCCGGATGCGCGCGTTGACCCGTCCGGACGGGCGGTCGGCGGCGGCGATGGCCAGCCACGGGTGGCCCTGCAGCGGCGACCCGGGCGCGAGCTCGGCCTCGGTCCCGCTGGCCATGAGGTAGGCGTCGCGGCGGCGCCGGGCGATGCGCTCCGGGTACGCCAGGCCCGCGATGACGCCCGCGGCGCGGTCGGCAGCCGTGGCGCGCTCGACCGGGTTCTCGATCATGCGGTACAACAGCGAGGCCTCGTGCCGCCAGCGATCAGTCGTCCGCCGTACCGCCGCCACGTCATCGGACGGGTTGGAGTCCTCGGCGAGCACCGCCACCACCTCGGCCGCGTTGCGGGCGCCCACGATCGGCGCCCCGTCCAGCAGCGCCCGGGCCAGCCGCGGGTGCGCGCCCACCCGCGCGATGCGCCGCCCGCGCCCGGTCGCGCGCCCGTCCCCGTCGATCGCCCCGAGGGCGTGCAGCGTCTGGGTCGCCACGCTCATCGCGGCCGCGGGCGGCTCGTCGGGCAGCGCCAGCCCGCGCCCGCCGGGGCTGCCCCAGCACGCGAGCGCGAGGGCGAAGCCGGTGAGCTCGGCGGTGCGCACCTCCGGCTCGGGGTGGGCCGGGAGCCGCTCGTCGTCGGCCTCGGACCAGCACTTGTACACCACGCCGGCCCCCTCCCGCGCGGCGCGCCCGGCCCGCTGGACGGTGCTGGCCTTGGCGGCCCGGACGGTCACGAGCGCGCCCAGCCCGCGGGCCAGGTCGATCCGCGGCACGCGCGCGAGCCCCGAGTCGACGACGACCCGCACGCCGGGCACGGTCAGGCTGCTCTCGGCCACCGCGGTCGCCACGATCACGCGCCGCTCCGCGCGCCGCAGCGCCCGGTCCTGCTCGGCCGCGGGCAGCCGGCCGTGCAGGGGCACGCTCGGGATCCCGGCCAGCCCCCGGCGCACCCGCTCGATCTCGGCGACCCCGGGGACGAACACGAGGATGTCGTGCCCGGTCTCGTGCCAGGCCTGCCGCACCACCTGCGCGACGTGGTCCATCGTGAGGGGCCGGCGCTTCGGCGGTACCCACCGGATCTCGATCGGGAAGAGCGGGCTCTCGACGTCGATGACCCCGGCGCCGGGAAGGGTCTTGCCGGGGGTCGCCGTCGCGGCGAGCAGCCCGAGGTCGGGCCGGATCGTGTCGCGCGCCTCGATCAGGAACGCGGTCGCGAGGTCGGTGTCCAGGTGCCGCTCGTGGCACTCGTCGAGCATCACCACGTCGACGCCGGGCAGCTCGGGGTCGGCGAGCAGCCGCTGGACGAGCAGCCCGGTCGTGACCACCTCGATCCGCGTCTCGCGGCTGACCCGGCGGTCGCCGCGCACCGAGTACCCGACGCTCTGCCCCACCCGCTCCCCGCGCAGCTGGGCCATGCGCTGCGCGGCCGCGCGGGCCGCGATGCGCCGCGGCTCGGCGACGAGCACCCGGCCCTCGAAGGCGAGCGGCACCAGCGTCGTCTTCCCGGTCCCGGGCGGCGCCACGAGCACGGTGGGCCCCCGCCGCACCTGGGCGACGACTTGATCCAGCACACGGGTGACCGGCAGGGATTCCACGACGCTCATCTTGTACCGTCGCCGGAGTGCCCGAGCTGCCAGAGGTCGAGTCCGCGCGCGCCGTCCTGCAGCGGCACGCCCTGAACCGCCCCATCACCGACGTCGACGACACCGACACGTGGGTCTGCCGCCCCCACGCGCCCGGCGCGATCCGCGACGCGCTGCTCGGCGTCTCGCTGACCGCCGCCAACCGCCGCGGCAAGAGCATGTGGCTCGACTCCACCGGCCCGGTCCTGGGCATCCACCTCGGCATGTCGGGCAAGATCGTGGCCATCGACGAGTCGGGCGGCGAGACCGACGGCGGCGACTACTGGCAGCGCGGCCGCGCCCCGGGCGACCATCGGTTCGCGCGCTTCTCGCTCTCCTTCGCCGACGGCACCCGCCTGCTGCTGGTCGACCCGCGCCGCCTCGGCCGCGTCCGCCTCGACCCGCCGGTGGAGCACCTCGGCCCGGACGCGCGCGACATCACGCCGTCGCAGTTCCGCTCGGCCCTGGCCCGCGGAACGGCCCCGGTGAAGGCGCGGCTGCTCGACCAGGAGGCACTGGCCGGCGTCGGCAACCTGCTCGCCGACCAGATCCTCTGGCTGGCCAAGGTGAACCCGTCGCGGCCGGTGGACGAGCTGACCCGGCCCGACCTGGACCGGCTGCACCGCGCCCTGCGCAAGGCCGTGGAGTCGGCCGTCGCGGAGGGCGGCGTGCACACGCTCTCGGTCGTATCGGCCCGGCACGGGGGCGGCGCGTGCCCGCGCTGCGGAACCCCGATGCAGCGAGCGACGGTGGGTGGCCGCACGACGTGGTGGTGCCCGCGCGAACAGCCCTGACACACCGCGCGGCGCGACGAGGCGGGCGGCCCCCGGTCGTCCGGCCCTGTTCAGGTTGGGCGGGCGGGGCGGACAATGGCCGGTGTGGCGTGGCTGAGCGTTGCTCCCGCGGACCGTGAGGAGCGTGGGGTCCGGCGCAAGGGCGCCGTGCTGGTCCTGGCCGCCCTGACCGTGGTCGCGGCCGTGGCGGCGGCGGTGGTCATTCTCGTCGACCGGGGCGAGGACGATCCGGTTCCGCACCGGGGCGAGCAGAAGGCCACCTTCCGGTCCGCCGACGGCCGGATCGAGGCGGCCATCTACCGGTTCAACCCCGTCGGCCGGTTCGGCCCGGTCACCGAGGTGGTCCTGCGCCCGGCTGGTGCCACGGCGAGCCGCGACATGGTGTCGTTCGGCTGCACCGATGACGACGACGGCCTGAGCATCGTCGCCGTCACGGTGGGGGCGGACCGCATCGTCACCCGCAACTACAACGGCGCCGAGCGGACCATCGCCTTCGACCCGCGAACGCTGCGCCCGGAAGCCACTCTGGGCTCCTGCTAGAGCGCCGGGCCGCGCGGCGTTTGCCGCACGGCCCGGTTCCGTGCTCAGGACGGGCTCACGCCTTCCTTGGTCAGGATGGGTTCACCCAGATCGAGAAGTAGGCGCTTCCCGAGTTGAGACCGCCCGCGGTGCGGCTTCGCACCTGCAGGCCGTGCGAGTAGGACGACTGTGGCGCCCAGGTGACCGAGGCCGTGCCGTCGGCGCCGACCGGGATCGTGCGCTCCGGCTCGCCGTCGAACGAGTACACGAACTCGGTGCTCCCGCTCAGGTGCGCGGTGAAGGTGAACGTGCCCGTCTGCCCGACGTTGCCGCCGTTCGGCCACTGGTACACGTCCGAGGTGACCGTCGGCTCGAGCGACTTCACGCGGAAGGAGAAGTAGCCCCAGTCCGACACCAGCCCGTTGGCGCTCGTGCTGCGCACCAGCAGCGCGACCCAGCCGCCGGGCGGATTGGCGGACGGGTCGGGCGTCCAGTGCACCGTGGCCGTGCCGTCGGGGCCCGCCGTGACCGTCTGCTCCTCGGCGGCGCCGAACTTGTACGAGTACGACACCACGTTTGCCGCCGTTGGCCGGAACACGAACGCGCCCTCGATGCCGGGCCCGCCGCCGCCGTCACCGTCACCGAGCGGGTAATCCGCCGACGAGGCGGTCGGTGCGATCGAGGACGGGTAGAACGACCACCCGGTCTCCTCCGACTCGACGCCGTCCGCGGTCCGGCTGATCACCGTGATGCTCTGGCCGTACGCGCTGGTGGGCGTGTACGGGATCGTCACCGAGCCGTCCGGGCCGGCGGCGACCGTCTGCGGCGGCCGCTCGTCATCCTGGTACTGGTTGAACTGGTAGGTGTACTCGACCACGCCGTGCATGTGCGGCTTGAGCGTGAAGTGGCCGGCGGTGCCGACCGGCGCGCCCGGGGAGCCGTCGAACGGCCACTCGGCCGACTCGACGACCGGCCGCGTGTCGATGAGGAACCACTGCGAGTTCTGGCCGGACTTCACGCTGCTCGCGGTGGTTGAGTACACGGTGAGCACGGCGCCGCTCGCCGGGGTCACCGTCACCTGCGCCGTGCCGTCCGCGGCGGCCGGAACCGTCTGGGCCGCGCCGTCGTCGACCTGGTACGTGTAGCTGACCGTGTTTTCCATGTTCGGCCGGAACGTGAGGTGGTGCGGGTCGCCGAGCCACGCGTCGGGGTCGGCGTCGTCGATCCCGGGCGCGTTGAAGCGCACGAAGATCCGGTAGTAGACCGTGTCCGAGACGTGGCCGGCGCGGTCGAGGCTCTCCACGAGCAGCGTCACGAGCCCGGCGCGTGACGGCGTGAACTGGATCGAGGCCGACCCGCCCGGCGCCGCCGCGGCGACGTACTGGGTCGGGGAGTTCTCGCCGTAGCGGTACCCGGTGACGTCGTCCACGCCGTTGGCCGAGAACGTGACGGTGCCGGGGATGCCGGGGCCGCCGTGCTGCTCGCCGTCGGACGGGTAGTCGGCCGAGGTGACGACCGGCGGCTGGGCGGGCCGCGTGGCGTCGACGGTGAACCGGCACTCGTCGCTCCACGCCGACACGTCCGCGTCGTCGCGCCCGCGCACGGCGAACGCGTAGGTGCCGTTGTCCTGCAGGAGGCCGGCCGGGACGGTGCCGAAGGCCCGCGCCGGCGCGACGCCGGCCCAGTACTCGGGCAGCTCGACCCGGTCCTGCGGCCGGTCGACCGGCCACACGGCGAACGTGGCGTAGGCGTAGTCGCTGCCACCGGTGTCGTTCACGTCGGGGTCGGTGAGCCAGGCGTTCAGCGTCGGCGTGGTCGTGCCGATGTACAGCGGCGCGCCGGCGTCGCAGGAGCGCCCGTCGACGGTGAGCTGCGAGGGCACCCCGGGTGCCGAGTTCGCCTTGACGATCAGCGCCGGGTCGCGCTGCACCCGCCGGCCGTAGCGCACGTTGGCCTCGAGCCGCTCGGGCACCCGCAGCTCGAACGTTATGGTCTTCTTCCCGGCCGCGACGGCGTCGCGGATCGTGTTGCCGAGCTCGGCCTCGAGGTAGCTGGCCGGGCAGATGGTGCCGCCGAACGTCGCGACCTTGGCCCGCTCGCGCGGGGGCCGGTTCCACGAGGCGTTCGACGCCACCGGGTCGGTGGTCCACAGCTGCAGGCTGCGCGTCTTGCCGCAGTCGTTGGCCTGGGTCTCGGAGATGATGAAGCCGTTCGCGATGATCCGCTGGCCCTTGTACGCGCTGATGTCGTAGGTGAAGTAGGACCTCGACACGTGCTTGCCGTTGTGGTCCTTCCACGCCCCGACCGGCGCGTCGGTGCTCTGATTGACGTAGGCCTTGTTGGGAGTCCGGGAGTCCGTGTACATCCAGCTGGTGGGCCGCAGTGCCCGCTGGGTCGTGGCGTGGGCCGCGCCAGGGGCGACCACCACCGCCCCGGCGAGCCCGACGACCACCGAGACCAGCCCGGCGACGAAACGTTTACCAGACATTTGGAGCTGCCACCCCCGTCGATTCGACGAATGTCGAATGAAACGGTAGACCGGTCGGGCGGTCCGGCGCAGCCCTGTTTCTCCAATGTGGACAGAGCGGCACAATCGCTGCGCGGTGGTTACATTCCGAGCGCGGCGGCCACCTGACGGACGGCCTGGATCACCGGGGCGCCCACCTGGCCCACGACCGTGGCCACGCCCGCGACCGCGCCCAGCGCGCGGCGCAGGGTGCCCGGGTCCTGGTCCGGACCGGCCGCGAGGACCTGCAGCTGCTCGTCGACCAGCCGCCGGTCGGCCGGAGGCACCTGGGCGCGCAGCAGCTGCACGGCGCGCAGCAGGTCGCGGAAGGCGGCGTCCGGGTCGCGCCCGCCGTGGTGCTCGATGCGGCCGACGCTGTGCTCGCCGTACTGGTTGTACTGATCTCCGCCGACGTAGTTCACGAGCTCACCCTTCCGACGCTGTTGCGGCCGAGCTGGTTGTACTGGTCGCCCATCACGAAGTTGGTGACGGTGTGGGAGAACGTCGCCGCCGGGTTGTTGATGGCGGCGACGATCTCGGCGACCAGCGTGTTGAGCAGAGCGCGGTCGCCGCTGATGACGGCGCGGTGGGTCGCGCCGGCGGTCTCGATGATCAGGGCCCACAGGCTGCGCCGGCTCAGCAGCGCCAGGAGCATGACCAGACGCACCAGGATCAGCACGCCGACGAGGCCGCCGACCGCCTTGATCGCGAGGTCGGTCTGGTCGTCGGTCTGCAGCACGCCGCCGACGAACAGGCCCACCAGTACGATCACGCCGAGCAGGAGCCAGAAGAACGTGTGGGCGATGAAGCGCCCGACGGCGGCACCTTTGCGGTACACGACGTCGGCGGTCGAGACGCGCGAGATGTTCGAGAGCGGGTAGGCCTCGGAACCGATCCAGAGGACCCGCTGGCGCACGCCGACCTCGATCCGTTCGGTTTTCATGCGGTACAGATGCCGCGGTTTTCGTCTTGATACGTGCCGCTGCGGCGTATCAGGCGGGGCGCCCCGGCATCCGACTGGTATGACCGAACCCATTGAGTTCGCGGCCGATGAGACCGCACCGCGCGACAGTCAACCCGTCATCCCCGACTTCGAGGGCGCGCCCGACCCGGAGGCGGAGATCGTCCTGCAGGCGCTCGTCGCCACCGGCTCCTTCCGGGGCAACGCCGAAACGCCGGAGGGGTGAACGATGAGCGTCAACGCACCCGGCCTCACGCTCCTGCGCCGGTACGCCGACGAGCAGATCGGCAAGGAGCACTTCCTCGGCATCGTCGGCGATGTCAACCACACCTCCGGCTACCACCTGGGCCCCGATCGCATCCACGGCCCGGACTACTCGATGAAGCTCGACCGCGACGTGTCGGGCGCGCGCACCTTCCCGACGGCGGCGTGCGCGTACGACATCGGGATGGGCTGGCCGGCCGCCCGCGCCTGGCTGGCCTGGCTCGTCAACGAGTGCCGCTCCGGCGCCTTCCCGCAGGTCCGCGAGATCATCGGCTCCCTGGACGGCGTGCACAAGCAGTACTTCGGCCACAAGAACGGCTTTGCCACCGAGGCGTACGACGGCGACAACCACGTCTCGCACTCGCACATCAGCGTGTTCCGCGACACGGCGGCCACGGACCACAGCCCGCTGCTGCGCCGCTTCTTCGAGCGCACCCCGAGCCGCGCGGCCCCGCCGTTCCCGGGCCGCCTGCTCAAGTTCACCGAGGGCCAGCCGCGCCCGCGCGGCGAGGACGTGCGCACGTGGCAGGCGCGCATGCTGGCGCTGGGCTTCACGATCGAGGTGGACGGCATCTACGGCCCGAAGTCGCGGGCGGTGGCGGTCGATTTCCAGCGCCGGCACGGTTTGCAGCCGGACGGGATCGTGGGCCCGAAGACGTGGGCCGCGTCGTTCGCCCAGCCTGTCGGCTGAGCCCGGCCCCGAGCCGGGTGGCGCGACGGTTGCCGCGCGACCCGGCTCATCGGCGGGGTACGGTCACCACGATCTTGCCGATCTGGGATCCGGACTCGAGCCGGCGGTGGGCCTCGACGATCTCCGCCAATGAGAAGGTGGAGTCGATGACCGGCCGTAGGACCTCGCCGGCGACGCCGTCGAGAATCCAATCCACGGCGACTCTGCGGCGTTCGGGGTCGGCGGTTGAATGCCGAGCAGAGGGCGATGCCGGAAGCGGCGAGCGGAGCTGTCGGCTACACCGTGGCGGCCTTCGCACTGAAAGCGGCAATCGAATTGGCGATGGCGTCGTCGGGGTGAAGGACCAGTCCGAGTCGCGCCAGCCGTTCGTGGAAGGCGTCCATTCCTAGGCCGCCGCGGTGCGGGCGGCCGCGAGTTCAGGAAAGCGATTCTCCCAGCGGCGACGGAGCTGAGGCGGAAGCCAAAGCTCCGGCCAGAGCCGCACCAGCGTGGCCCCGTCGATCCAGTCGCGCAGATCATCCACGGTGGCTGCTTCGTTCAAGACGGTTCTGTACATCGAGGCGAGCCGAGCGGGCCGGTCGAGCACATATTCCGGGCTGCCGGACCAGTCGAGATGGTGCGGCAGTGCCACGGTGCCGACGATGGGGCCGTGCAGTTCCTCGAGCGTCTCGGCGACGAGGTACGGCTTCCGGTCGCCGTACGGCACATAGTCGGCCGGTGGCCGAACCGCCGAGTGGACCGCCTTGCGGCGGCTCACGTTGGCGGCGAGCCGAGCGTCGGGATTGAGCGCCTGTCGTATGGTCTCGCGGCTGTAGCCGGTCACACGCTGCAGGTCGACGGCTCTCCAGCCGGCGGCGTGGAATGCGCGCAAGACGCCATCGCGTTTGGCGAGGGCGGTCTTCTTGGTCTCGTCATACTCCGCGACGACGGCGCGCAGTTCGTCTTCGCTACGCAGGCCTGGTCAGAAACGAGCGTGGACTTGGCGCGATTTTGCTCTGGGCGGACTGTATGTGGTGGTTCGAACGTTGTGGGAGATGCTGTTCAGCGGAAACTAGCGGCGGGATTGAGGTGCTTCGAGCACGCGGACGTCAGCCTGGGGAGTTGCGCTTGTCGCGAACGCTCAAAGCGCCGCGCGGAAATGGTGTGCGATCCGCTAAAACCGGCCGGCAGACTTGAAGACGTCGGACGCGACGCCTTCAAGCGCAATGCAAAACCGGGCCAACCCGGACGTGCCACGAGAAGTCCCCGCAGATCAAGCAGGCGAGGATTTATGGAGCGCAACCCCTTTGAGTAGAGCCTGCTGCTGTATTGCGGCGGGATCAGGTGGCCGTGGCGCGTGCGAAGGCGGCGGACGAGGTTCTGAACAATCATGTACGTCGCTTGGTGGATGCGGCGCCGCCGCTGACGGAACCAGCGTGCGGAGCTCGCCGTGGTGTTCCGGCCGGTATTTGAGGCGGCAGGTGGACCCGCGCCACGCGCGGGTCAAGACCATCCACATCATCAGCCGCCGCCTGCACTGGTCGAACTGGCGCCGTCACCAAGCCCGCGCCCGCCACTCCGCCGAGGGGTCGGAGCATTTGGCGTAACGGTTGGCGCCGTTCGTCCGATGTGCCAACCCTGCTTTCGGTCATCCCGGCCTCGTGCGTTCCGGCGGCCGGGATGTGACATGGATGGTGTCGGGTTGCCCGGGGTAACGCGGTTACGTGTTCGTGCGTACATTCTCCGCATGTCGTTACGGTTCCCGGTGTCCAGGTTGGCCGCGGCCACGTTGCTTGTCCTCGGTGGCGTGCTGGCGCTGGGGTTGGGGGGCGCGTCGGCTCAGTCCGAGGATGATGGGGGCGGATACGCTCAGGCCGGCAATCCGCCGGGTGTGCACGCGAACGTCGTCGCCGGCGCGTCCGCGGCCACTCTGCCGGCGGGCTTCTCGCAGCCGGGTATCGACGTGTCCAGCCACGACCACTCCGTGTATCAGATCGACTGGCCCGGCGTGGCCGCGAGCGGCGTCCGGTTCGCCTACGTCAAGGCGACCGAGGGCACGTACTACACGAATCCGTACTTCCACGCCGACAACACCTCCGCGAAGGGCGCCGGCATCCTCACCGGCGCCTACGCGTTCGCCCGCCCGGACCTGGGCGATCCGGTGGGGCAGGCCAACTACTTCCTCGACCGCGCGGAGTGGGGCAACAACTCCCAGACGCTGGTGCCGTTCCTGGACCTGGAGTGGCCGTACTCCTCGCTCAAACTCCCGGCCTGCTGGAACCTGACGCCGGAGGCGATGGTCGCGTGGATCCGCGGCTTCGTGGACCGGGTGAAGGCCCGCATCGGCCGGGACATGATGATCTACACCAACCCGAACTGGTGGAACCCGTGCACGAACAACTCCACCGAGTTCGGCGCCAACCCGCTCGACGTGGCCGACTTCGGCTCCACGACGGGGCCGCGGGTCATCCCCAGCGGTTGGTCGACGTACGCGATCTGGCAGTACGCGGGCGGGAACAACTCCGCCGGCACCTATGACCGCAACGCGTTCAACGGTGACTATGCGGCTCTGACCCGGCTGGCCGGGGACGTCCCGGCCGACGATCCGCCGGTCGAGTTGCGGGCGAACGCGAACGGGCGGTACGTCAGCACCGACCTCACCAGCTCGGCCACGCTGGCCGCCGGCCGCGACGCGATCGGGCTCTGGGAACGGTACGACGTCCTGAGCGCCGGCAACGGCGACATCGCGCTGCGCTCGCGCGCCAACGGCCTCTACGTGACCGCGGACCTCAACAACGGCGGGCGCCTGGTCGCCAACCGCAGCGCGGTCGGGGCGTGGGAGAGGTTCACGCCGGGTGACAACACCGACGGCACGATCAGCCTGTTCGCGGGGGCCAACGGCCGGTACGTGACCGCCGACATGAACAACGGCGGCCGGCTGGTCGCCAACCGGGACGCGGTCGGGGCCTGGGAGAAGTTCACCAAGGTTCCGCTGCCGACGCTGCTGTCCCTGCGCGCGAACGTCAACGGCAGGATCGTCACCGCGGACCTCGGCCAGAGCGCCACGCTGACCGCGAACCGGGACGCGGTAGGCCCTTGGGAGCAGTACGACGTGATCGACCTCGGCGGCGGCGACGTGGCGCTGCGCGCGCACGCCAACTCGGCGTACGTGACGGCCGACCTGACCAAGGACGGCCTGCTGGTCGCCAACCGCGCCGTGGTCGGCGCCTGGGAGCGGTTCAAGCTGCTCACCAACGCCGACGGCAGCACGAGCATCCTGGCCGGCGCCAACGGCGCGTACGTCACGGCGGACATGAACAACGCCGGCAAGCTCACCGCAAACCGCACGGCGGTCGGCGACTGGGAGAAGTTCACCAAGATCGGCTGATGTTCCGCTCGTCGAAAGGGGCCCCGTGGCCCCTTTCGCTGTTTCCGCCACTGAGGGCGCAGAGTTCTCGCACCAGGCTGAGTTTGAGGAGCTCGACGTCCTCAAGTCCCGCTTCGGCAGCGGCATGGAGAGGGGCACGATGTCAGCAGCTCGGACCCGCCCGCTGCTTGATCGTTCCGGTTTGCGGGTCGCGGTGACACAGCACCGCGGGAACCAGAGCCGCGGCAGTGCTGTCCGGTAGCTGACGTTGGCAGGCGCGGTCGGGTGGCATCGATAACCATTGGGCCACCTCGACCTCGGAAGGGACCCCATGGCACTCCGAGCACGCCGTACCCACGGGCGGATCGGCATGGCGCTGCTGGTGGTCAGTGCCGTCGCCACCGCACTCCTACCGGCAACGGCCGCCCACGCCGACCCGCCGCACCCTCCGCCCACCAACGTCCCCCCGGGAGCCGGCTGGTCGGCGAACTGGCACTACGAGGACCCGACCGACGCGCAGGGCACGTTGGCGTACTCGATGCGGATACCGAGTGTCACCCTGGACGGGTACGGGTGGGACAGCGACACCACTCGCGACATCGGCTTCTCCCTCACTGACACGTCGCCCGACCCGAGCCTGTGCGCCTGGCTCACAGTCACCGGCAACGACGAGTCGTACTACTGGGTCGCCTGCGACGGCACTGTCAGTGCGAGCTTCCACGACACGACGCCCGGCGACTACACCGTGGTTCTCCAACTGCGCGACTACTACGACACGTGGCACGAGACGGCAAAGATGATCCTGCCGTCCGGCTCCAACTACCCCGAACTACGCATGTGGCCGTACCACGGCGGTTGGGAGTTCCTGAGCCCGAGTGTCGTGCACTACAGCCTGCAACGGCCCGGCGTGGTCATCGACGGGTACGCCACCGGGTGGCCGACCAGCACGGCATCGACAACCACCAACGCCTCCACCTGTTCGGTCACCGCCGCGTACGAGGTCGACTACAACCCGGGCACCCTGGGGTACCAGACCACCTGCGTCGGCGCGCCTGCGGCATTCGCGGTCACCGCGCTCTACGGGTTCAAGATCATGAGCTGTCTGACCACCGGTCGGACCTATCGGCTGCCGGGGATTCCGGTGTACGGCAACAGGTGCGTGTCCCTGTACGTCCTCTAGTGTCGAACCCTCGCTGCCAGCTTGGGAGCATCCGACTCCCAAGCACAGCGCCGGCGAGGACGTGCAGGTCATCCCGGCCGACGCCGTCGGCCTGCTCAACCGGGGCAAGCTCGACGCGAGCCAAGCGGCACTGGCGCAGTTCCTCCCGACTCGACGGCATCCGGGCCCGGTTTGCTCCGGTCAGTAGGCGACGCTGATCCGGGTCTTGGGGTGCCCGGCCGTCTCGATCTCGTCGATGAACGCGACGGCGTAGTCCTCGGTGCTGATGCGGCTGTTGCCTTCGGCGTCGGTCAGCAGGGCGTCACCGCCGACGCGGAAGGCTCCGGTGCGTTCGCCGGGGGCGATGTTCGCGGCTGGGGAGATGTAGGTCCAGTCCGGGTCGTCGACCTCGTCCAGGTTGGCGAGCAGGTCGGCGTGGGCCTGGGCTTCGGCCTTGAGCTCGGCCGGGAAGCCGGGCGTGTCCTTCAGGACCGTGTCCGGCGCCACCTGGAGTGAGCCGGCACCGCCAACGATGACGACACGGCGCACACCACCGGCGCGGGCGCCGTCGAGCAAAGCGTCGTACATGGCGAAGAACGGGGCGCGCGGGTCCCGGCTGTCCCGCGGCGGCACCACCGCCGACGCCACGACGTCGGCCCCCTGGGTCAGTTCGGCAACCGTTCCGGCCGACGTGGCGTCCGCCGCCACCGCGGTCAGCAGCGGGCTGTCGACGGGGGCGCCTCCGGAGCGGGAGACAGCCACGACCTCATGGCCACGGCGTACCGCCTCGGCCGCGATCGGGCTGCCTACCATGCCGGTGGCGCCGAACAACACGATCTTCATGGGATGTTCCTCATCTCCCCTTGAATGGTCAGGTCGTCCCGGCGTACAGCACCTGCTCGCGGTACGCGTCGCCGGGCGCCGGGGCGTACATCAGCGCCTCGTGCCGTGCATCCCGAAGACACCAGGGCGCGGAAAGGCGAACCACGCGTACCCCGGCAGCGGGTGAGATCCACGGCAACCGTCATCGGCTCGTCCTCCCGCGAGGCGTTGCGGTGCCCTTCCCGGGCGGCTTGCCGGCAAACCCCTCCACAGCGGATTTCGATGGGTTTCAACCGTGCTCGGCCGTTCCTGGACCCGCCCCGCCCATCCCCGGCGGCGAGGGCCGCATAAGACGCGCGCACCTCGAACACCTGCTGCGCGCCGTGTCCGCGATCGTGGACGAAGACGCCAGCCGACGGCAGGGCGGTCCATTGCGGATCTGACCCGGGCTCGACGGCGACCGACGGGCGCCGGTGCCCTACTGGGCGCCGACGCCCGTCACCGGGCGGTGCGTGTTTGTCGTCGGCGGACGGGGAGCTTCACCGTGGCCGTCGGTGTGGCCGCACCCGCTGGTCTGGTCTGGGCGGAACTGGCGCGGCTCAGCTGCGGCGCAGCAGGAGCAGGAACTCGGCCGTGCCGTGGTCGGCCAGCGAGCCGAACGCTCCGTAACCCTCGGGCCCGGTCAGGCTGTAGTCGGCGAAGGCGACCGGCAGGGACCCGGCGGCATCGAGGCCGTCGCCGTCCCGGCGTACCGACAGGTCGACGGTGACGGTCCGGGTAACGCCGTGCAGGGTGAGCATCCCGGTGACGGTGACGGTCGCGCCGGCGGCGCCCGGCTCCAGCGCGATGGGCTGGGTCAGCTCGACGGTGGCGTCCGGGTACCGTCCGGTGTCGAGGCTGATGTCGAACTGGGGTGCCGGCTTGTCGCCGCCGGCGGTCAGGGCGCGCAGGCCGATCCGCAGGTGCGCCGCGGTGACCCGGTCGGCGGCGACGGTGACGGTTCCGGTGACGTCGGCGGTGCGGCCGACGACCTCGCTCGTGAGCCCGACGACGGTCTGGCGGATCCGGAAACCGGCGAGCGACCCGGCGACGGGTCCGTAGGCGCCGTCCAGGGGTCCCGCCGGTGAGGTGGTGGACGCCGGCAGGCTCAGCGGCGACGGTACCGGCGTCAGCTTCACCGCCGCCACGACCGTGGCGACAAGTAGCAGCGCGAGCGTCGCGAGACCGGCGAGCGTCCAGCGCAGCCACCGGCGCCGCCGCCGGACCGGTGTGGCACCGGGCGGCGTTGTGGGCTCGATGCGGAACACGGGGTACCGGGCCGCGATCGCCTCGAACTCGGCGAGGGGCGCGTCGCGGTCGACCGGGACGTGTGGGCGGGCGCCGGGTACCTGCTGCAGGTAGCGCTTGAGGATCGGGGCGCGCTCGGCGGCGGGCAGCTCGACCAGCTGCCGGGCTCGGGCGCGGCCGTGCCGGATCGTCACCCGGCCGCCGGCGGCGCGCACGTTGCGGACCCAGTTGCAGTCGTTGCCCAGCATCGATACCAGGTACCACCGGCCGTCCCAATCGGCGAGGCCGAGCGGGAAGCGGGTCGTCCGGCCCGTGCGCCGGCCCGGCACCTCGAGCGTCACCCAGCGGCGGGGCAAAAGGCCGGCGCCCTGCACGGCGGCCCAGAGGCGGGCGAAGCGGCGGGCCGTGGCGTTGCCCCGGCCGCCGGTGTACATGGCGCGCAGCTGGTCGTCGGTGTACAGCAGGCCTGGCATGTTGTGCTCCCCTCATCGGCGTCTGTCACTGAGCGTCGCCGAGTTGGGACTTGAGACCCAGAGTCTAAAGTCCCGATGTTAGGTTTCGAGGCATGCCGCACGAGTTCGTCGCCCCGACCGGCCTTGGCCGGCGCCGGCGCCGCCTGTCCGACGAGGAGACCCGCGCGCGGATGCTGCGGACGGCGCTGGAGACGATCAACCGGACCGGGCTGGCGGCGAGCCTCGACCACATTCGCTTCGAGGACGTCATCCGCGACGCGGACGTGGCGCGCAGCACCGCGTACCGGCACTGGCCCTACCGCGACCTGTTCCTCGGCGACGTCATCAAGGAGCTGGCCCGCACCGCCACGCCGGAGATCCTGGCCGACGAGGTGGCCCTGATCCGCCAGATCCTCGCCGAGCACGCGGACTGGCTGCGGACCCCGGCGCAGCGGCATGCGCTGATGCTCGAGATGATCCGTCGACTGGCTCTGCTGGACTTCCAGACCGTGCTGGCCTCGCCCGGCTGGCGGACGTATCTTGCCCTGCACGCGACCTTCTCCGGCCTGGCGGACGGTGAGCTGCGCGAGCAGGTCCGGGCGGCGCTGGCCGAGGCCGAGGCCGGTCACACCGCGCTGGTTGCCGAGGCCTGGCGGCAGATCACCACGCTGCTGGGCTATCGGCTGCGCCCGCAGCTCGACGCCGGCTTCGACACCCTCGCCACGCTGCTCGCCGCGACCATGCACGGCCTGGTGCTCAGCGCGCTGGCGACGCCGGAGATCGCCACCCGGGTGACCATGACCAGCCCGCCCGGCGCGGCCGGCACCCAGCCGTGGTCGCTACCGGCAATCGGGATCGCCACCGTGGCCATGGGCTTCCTCGAGCCGGACCCGGACGCCGAGTGGGACGACGAGCGCCTGGCCGCGATCCACGCCACCCTCGACACCTGGGCGACCCGGCGGCCCTGACCGGCCCTCGCGGCATTGCGCCCGGGCCGAGGAGCGCCCACGACGTCGGCGGTGGGGTGCTGACCCCGCCGCCCGGCTACCCTCGGAGGATCATGAACCGGCACAGTCGATTCGACATGGGCGGCTACGCCGGGCTGGGCCTCGAACGGCTCGTCGACCGCTCGCTGTCCAGCTGGAGCCACCCGGGATGGCGGGCCCTGCTGGTTCAGCGCTTCGCGCATCCCGCCGCCGTCGAGGAACTCGTCCTGCCGCCGTCGACCGACCGGCACCTGTGGCTCGTGACGGCCGGCGCCGGACGCATGCACGTCGACACCGGGAGCGGCTGGCGCACCGCACCGATCGCGCCGGGGCGGCTCGGGTTCGCCGTTCCCGGGGTGGCGACCCGCGTCCGGTACGAGACCACCGAGCCGATGCGGACCGTTCAGGTGCACCTGCCCGCCGACGCGATCGAGCGGGCGGCCGCGTCGCTCGGCGTGCCCGCGTCGGCCGTGGTGCGGTCGGAGCGGGACGGTGGGGCGTTCCTCGGCGCGATGCTTACGTCGCTGGCCTCGGCCGCCGAGGCGGGCCTCGACGGGCTGTACGCCGACACGGCCGCGGAGTTCCTGGCCGTTCATCTCGTGACGGCTGGCGCCGGGCCGGCCGGGCACACCGGTCGAGAGGACGCCCGGGTGCGCGCGGCGATCGCCTACATGCGCGAGCGGTTGGACCAGCCGGTGCGCCTCGCCGACCTCGCCGCGCACGTGCGGCTCAGCCCGTTCCACTTTCTGCGGGTCTTCAAGCGGACCACGGGGGAGACGCCGGCCCGCCATCTCCAACGGATGCGCATCGCGCACGCCACGCGGCTGCTGGCCGCAGGCATGACCGTGAGCCAGGTGGCCCGGCGGTGCGGGTTCGGCAGTCCGGGGCATCTGTCGGCCGCTTACCTGCGGGCGACGGGCGTGCGGCCGTCGGCCCACCGGTCGGGATAGGGCGGCGGCCGGGGTGTCGACGGCAGCGGCGTACCGGCGCAATATCCGACACCAGGTGCGCAACGCGGTGCATGTCGCCGGGGCGGGGTCGTTCCTAGTGTCGGGCCGTGCCGAACAGTTATCGCGTTTCCGCCCGTTCCGCTGCCGCCCCGGATGCCGTCTACCGGCTGCTGCTCTCGGCGGGCACATGGCCGTTGTGGTCCCCGATCGACGCGGCCGAGGTCGAGAACGGGACGGATCCCGGCCGGCTGGCGCGGGTCGGCGACACCAGGATCTTCCGCACCGGGCGGGCGGTTTCCCGGGAGCGCGTCGTCGAACTGGTTACTGACCGGCGCTTCGGCTACGAGATCGTCGGCGGGCGCACGTTCCGTTCCTACCGGGGCCTCGTCGAACTCGCATCGGACGGCCGGGGCGGCACGACCGTCACGTGGTCGGCGACTTTCCAGCCGGCCGTGCGGTTCACCGGCCCGTTCTGGGAGTGGTTCCTGACCCGCTTCATGCGACGTATGGCCGCCGGCCTGGCCGCGCACGCTGTCGCCTCCACCGCCCCGCGTGAACCGGACGCCGGCTCCGATCCGATGATGGGGATCTGAACTCCGAACCCGAGCCGAGCGAGCGACGCGGACCTGTTGACGGCGACCGCTGCCGGAGGCCCGCGCCGCGTACGAGGCGTTCTACCGGCGCCACGGGCCGTGCTGGATGGCGAACTCAGCGGTGTCCGGCGCCGGGTCGTGGTCACGGTCACCGACGGCGGTCCCGGCCCGGCGTACCCGTTCGCCGGGCTGCTGCCGGTCGGCTTCACCGTCCGGCTCACTCAGCGCGCCCCGTGACGCAGGCCGGCCTCGTGCGCCACGACGATCGCCTGGGCCCGGTCGCGGACGTCGAGCTTGGCCAGGATGTGCCGGACGTGCGTCTTCACGGTGGCCATGCTGATGACCAGCTCCGCGGCGATCTCGGCATTCGACAGGCCGGCACCGATGCGGGTCAGGACCTCCAGCTCCCGCTCGCTGAGCTCGGCGACACCGGCGGGCGGCGCCGGCGGCCGCGGCGGCCGCGCTGCGAAATGGTCCATGAGCCGGGCCAGCACACTCGGCGCCATGACCGGCTCGCCGTCGACCGCACGGCGTACCGCGTCGGCGAGGCCCTCCGACGTCACGTCCTTGAGCAGGAAACCGACCGCCCCGGCCCGCAGGGCGCTGACGACGTGCTCGTCGGCGTTGAACGTGGTGAGCGCGATGACCGGGGTGCGGCGGCCGTCGCCGCCGGCGACGATGCGCTGGGTCGCCTCGACGCCGTCCAGCACCGGCATGTGCAGGTCCATGAGCACGACGTCGGGCCGCTTCTCATCGACGGCCGCGATCGCGGCGGCGCCGTCGCCCGCCTCTGTCACCTCGAACCCGGCCAGTTCGAGAATCAGCCGCAGGCCCTGCCGTACCAGGGCCTGGTCGTCGACGACCAGAACGCGGATCATCGCGCCCCCGCGGCGGGCAGCGTCACCTGTACCTCGAACGAGCCGTCGCGGACCGCGGCGGTGAACGTGCCGCCGAGCAGCTCGGCCCGGTGCCGCATGCCGGCCAGGCCTCGCCCCGGCACCGGCTGCGCACGACCGTCCACCGGGTTGGCCGCGGTGACGGTGACGGTGTCCAGCGCCCAGTGCACGCCGACCGCGACCGCCCGGCCGGGCGCGTGCCGGCCGGCATTGGTAAGGCACTCACGGACGATGCGGTGCACCGCCAGCCAGACCGGTGTCTCGCCCGGCCACGGCACGCCGGTGAGCGCGAGGGAGTTGGCCACCCCGGCCGCGTCCGCCCGCCGCGCGAGCTCGGCCAGCCCCTCGGCGGTCGCGTCGGTCGGGTCGGTCGGCGGCGCCACGACGTCGAGCGCCCAGCGGATCTGGCGCAGGGTCCGGTGCGAGGTCTCGCGGATCGCCTCGACGGGTGCGGCGGCCCGCTCCGGGGCCAGCCGCAGCGCCGCGGACGCCGCCTCGGCCTGCACGGCGATAAGGGTCAGCTCGTGGCCGAGGACGTCGTGCAGCTCCTGGGCGATCCGGGCCCGCTCCTCGCTGACCGCCGCCTCGCGCACCCGGCGCTTCTCGGCCTCCAGCTCGGCGGCCAGCTGCAGCAGCGCCCGGTGCTGCAGGCGCTGGTGGGCGACGAGCTGCCCGGCCGCCACCGGCGCCACGACGGACAGCACCGCGCCGATCACGGCTACTGGCAGCTCGGGGCCGAGCAGCGTGCCGACGGTCCCGGTGACGCAGCCCCACGCGGTGACCGCCCACACGGCGGCGCGCGGCGAGCCGTAGGCGCCAGCGGCGAAGAACTGCAGGACGACGGCGACGTATCCGAGCACGGGGTAGCCGTCGAGCGGGATGAACCAGAACGCGCTCGACACGGCCGCGGACTCCAGCGGATACCGCCGGCGCCAGGCCAGCGGCAGGATCGACCCGAGCACGTAGAGCTCGCCGATCCCCCGATGGGCGATCGGGAACACGAGCGTCTGGGCGAGCGCAATCACGGTCAGCACCGCCGTCAGGACGGCGTCCGACCGTGCCACCCGCAGCCGGGCCACCCACGCGTTCACGACCGCGAGCGTAGGACATCGCCGTTGCGCGCCGCCTCATCCCACGGGCTGATCGGCGCTGCACCGAGAGGCTGAGCTGCGAAGCCGCCCGCGGGTCGATGCCGGCAGAGTGCTCGCCTCCGTACGTTGCTCACACCCAACCACCGTTGAAAGGAACATCGATGACTTCGCCTGTGACCCTGCCGGCCGTCACCGTCACCGCCGGCCCCGTCCGGACCAGCACCCGCTTCGGTCTCGCATTCACCGTCTGCCAGCTGCTCGTGATGATCGCGATGGCGGTCTTCGTCCTGCCGCACGGCGGCTCGCCGTCCGACCCCGCCCTGGAACGCGGGCAGAGCGTGCAGGAGTCGGCCGACCTGTACCGCATCGGCAACTTCGCCTTCATGGCCGCCGGGTCGCTCCTGCTGGGCTTCCTCGGCGCCGTCTGGGCGCGGCTACGCCGGGCCGACAGCAGCGGCGTCCTCGCCACCGTCGCGGTCGCGTCCGGCATCCTCCTCGCGCTGATCTGGCCGATGGCCGGCATGCTGCACGACGTCGCCCTGGAGACCGCGGCCGGCGGCGCCGACCTGCGCATCCTCGCCGGCTGGGACGCCGTGGCGCCGTTCGGCCTGGCGTTCTCGGTGTTCGCCCGGGTGTTCTTCATCGGCGCAATCGCGCTGGGCCTGCGCGCCACCGGCAAGGCCCCGTGGCTGGTCCGCTCGGCCGGCGTCATCGCCCTGCTCAGCCTGGTCGGCAGCGCGACCCTCGTGTCGGGCGCGCTGTTCCCGCTGCTGGCGCTGAGCACGCTCGGCTACGAGCTGTGGGTCGGCGCGCTGGCCTGGCACTGGCTGCGGGACGGCCGGTGAGCGCCGGGGCCTGGGCCGGACCGACCTGACCGCCCCACCAACCAGGCGAACAATTTCGAGCCGGTCGACCCGGCGACGCTGCTATGGTCGCCGGCGAGGCCATGATGGTCCTTCCTTCTCCACTGGGGGAAACCCAGTCTCAAACAGGGCCGTCGCTTTCCTCGCCCCCGTGGCGCTGCCCGTCGGCGACTGGCAGCGCCACGCCGACACAGGCGGGCACCTTCGTCGATTCGGCCAGATGTACCCAACGCTGCACGCAGGACTCGGAGATCCCGAATGTCTTGCCCGGTGCCGGGCTCAGCCGATCAGCGGGCGGCTGACGACGCGGTCGGTGCGGCCGCTCAGCTCTCGGTCCAGGGTCTCCTGTGCGTCGCGCATCGCCTCGGCGTACAACGGTTCGGCGAGCCGGCGCATCCCTTCCTCCGGCGCAATGTCCTCGACCACCGCGCTGATCCACCAGATGTTGCCGAACGGGTCGCGTACCCGGCCGCCCCGCTGACCGAAGGCGTGGGTGGCCGGTGCGGTGACCATGCGGGCTCCGGCGGCGACCGCGCGGTCGATCGCGGCATCGGCATCGGCGACGAAGACCCGCAGCAGCGACGGCATGGCCGGCCAGTCCGGTCGCTGGTCGAAGGCGAGCAGGATGGTGTCACCGACGCGGATCTCGGCGTGGCCGATGGTCCCGTCCTCCAGCGGGACCCGCGCGAGCTCGACGCCGTCGAAGACCGCGGTGATGAAGTCCAGCAGTTGCCCGGTGTCCGGCGTGACGATCCACGGCGCGACGTTCGTGTACTCGGCGGGTGCGGTGTTGTTCATGGCGAATCTCCCTCGTGTCGTCATTTGCGGAACCAGCACCCAAGGTAGGGCTCGAGTAGGTCAGTTTCCGTCCTAGTCGAGGGCCACAATGACAACCATGTCAAACGCGCGTTCCCGGCTGCTGTCCCTGCTGTCGCTGTTGCAGACGCCTCGGCTGTGGTCGGGGAGCGAGCTGGCGCAGCGGCTCGGGGTCTCGGGCCGGACGGTGCGCCGCGACATCGACCGGTTACGGGAGATGGGCTACCCGGTGTACGCCGAGCAGGGCGGCCTGGGCGGGTATCGGTTGACGGCCGGCGCGGCCATGCCGCCGCTGCTGCTGGAGGACGACGAGGCGGTCGCCGTCGCCGTCGGGCTGCGCGTGGCGGCGGCGCAGGCGCTGGTCGGGGTGGACGAGGCGGCGGTGCGGGCGATGGGCAAGCTGCTTCAGGTCCTGCCAGCCCGGCTGCGCCGCAGGGTCGAAACCGTGGCGTCCTCCACTGTGGCCCACCCGTTCTCCCTACCGGCCGAGCCGGTGGACCCCGACGCGCTGGTCGTCGCCGCGGCGGCCATCGCCAACCACGAGCGGATCCGGTTCCGGTACCGCGACGAGGGACGGCACGTCGAGCCGCACGCCCTGGTGACGGCCGGGCGGCGCTGGTACCTGCTGGCTTTCGACCTCGACCGCGACGACTGGCGAACCTTTCGACTGGACCGGGTGACGACGCTCGTCGCGACCGGCGCACGCGCGGCCACGAGGGAAGTACCTGGCGGGGACATCGCCGCCTTCGTCGCCGACCGCACGATGCAGATGGCTCCGACCTACCCGGCCGACGTGGTGATCCACGCACTGTCCGCCCATGTGGTGGACCGCCTCGGCGCGCCGCCGCCAGGCACCCTGACCGACCAGCAGGACGGTACCTGCCGGTGGCTCGCGCCGCCGGACACCCTCGAATGGCACGCGCTGCGGCTGGCTTCGATCGGGCTGCCGTTCGAAGTCAGCGGTCCGGCGGAGCTGGCCGCCCATCTCAGAGCGACAGCTGCGCTGTTCGAGGCCGCCACGGCGGGACCAGGCGGCTCAGGGACGCGGTTACGACGCACCGGCCGCGGCCGAGTGCGCCCGACGTCGCCGCCGGGCTGACGTGCGTTAGTTTGCCTACGCAGACCCGGGCGGACGGCGGTGGCATCATCTGGCTGTCGCGCCCATCCGCCGTGCGGCTTCTTGTAGCCGGTCGGGTGGGTGTGCGGCGTATCCCATCACGAGTCCTGGTAGCCCGGGCCGCCGTCGGCGCCACGCGGAAGAGCTGCCGGTGAGTCACGAGCTGCGGCACCAGGGCGTGTGCCGTGCCAATTTCCGTGCATTGCCTGTGAGCTCGGAACACCACGACCCAATCGTGCACCGCCCGACAGAATCGCAGCTCACAACCGGTGCGACGAGTTGTGGCACGGCACACGGTCCGGGCTGGTCAGTGCGGGTCCGTGCCGCCTGGTCTTCGATCTTGGGTGGTGCTCGAGGTGGCGAACCGGGCCGGAGCGGCTCGGGGGGCATCTGACCGGTTCCGGATTCCGGCGATGCCAAAGATCTATCCAGGTGGGCTGGCTCGGTATTTGGATCTTGGAGGGTGGCATGCCGGCGCTCAGCCGGGAATGACCGACTGATCCGGGAACCGGACGGTCGCGCACACCCCGCCGCCTGGGCGCGGTGCGAGGCTCAATGTGGCGTGGTGGGCGGCGGCCGCGGCAGTGGCGATCGCGAGCCCCAGTCCCGCGCCGCCGGTCGAGCCCACCCGGTCGCGGTGGCCGCGGCGGAACGGCTCGATGAGCTCGGCGAGGCGCTCGGTGGTGACCTCCGGTCCGGTGTTCGCCACGGTGAGCCGGCCCGGCCCGGTCTCGACCCACAGCTGCCCCCGCGGCATGTTGTGCTGCACGGCGTTGCGCAGCAGGTTGCTGAGGAGCAGGTCGAGCAGGATCTGGTCGCCGGTCACCGTCGTGTGGGCAAGTTGGCTGCGGACGGTCACGTCGCTCGCGGGAAGGGCCGCGAGGCAGTCCGAGACCAGCTCGTCGAGGCGGACCGGGGTCAGCTCGACGGCGCCGTGCTCGCTCGCGGCGAGCGCGAGCAGCCCGTCGACGAGCCGCTCCTGGCGGTCGAGCTGGTGGCGCAAGGCGGCGGCGAGCTGCCGGACGTCCTCGCTGGCGTCGGGCGCGGCGGCGGTCACCTCGACGAGGGTGCGCTGCGTGGTCATCGGCCCGCGCAGCTCGTGGGAGGCGTTGGCGGCGAACCGGCGCTGCGCCTCGAAGGAGTCCTCCAGCCGGGCGAGCATGTCGTTGAACGTCTCGGCCAGCTCGCGCATCTCGTCCCTCGGGCCGCCGACCGGGATCCGCTCGTGCAGGTTGCGCTGGGACAGTCGGCGGGCGGTCCCGGAGACGGCGTGGACTGGGCGGAGCACGCGGCCGGCCATCACCCAGCCGCCCGCGCCGGCGACGACGGTCATCGCCGCGAGCCCGATGCCGGAGCCCGCGATCAGCCGGACCCGCAGCTCGTGCCGCGCCTGCGCCTTTGCCTCGAGCGCCGCGGCGGCGACCTGCAACTTCGCCTCGACCGGCTTCTGCGGCGACGGTTCCAGGCCGGTGGGTGTCGCGGCGGTCAACGGCCACAGGGTGAGCGTGATGATGAAGATGGCCAGGGCGGCGCCGGAGACGAAGAACAGCGCGGCGTAGGTGATTGTGAGTCTTGTCTGCGCGGTGACCCGCACCCGCCGCAGGTTCCCGTCGAACATCCGCACCGGCATCACCCGGCGAGCCGGTAGCCGGCGCCGACGACCGTCTGGATGACGGCCGGCTCGCCGAGCTTCTTACGCAACGTACCGATGGTGGTCCGCATGGTGTTGGAGAACGGGTCCGCGTGCTCGTCCCATGCGCGCTCCAGCAGCTCCTCGGCGCTCACCACGGCGCCGTCGGCGGCCATCAGCTCGTACAGCACGGCGAACTCCTTGCGGGCCAGGCGAATGTACCGCCCGTCGCGCAGCACGATCCGCTGCGCCGGGTCCAGCCGGATGCCGGCCCGCTGCAACACCGGCGGCCGGGCCGGGCTCGCCCGGCGCAGCAGCGCGTGCACCCGCGCGACGAGCTCGTCGAAGGCGAACGGCTTGCCGAGGTAGTCGTCGGCGCCGAGGTTCAGGCCGTTGACCCGGTCGCGGACCGTCGTCGCGGCGGTCAGGATGAGGACGCGCGGGTGGTCGTGGCCCCCGGCGACCAGTCGTCGGCAGACGTCGTCGCCGTGCACGCCGGGCAGGTCCCGGTCGAGCACCACCACGTCGTACCGCGTGTATGCGGCGCGTTCCAGCGCCTGGTCCCCGTCGAGCGCGACGTCCACGGAGAACGCCTGCTGGCGCAGGCCCCGTGCGACCGCCTCGGCGAGCACCTCGTCGTCCTCAGCCACCAGCACCCGCATGCCCCAAGTACACACCGGGCGGGATAAAGACCGGTTCAAGGGTTCCCTGCATGGGAATCTGACACCCCGCCTGGCAGAGTCCCGGCCATGAGACGAGGATGTGTGCTCCTCTTGGTACTGCTGAGCACCACCGTGGCGGCCGGGTGCGGGAGCAGCACGCCGAAGCAGGGTGGTGACGGCACTGACCTGCATGCGGCGGCGGTACAGGTGGCCGAATGCATGCGGCAGAAGGGGTACGACCTGCCGGACCCGACGTTCGACGAGAACGACGACCCGCAGTTCAACGAGCCGCAGAACCTGCGCGGCAACGAGGCGTACGAGGCTGCCCGGGCGGACTGCCGCAAGCCGTTCAACGAGGCGTGGCTGGCTGCCGGCCGGCCCAACACCAAGGCGCAGAGCCGGGAGAACCTCCTGGTCTTCGCCGGCTGCATGCGCGATCACGGCGTCGACGTGCCGGATCCCGACGCCAACGGCGGCTGGACCCTCGACAAGCAGTTCGTCGCGTCGCCGGCGTGGCAGCAGGCCGCGGAGGCGTGCCGGCAGCTGGTCCCCGACGCGGCGGGCGTGCCCGACCTGCCTGGATTGCCGAAATGACCCGGCCCGCGGTCGCCGGCCTCGCCGCGGTCGCCGCACTGGCGGCGGCCGTGTCCGGCGCCGCCGTGTGGTGGGTGGTGGGCCACTCGCAGCCGTCGGACGCGGTCGCCGCGCCGGCGGTCGAGCTGGCCACCGCGCCGGTCGCGCGAGGGGACCTGGTCGCCACGGTCCAGCTGCCGGGCCGGCTCGGCTACTCCGGCACGTACACGATCGTGGGCCAGCGCGCCGGTACGGTCACCGCCGCACCTTCGCCGGGCACGGTGGTCCGGCGCGGCGACCGGGTGTACACAGTGGACCAGCGGCCGATCCCCCTGTTGTACGGGACCATCCCGGTGTACCGCGCGCTTTCCCCCGGCGACGAGGGGGCCGACGTCCGACAGCTCGAGGAGAACCTCGTGGCGCTCGGCGTGGGCGGCCAGCTGACCGTCGACAGCGACTACACCGGCGCCACCGCCGCCGCGGTCAGGCGCTGGCAGCGGCGGCTCGGCGTCGAGGAGACCGGCACGGTGGCGCCCGGCGACGCGGTCGTCGCGCCCGGCGAGCTCCGGGTGTCCACAGTGGACGCTCTTGTCGGGGGACCGGCCCGGGCCGGTGAGCGGGTGCTGTCCGGGACCGGCACGGGTCACAGTGCGTACGTCGACGTCCCGTTGGCGGCCCGGGCCTACGTCCGCGGCGGGCAGCAGGTGCGGGTCCAGCTGCCGACCGGGCGTCCCGCGACGGGCGACGTGGCATCCGTCGCCGCCGATGCCGTACCGCTGGCCGGCAACCAGGGCGGCAGCGCCGCGCAGTCCGGAGGGCAGCCGGCCCCATGCCAGGGCACGACCTGCCCGCAAGCGGTAACCGCGGAGATACGCATCACCGCCGACCTCGGCGACGTGACCGAAGGCCCGGTCAGCGTGACGTTCGACGGCGAGACCCGCCGCGGCGTGCTCAGCGTGCCGATCGAGGCGCTGACCGTGGCGCCGGGCGGCCGGTTCGCGGTCGTGGTACGCAACGGCGCGCAGCGGCGCACGGTGGAGGTGACGACCGGGTTGTTCAGCTCGGGCCGGGTCGAAGTGACCGGGGCCGGGCTCGCCGAAGGCGTCCAGGTGGAGGTACCGGGCCGATGAGCCGGCCAGTCATCGAGCTGAGGGGCGTCACGAAGCGGTACGGCACGCTGGAGGTCCTGCACGGTGTGGACCTGACCGTCTCGGCCGGCGAGCTCGTCGCCATCGTCGGTCCGTCCGGCTCCGGCAAAAGCACGCTGCTGCAGCTGGCCGGAACGCTCGACCGGCCCACCACCGGCAGCGTCCTCGTCGACGAGCGCGACACCGGCCGGATGCGCGACGCCGAACTCGCGGCCCTCCGCGCGTACCGCATCGGCTTCGTCTTCCAACAGTTCTTCCTCAACCCGACGCTGTCGGCGGTGGACAACGTGGCCACCGGCCTGCTCTACACCGGCACCGCACGACGGCAGCGGCGCGAGCGGGCCGCCGCCGCGCTGGACCGCGTCGGCCTCGCCCAGCGCCTCGGGCATCGACCCGGCCAGCTCTCCGGCGGTGAATGCCAGCGGGTGGCGATCGCTCGAGCGCTGCTCGGCGAGCCGGCCGTGGTCCTCGCCGACGAGCCGACCGGAAACCTCGACTCCACCTCCGGGAGCGCGATCCTGGACCTCCTGCACGAGCTGCACGCGGACGGCACCACGATCGTCGTGATCACCCACGACGCCGACCTCGCCGGCGCCCTCCCCCGCCGCATCCGCATCCGCGACGGCGCGGTCGAAACCGATGAGCTGACGGGGGCGCGCCGATGAGCCGGCTCCCCCGCTCCCGGATGCGCCTCGCCGACGTGCTACCCGTCGGACTGCTCGGCGTGCGAGGACGCCCGCTGCGCGCGGTACTGTCCGGGCTCGGCATCGCGATCGGCATCGCCTGCGTCGTCGCCGTGCTGGGGGTGTCCGCGTCGAGCCAGCAGCGGCTGCTCGCACAGATCGACGCGCTCGGTACCAACCTGCTGACCGTCACCGCCGGGCGCGACGTGACCGGCGAGCCCGCAGTCCTGCCCACGACCGCACCGGCGATGATCGGCCAGATCGACGGCGTGACACAGGTGGCGTACATCGGGCAGGTGCGCGGCGCCGTCTACCGCAACGACCAGGTGCCAGTCGGCCGCACCGGCGGGCTGACCATCCTCGCGGCGAGCCCGGCCCTGCCCGAGACCCTGCAGGTCCCCGTCGTCGCCGGCGTCTGGCTGAACGACGCCACCGCCCACTACCCGGCCGTGGTGCTGGGGGCGTCCGCAGCTCGCCGCCTCGGCGTCGCGGGCCCCGGCCCGCAGGTCTACCTCGCCGGGCAGTGGTTCACCGTGGTCGGCGTGCTCGGCCCGAGTGTGCTCGACCCGGCCGTGGACGCCGCCGCGCTCGTCGGCTTCCCCGTGGCGCAGGAGCGGCTCGGTTTCGACGGCAACCCCACGAAGATCTACGAGCGGTCGACCGACGAGACCGTCGAGGCCGTCCGCCGCCGGCTGGCGCAGCTCGCCAACCCGGAACATCCCGACGAGGTCGAGGTGAGTCGCCCGTCCGACGCGCTGGTCGCCCGGGCCGCCGCCGAGCAGGTCTACACCGGCCTATTCCTCGGCCTCGGTGCCGTGGCGCTCGTCGTGGGCAGTCTCGGCATCGCGAACGTGATGGTGATCGGGGTGCTGGAGCGGCGCGGCGAGATCGGCCTGCGCCGCGCGCTCGGTGCGACCCGCCGGCACATCCGCTGGCAGTTCCTTGTCGAGTCGGTAGTGCTGGCCGCCGCCGGCGGCGTGGCGGGCGCCGCGATCGGCGCCGCGGTGACCATCGCCTACGCCGTCAGCCGAGATTGGGTCGCGGTCGTCCCCACCGTGGCCGTCGTCGGCGGGCTCGCCGCAAGCCTCGGCTCCGGCGCCCTGGCCGGCATCTATCCCGCCGCGCGGGCCGCCCGCCTGGCCCCGACCGAGGCGCTGCGCGCCGTCTGACCCGAACCCACGCCCGCCGGCCGCAGCCGTGCATCGTCCACATCGGACCGTGTGCAGCCCGCGGCCGGCGGTACCCGCGGCGCTGTGGTGAATGCGGGCTCCGGTCGGTTGGGACAGAAGGGCCGAACGCCTGGTCGCGCTCGGACTGAGCCCCGGGATGGCCTACGGTGCGCGCTACGAGGCGCTCGCAGTTCGCCATCGTGTGCCCGACGAGCACGGGCTGCGCCTGGACCTGGCCCCGTACACCGACGAGGAGGACATCGCCCGCGTACTCGACGGCCTGCGGGCCTTCACGTCCTGAGCAATACAGCGCGGCCGGCTGCGCTATAGGGGTTTTGCGGCATTCGCCGAATGGTGTTGCCGGGCGGTGTAACGGGCGGGCACCCCGAATCGCTGGTTCCGGGTGTCGTCTGGCGCGCACCCCCTGCGCCGGGCGACACGGTCGCGGTGTGCCAGGTCGGTTGTCCAGCCCGACGATCGGAGCGGTGCGGCCGTGGCGCATCGGGCGCCGCCTGCCTACCGGCGGCGCGCGTCCGCTTCATAGGGGCTCGCAACGAGGAGGTTGCATGAACGATCATCAGCGCCGATTAGTCGGCGGTGCCGCGGCGGCTATGCTCGCGCTCGCGGGGCTGTCCGGCGGGGGAGTGCCCGGGGGCGCCGCGGCCGGAGTGTTTTATCCGGCCGTGTCGGAGTATGTGCAGGTTTCGGCGTCGCAGACGCCGCCGACCCAGGCGCAATGTGCCTCGGTCGGGCGGCGGTGCTTCAGTCCGCAGGCGATCCGGGCCGCGTACAACCTGCAGCCCCTCTACGCCGCGGGCTTCGACGGGCGCGGTCAGACTATCGCGGTCGTCGATTCGTACGGCAGTGACACGATGAGTCACGACCTCCACGTCTTCGACACCGCCTTCGGCCTGCAGCCGATGTGCGGCGAGGAGGGCGTGGTCTGCACGCCGGGCATGCCGACGTTCAGCGTGCTGCACGTTCAGGGGTCTCCGGCGACGAAGGCGCCGCCGCCCACGAGCAAGGGCACCGGCCAGGAGAACCGCAGCGCCTGGGCGTTGGAGGTGGCCCTCGACGTCGAGACCGCGCACGCGATCGCGCCGATGGCCAACATCCTGCTGGTCGCCACGCCGACCGCGGAAACGCTCGGGGTGCAGGGCTTCCCGGTCATGATGGACGCCGAGCAGTACGTCGTCGACCATCATCTGGCCAACGTCATCTCGCAGTCGTTCGGCTCCGCCGAGGACGCGTTCGGCAGCTCCCAGTCCCTGGAGCAGCTGCGGCACGCGTTCAAGTCGGCGGCCGAGAACGGCATCACCGTGCTGGCCTCGTCGGGCGACGGCGGCTCGGCCAACGATCGCAAGCAGCCGGTGGGCAAGGGTGGCGCGCTCATCCCGTATCCGACGGTCGGGTGGCCGGCGTCGGACCCGCTGGTGACCGGGGTGGGCGGCACGTACCTGTGCACCGACCCCGCCAACACCACCTCCCGGGTGGCCGACAGCGTCGACCCGCCGGCGAAATGCCAGCAGTTCCCGGGCGTCGCCGAGGTCGGCTGGACCTTCTCCGGCGGCGGCTTCAGCCACGTGTTCGGCAAGCCGGCCTACCAGAATGTCCTGCCGGCCGGCAGCACGCCGATCGGCGGCATGCGCGGCGTGCCCGACATCGGCCTGCAGGCCAGCGCCGGCACCGGTGCGCTGGTCTACCTGTCGCTGCCGCCGGACGGGCAGAGCGGCCTGATCTGTGGATCGGCGCCGTGCAGCACGGGGTGGTACGACATCGGCGGCACGTCGCTGAGCTGCCCGCAGTGGGCCGGCCTGGTGGCGATCGCGGATCAGATCAATGGCGGCGGACTCGGGCTGATCAACCCGGCCCTGTACCGCCTGGGCGCCGACCCGGGCCGCTACGCGACGGACTTCTACGACGTCACGACCGGCAACAACACGGCGGACCCGAGCGTGGCGGGCTACCCGGCCACCACGGGCTGGGATCCGGTCACGGGTCTGGGCACGCCGAACGCCGCCCGCCTGCTGCCGGACCTCGTCACGGCCGCACACGGCGGATAACACCGGCGTGCCGGGGAGCGGGTCGCGGCCCGCTCCCCGGCACGCTCGGCGTGGCGGCAACCTTCCGCCGGGGTCCTGCGCTGGTCGCGCAGTGAGGCCTGGGCGCCAGTGCCACACTCACCTACGCCCGGCACTCCTGCTCGATGAGGCCGTTCCGGGGCGACGGCCCGGTGATCACACCGGTCAGCCACGCCGTGTTCGCATTCCTCGCGCTGCTGCTGTTGTACGTCGAGACGCGCGCCCTGCGCCGCGGAGACGCGCGCCCTGCGCCGCGCGGACGTGTGCCTTGCGCCGCGCGCCACACCTTCCCGGCGGCGAGCCGCCGCTCCCGCTGCTGCGCTTGGCGGCGGCGGTACTCCCGCAGCACTTTCATGGTGCGCCGGTCCAGGGGGCGACCGCGCGACGTCCGGCGGCGGTCTTCGGCTCGCGAGGTCGAGTTCGGACCAGCGCAGCCCGCACGCCTCACCTCGGCGCAGCTCGCGGTGCCTGACGTGCCGCACCCATTCGTGCCAAGCCGGACGCAGACGAGCGGCGCCATGAGGAGAAGTCGCTTCACGCTCGATCCGACGCGCTTGTCGCGTTCCCCGTCCCCTCGGTGATGGGTGCGGTGCGGGATGCCGGTCGGCACAGAACCTCGAGCCCGGCGTCGCCGTCCTCGGCGGGGACACCGAGGTCGACTCATCCGGCCAACTCCTTCGGCCTGGGCCAACGAACGATCAATCGATCACTCGCACCGTCGACCAACTTCTCGTAATTTACGAATTAATCTTGACAGGCCCTCGTCGTCGGTTGCAACATCACGGAAACACCGAAGGAGTGCGGGCATGACTGGTCTGCCAGCCGGACGTGCCCCCGGCAGCGCCCGCGAGCTGCAGCAGCAGGCGTGCGACCAGTACAAGCCCAGCAGGTAGCCCATCAACGCGTCCGCCCATTCCCCGGCAGCAAAGGAATTCGACGTGAAACGACATGCGCTCCCCGCCCTGCTCGCCCTCGCGGCGGGTCTGCTGATCGCGCCCGCATCCGCCAGCGCCAGCCCAGCGGTCGACACTGTCACCGGCACGGGGGCATCGCCTCAGCAGGCGCTCAGCCCGACGCCGTACCAAGGCTGGAACACCTACTTCGGCCTCGGCGGCGACTTCTCCGAGGAGTCGGTCAGAGGGGTCGCCGACGCCCTGGTCTCACGCGGTTTGGCGCAGGCCGGCTACAACATCGTCTGGCTCGACGGCGGCTGGCAGGACCCGCAGCCGCGCACCGCCGCCGGTGACCTGCAGCCCGACCGGACCCGCTTCCCGAACGGGCTGAAGCCGCTGGTCGACTACATCCACGCCAAGGGCTTGAAGGCCGGCATCTACACGGACGCTGGACCGTACATCCCCGGCCGGTGTGGCCTTGGCAGCGGTGGCTACTACCAGCGCGACGCGGACCAGTTCGCCGCCTGGAAGTTCGACGCGGTGAAGGTGGACTTCCTCTGCGGGATCGCGGCCAACCTGGACCCGAAGACCGTCTACACCGAGTTCGCGCAGGCACTGCAGAACAACGCCAGCCACCGGCCGATCATCTTCAACCTGTGCAACCCGGTGACCTCGCCGGACTGGGGCAACTACCCGCTGGAGCAGCAGTCGACGTACTCCTGGAGCTATGCGCCAGCGATCGCGCAGTCTTGGCGGACCTACACCGACGTCGGGTTCGTCTATGACATCAAGTTCAAGGACGTGCTGCGCAACTACGACGCGAATGCGCGGCACCCCGAGGTCGCCGGGCCCGGTCACTTCAACGATCCGGACTACCTGGGCCCCGAGCTCGGGATGACCGATGAGGAGTTCCGCACCCAGATGACGCTGTGGTCCGCGGCCGCCGCGCCGCTGGTGATCGGCAGTGACGTCCGTAAGCTCAGCCAGACCTCCATCGACATGCTCACCGATGCCGACGTGGTGGCGATCGACCAGGACCCCGCCGGTGTCCAAGCCGTCCGGGTCGGCCCCGCCGGTGCGACGGAGACGTGGGTGAAGCGGCTGGCCAACGGCGACCGGGCCGTGGTGCTGCTCAACCGCGGCGACAGCCCGAAGACCCTGATCGCGACGGCCTCGTCGCTCGGCCTGTCCGGGTCGCGGTTCACGCTCAAGAACGCATGGACCAACCAGGTTACCGAGAGCGCCGGCACCATCAGCGCGGCCGTCGCGGCGCATGGCGCGGCGCTGTTCCGGATCGGCCGGGCCGGCGGCGTGCCCGGTGTCCCGCACCTGACCGCCGATCTGCCGCAGGTGACGAAGGTCGGCGCCGTTGCGACGCCGGACGGCACCGCGCCGGTTCTCGCCGGTGGTGACGAGGCGCGGGTCGAGGTCGCCGTACGCAACGACGGCACGCTGCCGGTCCTCGCGCCGAAGGTCGGGCTGGCCGCGCCGGCCGGCTGGACGGTCAAACCACTCAGCGGATCACCGGCGGTGCTGGCCGGCGGCAGCGCTGCCACCTTCGCCTTCGCGGTGACGCTCCCGGCCACCGCGACCGTCGGCGAGGCCAAGCTGACCGCCACCACGTCGTACGACGCGATCGGACACGGGCGGTTGACGCAGACCACGGTCTCGGCGGTGGTGGTCGCGCCGGTGCCGCCCGACGGTGAGGTCGCGCTGTCGCATCACGCGTGGATCAGCGCCACCAGCGGATGGATGAGCCCGACGATCGATCTCAGCGTTGGCGGCTGGTCGCCGCTGAGCGTGCTCGGCCAGGTGTACCCGACCGGCATCGGGGTCGCGTCGCCCTCCACGGTCCGTTACTACCTGGGCAGTCGGTGCAGCCGGCTGACCGCGATGGTCGGCATCGACGACGCGGTGCGCAACGTTGGACCGGAGGGCGCGACCGCGACCTTCCAGGTGATCGGCGACGGCCGGGTCCTGTTCGACAGCGGGCTGCTGACTCGTGACGACACCCGCCAGATCGACGTCGATCTGACCAACGTCCGGGTGCTCGACCTGGTGGTGGGCGACGGGGGCGACGGCGGCTACAACGACCGTGCCAACTGGATCGGCCTGAACGCCAGCTGCTGAGCCGGGACGGTCGCACCCAGGTGACGGTTCACCTGGGTGCGACCGTCGTCAGAAAACCGGCGCCGACCGGCGCGGCCGGCGCGCCGGGGACCTCGACGTCGACCGCGAAGAGCGCGCCGTCGAGCGGACCGGCCGGCACGAGCCCATACCGGGCGGTGGTGATGAACAGCCGGCGCAGGCCGGGGCCGCCGAGGCAGACGCTGGCTGGCTGCGTCGCGGGCAGGCGGATCTCCCGGTCCAGGATGCCGTCCGGGCGGTACCGGCGGACCGCCGAACCGCCCCACAGCGCCACCCACAGGTGAGCGTCCGCGTCGACCGTCATCCCGTCCGGTACACCCTGTCCGGGCACCAGTCGCAGGAACGGCTCCCGTCCGCTCAGCGCACCGGTGCGTGGGTCGACGGTGAACCGGTCGACCCATCCGCGGGGGGTGTCGGCCAGGTACATCGTGGTGCCGGCGGCGTCGAACGCCGGACCGTTGGCGATGGTGAGCCCGGTGACCGCCGGGACCGGCGCCGCGCCCGGCTCGATCCGGAAGAGCGTGCCGCTGCCGGGAGTGGCGGCATAGGTCATGGTGGTGGCCCAGAACCGGCCGTGCGGGTCGGCCACCGCGTCGTTCACCCTGGCCGGTCCGGGGCCGTCGCCGGGCAGGTCCGCGATCGGCGTGCGGCGGCCGGACGCGTCCAGCAGCTCGACGTGGGTGCCCGCCGCGGCGAGCCGGTCGCCGGGCCGGCCGGTGACCGGTGCCACCGCGCCGAGCGGAACGTCCAGCTTCAGCAGCTCGCGCAGCGCGGCGGGTGCGTCGCCGGTCGTCTGCAGCAGCCGCCCGGCGAGGAGGTCGACCAGGACCAGCCGGTCGCCGACCCAGCGCGCTCCTTCACCGAGTTCCAGCCGGTCGGTACTCCACGGGGTCAGTTCCATCGCTCTCCTTCTGACGGGTCAGCGCAGCGCTGTGCCCGGTTCGTGGTCCAGCAGCGCGAGTTCGTCGCGAGTGGGCAGGCCCTCCCAGTCGCCGCGGGTGGCAACGGCGAACGCGGCGGTGGTGACCGCGCGGTCGAGCCGGGCCGGCGCGTCGGCGCCGTCGAGGAGGGCGGACAGCAGGCCGGCGACGAATGCGTCACCGGCGCCCACGGTGTCCACGACCGGCACCTGCCGGGCGGCCCGGTGTACGACGCCCAGGTCGCTGTGGCTGGTCGCGCCGTCGGCGCCGTGCTTCACCACGACCTCGCCCACCCCGGCGTCGCGCAGTGCGCGGACGGGGTCGGTGGCGTCGGTGAGCACCGCCAGTTCGTCGTCGGATGCGATCACCAGGTCTATCGAGGGCAGGAGCGGGCGCAGTGCGGCGGCGGCCTGGGCGACCGACCACAGCCGGTGCCGGTGGTTGACGTCGAGGCAGACAAGGGTGCCCGCGGCCGCGGCCCGGTCCACCGCGGTGCGCACCGCCTGGTACGGATCGGAGCCCAGCGCGCAGGTGATCCCGGTGACGTGCAGGAGCCGGGGTGGTGTCCCGAACGCCTGCTCCGCGTCGGACGGTGCGAGCCCGGAGCCGGCTGACCCGGCCCGGTGGTATGTAACCCGGCTGATGTCGCCCACCCGGGGCTCGAACAGGATCAGCCCGGTCGGGCGGGCCGGGTCGATCCGGGCCCAGGTCAGGCCGACGCCCTCGGCGCGGAGAGTCCGGCGGACCAGTTCGCCCGGTTCGTCAGCGCCGGTGACCCCGATCCATTCGACCTGGTGTCCGAGCCGGGACAGCCCGATCGCGACCGTCGACTCGGCGCCGGCAACGCCGAGCTGGGCGGTGCCGCCGAGGCGAAGCGGGCCGGCGGTCCGGAAGGCCGCCATCGTCTCACCGAGGGTGAGCAGGTCGGTCATGCGGGCGCTCCGGCCGCTGCTGCGGTTCGGAAGGCGGCGGCGCGCTCGCGCAGGGCATCGGGGTCTCCGCCGTGGACCGCGTCACCGAGCAGCGGGGAGCCGACCCCGACCGCGGCGGCGCCGCGCCGCAGGTACTCCCGGGCGCCGTCCGCGTCGACGCCGCCGACCGGCACGAACGCGGTGTGAGGGAAAGGATCCCGCAGCGCGGCCAGGTACTGCGGCCCGCCGAGCGAGGCGGGGAAGAGCTTGACTGCAGTGGCGCCGTCCGCCTGGGCCTGGACCACCTCGGTGGGCGTGAGCGCCCCGGCGAGCACGGGCAGCCCGAGCCGCGCTGCCTCGCCGAGGCTGGGCGCCAGCGCCGGGGTGACCAGGAACGTGGCGCCTGAGTCGGCCGCGGCGCGGGCGTCCGCGGCGGTGAGGACGGTGCCGGCGCCGAGCCCGAACCCGGGGCCGAGCGCGGCACGGGCCCGGCGGATCGTGCCGAGGGCGTCGGCGCCGGTCAGCGACACCTCGATGAGCGCGATGCCGCTTTCGGCCAGCACCAGTACCGCGGCGAGGGCCGCTTCCGGGTCCGGACCGCGCACGATCGCCAGCAGGCGATGGGTGCGTAGTGCTTCGAGCAGGTTCACCGGGTATCTCCCTGGGCGAGTCGGTGTGCGGAGACGGTCAGCCGCCAGGTGAGCTCACCGGCGGCGGGGACCACGGCGGCGTCGTCCGGGCCGGCGTCGGCCAGGTCGAAGGCCGCGCCGAGCATGGGTTCGACCCCGATACTGCGGTACGGCTCGGGGGCGGGCCAGCCGCGGAGGTTGCGCCACAGTGCGGTGGAGCGGGGCTGGCCGTCGCACTGCAGTTCCAGGGTCAGCCGGTCGGCGCCGTCGGTCACCCCGGCCCGCGGGCAGTCCAGCAGTACCGCGCCGATGGCGGTGCCGTCGTCCGGGCCGAGGCGGTCCAGTGGCACCCCGGCCGGCGCCGGCCAGGGTCCTTCCGACGGTGGGTCGGGGTCCAGGTAGAGCCTGGTCCGGGTGCCGGCCGGGGCGTGCAGCCGGGCGGCCGGGGACAGGTCGAGGAGGGCGTGGGCGGCCCAGATGAACCGGTGGCCGGGCTCGGCGGCGAGCCGGTAGTCGGCCACCACGACCCCGGCATGGTTGGTGATCCGGCGGGTCAGGACGAAGGAGGGCCGTTCGACGGCGATCGTGCCGGGTCCGACGGCGTGCCACGGCCGGGACCAGACGTCGCCGTGGTCGGGCCGGCCGCGTACCGTCGGCAGGCACTCCTCCAAGCCGCCGGCGTCGACGAACGGGTCACCGGGTCGCACAGCGTCGCGGGCCGGATCGGGGCGTTGCCACAGCCATTCCCGGCCGCCGCCGGACAGTGTCGTCCACCGCCCGCCGTGCGTCGCTGTGTAGTCGACGGCAAGCGGTACCAGGTGGCTCACCATTCTGCGAACGAGCCGTCGTCGTGGTGCCAGATCGGGTTGCGCCAGGCGTGTGGCGTGCGCGCGGCGGCCCGAACGACCGCCTCGTCGACGGTGACGCCGAGGCCGGGCGCGTCGAGGCGGGCGATGTGTCCGTCGACATAGCGCAGAGGTTCGGGATCGACGAGGTAGTCGAGGAGTTCGGAGCCCTGGTGGTAGTGGATGCCGATGCTCTGTTCCTGGATGAGGAAGTTCGGTGTCGCGAACGCCACCTGCAGGCTCGCGGCCAGCGCGATCGGGCCGAGCGGGCAGTGCGGCGCGAGCACGGCGCCGTAGGTCTCGGCGAGGGCGGCGATGCGCCGCACCTCGGAGATGCCGCCGGCGTGTGACAGGTCGGGCTGCACCACCGCGACCCCGGCCTGCAGCGGCCCGAGGAACTCGGAGCGGCCGTAGAGCCGTTCGCCGGTGGCGATCGGCACGGGGGAGCAGGTGACGATGTCGTGCAGGTGGTGGGCCTGGTCGGGCAGAACCGGCTCCTCGACGAAGAAGGGCCGCAGCGGGGCGAGCTCGGGCAGGATGCGGCGCACCGCGGCGGCGCCGGCCCGGCCGTGGAAGTCCAGGGCGATGTCGCGCTCGTCGCCGAGGACCTCGCGGGCCGCCGCGACCCGCCGGACGATCGCGTCGACCTCGGCCGCGGTGGGGATCGGGGAGAGCCGGCCGGACGCGTTGACCTTGACGGCGGTGAACCCGGCGGCGGCCTGCTCGGCGGCGGCCTCGGCGATCTCGCCGGGCTCGTCGCCGCCGATCCAGGAATAGACCCGGACACGGTCGCGGACCGGGCCGCCGAGCAGGGCGTGAACCGGCACGCCATAGGCCTGGCCGGCGATGTCCCACAGGGCCTGGTCGAGCCCGGCGACGGCGCTGGAGAGCACCGGGCCGCCGCGGTAGAAGCCGCCCTTGGTGAGGATCTGCCAGTGTTGCTCGATCCGCAGCGGGTCCTGCCCGAGGAGGTATTCGGCGAGGACCTCGACGGCGCTGCGCACCACCTCGGCGCGGCCCTCGACGAGGGGCTCGCCCCATCCGACGATCCCCTCGTCGGTCTCCACGCGGCAGAACAGCCAACGGGGCGGGACGAGGAACGTCTCGATGCGGTCGATCTTCACCGGGGGCCCTTCGGTGCACGGATCTTTTCGACGTCGCGGACGGCCTTGGCGAGCAGTCCGCGCATCGCGGCCTCGGCGGCCGATTCGTTGCGCGAGCGGATCGCGTCGACCACCGCGCGGTGGCTGGGGACGGGGTCGTCGTGCGCGCCGCCGTGGACGAGTCGGTCGCGCTCGGCGAGGCCGGTCTCCATGACCACCTCCATGCGTACCAGCAGATCGTTGTGGGTGGCGTTGAGCAGCGCGCGGTGGAAGGCGAGGTCGGCGGCGACGGACGCGGCGGGGTTGCCCCGGGCCTCGATCATCTCCTCCAGGGCCTGCTCCAGGGCGCTGAAGTCCTCGTCGACGGCCCTGATCGCGGCGAGGCGGGCGGCGGCCGGCTCGATGATGCTGCGGACCTCGTGCAGCTTGTCGAGCAGCCGCGGGTCTGCGCCCTCCTCGAACTGCCATCGGATCACGTCGCCGTCGAGCAGGTGCCAGTCGGCCCTGGGCCTCACGAACGTGCCGCGCTTCTGCCGGGCGTCGACCATGCCCTTCGCCGAGAGCACCTTGAGGGCCTCCCGCAGCACGGTGAGGCTCACGTCGAGCTCTTCCTGGAGCGCGCCGAGATTCAGCGTCTCGCCTTCGGCGACGTCCCCGGCCAGGATGCGGCGGGCGATCACCTCGACGGTCTGCCCGTGCACGCCGCGGCCCGCGTAGTTAGCCAATGCTTGTCGCACCCTCTCGCTCGTTGCTGTCGATCCGTCACGCTGACGTTTTCATCGCGGTCCACCCGCCGTCCACCACCAGGCTTGCGCCGGTGACGTAGGCGGCGTCCGGGGAGGCGAGGAAAGCCACGGTGGCCGCCACCTCGTCCGGGCTGCCGAACCGCTTCGCGACCGTCTCGGCGACACTGCGGCGACGGTCCTCCTCGGAGATGCCGTCCCACGCCCCGGTGAGGATCGGCCCGGGCAGGACGGTGTTGACCCGGACCTGCGGGCCGTATTCGACGGCGAGTTGGCGGCCGAGCGCGACGAGGCCTCCCTTGGCGGCGGCATAGGCGGGCCGTCCGGGCAGGCCGACCAGCGCGTGTACCGAGGACACCAGGACGACCGCTCCCTGACGGTCGCGCAGGTCGTCGAGGCAGGCCCTGAGGCCGAGGAACGTGCCGGTCAGGCTGACCGCGAGCTGATGGTCCCAGGACGCGCGGCTGGTGCGGTGGGCCGGTGCGACCTCGACGGCGTAGGCGTTGCTGACCAGGATGTCGACCGGGCCGAGATCCTGGCGGACCGCGGCGACCGCGGCCGCCCAGTCGTCCTCGTCAGCGACGTCGGCCACTACGGACAGTGCGCGCTTGCCTGCGGCGGTCAGCTCGTCGGCGAGCGGGCTGGGATCGCGGACGTCCATGAGGGCAACGGCGGCGCCCTCGGCCGCGAGCCGGCGTGCGGTCGCCGCCCCGATGCCTCCTGTTGCACCTGTCACCAGCGCCGTTCTGCCTTCCAGCCGCCGCATATGCTGACCCGTCTGCCCACCGCGGTATCGCGGATTAACCATTAATTACGAATACATCTTGACAGCAATCCAGCTGCGCATGCAACCTTCTGGTCACACCATCATTTGACCGACACAGCGCGATGTCACGCAGCGTGTCGTTGAGGAAGGGACACCCCCCGTGAGCGACTTCGACCCCGGTCGCCGTCGATTCCTTGGACACCTCGGTCTCCTCGGCGTGGGCGCGCTCGGCGCCGGTTCATTCCTGAGCGCCTGCGCCAGCTCCGCCGGCGGAAACCCGGACAAGGCTTCCGGTGCGATAACCCTGCAGTCCAACCTCTCCTCGCCACAGGCGAAGACGGCGATGGAGAAGCTGGTCGCCGACTTCAACAAGCTGGGCAAGGGCACCACGACGCTCAACACCGTCGCGTCGGAGACCTTCCGCACGCAGCTACCGACCTACCTGACCTCGGCGAACCCGCCCGATGTCTACACGTGGTACGCGGGCTCTGTGGCCAACGACTACGCCAGCAAGAATCTGCTCCTCGACGTCTCCGACGTCTGGAAGGGCCTCGCCGACTACCCGCAGTCGCTGCGCACCCTGTCCACCGACGGCGCCGGCAAGCAGGTGTTCGTGCCGATGAACAACTACTGGTGGGGCTTCTTCTACCGCAAGTCCAACTTCGCCAAGTGGGGCGTGCAGGAGCCGAAGACCTGGACCGAGTTCCTGGCGCTGTGCCAGACGCTGCAGGGCAAGGGCATCCCGCCCATCGGCATCGGCCTCGGCGACACCCCGTGGGTGGCGTCGGCCTGGTTCGACTACCTCAACATCCGGGTCAACGGCGCACCGTTCCACCGCGAGCTGCTCGCCGGCAAGCAGCGCTTCGACGACCCGAAGGTGAAGGCGGTCTTCACGAAGTGGGCCGAGGCGCTGCCGTACTTCGACCCGAAGGGCAAGGCCTACCCGTTCCAGGAGGCGACCACAGCGCTGCTGGCGGGCAAGACCGGCATGTTCCTGATCGGCACGTTCTTCGCCGACGCCGCCCCGAAGGACGCCCTCGACGACCTCGACTTCTTCCGCTTCCCGATCATCGATCCGGCCGTACCGGTGGCTGAGGAGGCACCGACCGACGGCTTCTTCGCCAGCGCGAAGACCGCCAACCCGGCCGGCACCAAGGCCCTGCTCACCTACCTGGCCAGTGTCGAGGCGCAGGAGGCCTACATCCAGTCCAGCTCCGGCATCGTCCTGCCGGCCAACCCGAAGGCCAAGGCCGCCGACTCGCCGCTGGTCGCCAAGGGCAAGGCGATGCTGGACAGCGCAAAGGAGCTCACCCAGTTCTTCAACCGCGACTCCAGCGACGCGCTGCAACCCACGGCCGACACCGCGCTGACGAAATTCATCGACAAGCCCGACCAGATCGACGCGATCCTGCGCGAATGGCAGACCGGCGCCGAGAAGGTCTTCAAGGGCTGACGTGGCCATTTCTGTCTCCACGCTCCCGCGGCGGCGGCGGCCTCGGCTGTCGCCGCTGCTGGCGGCCTTCGTCCTGGTGCCGTTCGCGGTAGAGAGCATCTGGGTGTTCTGGCCGGCGCTGCAGGGGTTCTGGTTCTCCTTCACCCGCTGGGACGGCATGACCCCGCCGCGGTTCGTCGGCGTCGACAACTACACCGAGCTGGCCGGTGACCCGACGTTCCGCGGCGCCCTGCTCAACACCGTCATCTGGCTCCTGCTCTTCGGTGGCCTGTCGGTCGCCGGCGGCTTCGGCATGGCCCTGCTGCTGCAGCGGGACCGGCGCGGCGTCGGCTTCTACCGGGCCGCGCTGTTCACGCCCGTCGTCTTCTCGCTGGTCGTCACCGCCCTGGTCTGGCGGGTCTTCTACCAGCCGGACGGGCTCGCCGACACAATCCTGCGCGGCGTCGGCCTGGAGCACCTGATCCGGCCGTGGCTCGCGGATCCGGACACCGCCCTGTATGCCGTGATCCTCCCCGCACTGTGGCGGCAGATCGGGTACGTCATGGTGCTGTACCTCGCCGGCCTGAAGGCCATCGACCCGGCGCTGCACGAGGCCGCGCGGGTCGACGGCGCGAACGCCTGGCAACGGCTGTGGAAGGTGACCATCCCGCAGCTCAAGGGCGTCAACGCCGTCGTGCTGTCGGTCATCGTCATCGACTCGCTGCGCTCCTTCGACATCGTGTGGTCACTCACCCGCGGCGGCCCGTACCACTCCTCCGAACTGCTGAGCACCTACATGTACTCGACCGCGTTCCAGGGCCTGCGCCTCGGCTACGCCTCCGCGATCGCCGTGGTCATCTTCGTGCTGGCGCTGGCGGTCATCCTCGGCTACCTCGTCCGGGCCTTCCGGGAAGAGGGGGACGCATGACCCGCGCGCTGCGTACCTGGGCCTTCCACACCGGAATGGTCCTGTTGTCGCTGCTGTGGCTGGCGCCGGTGCTGTGGGTCGTCGTCATGTCGACCCGGACCTTCGACGACATCGCCGCGCACGGCGTCGGCAGCCTGCCGCACTCGTTCACGCTCGACACGTACCGGCAGGCGTGGACCGACGGCGGAGAGCTGCAGGCGCTCATCAACAGCCTGCTGGTGACCGTGCCGTCGGTCGCGCTGAGCCTGATGCTGGCGGCGGTCGCGGCGTTCGCGCTCAGCCGGTACCGGATCCCGGGCCGGCGCACGATCCTGCTGCTCATGCTGGCCGGAAACCTGCTACCACCGCAGATCCTGCTCATCCCCGTCGCCAAGTTCAGCGAGCTCACCGGCCTCTACGACACGCTGTACGCGCTGATTGCCGTACAGGTCGGCTTCGGGCTGGGCTTCTACACATTCGTGCTGTACGGCTTCATGCGCGACCTGCCGGGCGAAATCCAGGAGGCAGCCATGATCGACGGCGCGGGACCGGGGCAGATCTTCGCCCGCATCATCCTGCCGCTGACCCGGCCGGCGCTCGCCGCCCTCGGCGCGCTGTCATTCACCTGGATCTTCAACGACCTGCTGTGGGCGATCACCGTCCTGCGCACCGATGACAAGATGCCGGTCACCCCGGCGCTGCTCGGGCTGCAGGGCCAGTTCGTCTCGTCATGGAGCGTCATCGCCGCCGGCACCGTCATCGCGGCGGTCCCGACGGTCGCGGTGTTCCTGCGCTTCCAGAAACACTTCGTGTCCGGCCTCGCGATCGGAGCGGTCAAGTGACCCTGCAGTGGACACTGCGCGGCGCCCGAACGGAATACACGGTGGCGGTCCCGCCACACGGCCGCTGGCTCGAGCTGGTCGCATGGGGCCCCCACGGCGTTTCCGACGGGCCGTCACCGGTCGGCTACGACGGCCCGGTCCCGTTCCTCACCAAGGGCGACGCGGCCCCGATCGAGTACGCCACCAGGACCGACCGGCCGTTCACCGGCGCCGACCTGGCCACCCACGCGTCGTTCCAATACCAGGACGCCACGGCGGAGCAGGACCGGTTGGCGGTCTCGTTCGCCGATCCGGTCAACGGGCTTCGGGCCGTGCTGCAATACCGCATCCCGGCCGGCACCGACGTGGTGGAACGCTGGGTGGAGCTCACCAACGAGGGCACCGAGCCGGTGCGGCTGGCCCGGGCCGGCTCCGCCGGATTCTGCGTGCCGACCCCGCACGGTGCCCGGATCAGCTACCAGTGGGGCCAGTGGGCGCAGGAGTTCCAGCTCGACCACGTCGACCTCGCACACGGCGCGTTTGCGGTCGGCAGCGCACAGGGCGTCCCCGGCCACCTGTACGCGCCGTGGCTGGCGATCCGCGACCGGGCCGACGACACCTGCGTCTGGGGTGTCGGCCTGGCCTGGACCGGCTCCTGGCAGATCGAGGCGGAGCGCGACACCGGCGGCCTGACCCGGATCCGGGCCGGGCGGCGGCTCGTCGACGGACCGCTCGAGCTCGCCCCCGGGCAGCAGCTGACGCTGCCGGTCGCCGCCGGAGCCTACAGCGGCGAAGGGCTCGATGGCCTGGCCCGCGTCTGGCACGCCTACCAGCGGCGGCTCGCCGGCGAGCGGCTCGGCCCGCGTCCGGTGCTGTACAACTCCTGGGAGGCCACGTACTTCGCCGTCGACGCCGCCAGCCAGCTGGAGCTGGCCCGGGTCGCGGCCGGCATCGGGGTCGAGACGTTCGTCGTCGACGACGGCTGGTTCACCGGCCGGAACGACGACACCGCCGGACTCGGCGACTGGACGCCCGACCCGGCGAAGTTCCCCGCCGGGTTCGACGCGTTCATCGGCGACGTGCGGGCCCTCGGGCTGAAGTTCGGGCTGTGGGTCGAGCCGGAGTGCGTCAACCCGCGCTCGCGCCTCTACACCGAGCACCCCGACTGGGTGTACTCGGTCGACGGCCGGCCGCTCACCCCGGTCCGCAACCAGTACCTGCTCGACCTCGGCCGACCCGACGTCGCCGAGTTCGTCCACGAAACCGTGGACCGGCTGCTGCGCACCCACGACATCGACTACCTGAAGTGGGACTTCAACCGCCCGCGGACCGAGCCCGGCCGGCCCGGCGCCATCGGGGTGCTCGACCTCGACGGCGCCCACGTCGCCAACCTGTACCGCATCTTCGAGCAACTGCGCCGTGACCACCCGCACGTGCTCATCGAGGCGTGCGCGGGCGGCGGCGCCCGCACCGACCTGGGCATGGCCGCCCGCGCCGACGTGTTCTGGCCCAGCGACAACACCGGCCCGCTGGACCGCCTCGCGATCCAGTGGGGCTTCCTGCACGCCAACACACCGCACCTGCTGAGCTCCTGGGTGACCGACGCGCCCGGGCTCTTCGACCCCCGCCCTCGCTCGTTCGCGTTCCGGTTCGTGCTCGCGATGGCCGGCGTCCTCGGCGTCGGCGCCGACATCCGGCACTGGACCGCCGGGCAGCGCGACGAGGCGGCCCGCTGGATCGCGCTGTACAAGGAGATCCGCGACATCATCATGCACGGCACCGTGCACCTCGTCGGCGGGCCCGACCAGGCCCGATGCGCGGTGCAGTACCTCTCCCCGGACGAATGCACCGTCGTCGTCCTCGCCTGGCACACCGGCCGCCTCGACGGCGCCGGCCTGCTGCCGTCCCGCCCGGTCCGCCTGCCGCTGCGCGGGCTGGCACCGCAGGCGCGCTACCGGGCCGGCGAACAGCAGTACTCGGGCAGCCACCTCGCCGCAGTCGGCCTGCCCGTGCAATGGACCGCCGCACACGACGCCGAAGTCGTCGTCCTGCACCGCGACTCGGCAGATCAGGAACCAGGCGCGGCCTGGCACATCACCAGCCGTAGCCGTCAACCGGAAGTCGCCCGCGCACCAACGGCGGCAGATGCGGTAACCAAGATCGCTACTCGGGAGCCGGTGGTCAACCGTCAACAGTTTGCGCGGGGGGAACATGATGCAGGGCGTGGAGACCTCCTTGCTGCCGGGTGAGCGCATCGTTTGGGATGGCCGTCCGGTGCGGCACCGGGTTTTCCGGCGTGCCGACGTCCTGCTCGTGCCGATCAGTCTCCTGTGGTGCGGGTTTGCGGTGTTCTGGGAGAGCGGCGTGCTGTTCAGCGGCGCACCGTTCTTCTTCGTCCTGTGGGGTGCGGCTTTCGTGCTGGTCGGCCTCTATATTGTGGCCGGACGGTTCGTCGTGCGGGTCGTCTCGTCCCGGCGCACGCGGTACACGATCACCGACCGCCGGGTCCTGGTCCACAGCGGATGGTCGGGCAGCCGGCTGCGTACGGAGTACCTGCATGCATTGCCGCCACCGGTCATCACCCAGGAGCCGGACGGATCCGGAAGCCTGGCGTTCGGTGGGTTTCCGGGCGCCGCAGACGTCTTCACCGGTGGGCGCCGGCAGGGGTGGCGCGCCTGGTCCAGCGAGCCGTCCCTGACCCCGGTCCTGTGGGACGTTCCCGACATTCGTAGGGTCCGCGACTTCGTGGCCCACGCCCAGACACAGCCTGGCGGTCCCTACCACAGCTAGCGCCACGGGCGCCCTGTACCGCTCCTCGTGGGTTATGCCGCTACGACATCACCGCACCGTCAGCGGCGGTTCCGATGTCCCATGCGTCGCGGGGTCGCTCGGAGATCGTCGGACCGGCCCCGCCCCGCGTGAGATCGACACCAGTTGGCGGACGTTCCTGCACGCTCAGGCGTCCGGGCTGCTGGCCACCGACTTCTTCCACATCGACACCATCACGCTGCGACGGCTGTACGTGTTGTTCGTCATGGAGATCACGACCCGGCGGGTGCACATCCTCGGCGTCACCGCCCACCCGACCGCGGCGTGGACCACTCAACAGGCCCGGAACCTGGTGATGGACCTCGGCGACCGTGTGACACGGTTCCGGTTCCTGGTCCGCGACCGCGACGCGAAGTTCACGGCGTCCTTCGACGCCGTGTTCGCCGCTGAAGGCATCGACGCGGTGAAGACCCCGCCGCGCACGCCAAGGGCGAACGCGTTCGCGGAGCGCTTCGTGCGCAGCGTCAGAGCGGAGTGCACCGACCGGGTATTGATCTACAACGAACAGCACGCCCGCGCCGCGCTACGCGACTACGAGGACCACTTCGAACCTGCACCGGCCCCACCGGAGCCTGGACCAGCATCCACCCGACTACGACCCCGGCGTGGTCATCGCGATCGACAAACCGATCCGGCGACGCCGCGTCCTGGGCGGCGTCATCAACGAGTATCACCGAGCTGCCTGATCCACCCGACAAATCCCCAGCTCACAGCCTGAACACAGTTTTGGCACGGTACAGGCCTTACCGGGCCGCGTCGGCCAGCAGGGGCGTGAACCGTTGCACCCACCGGTAGACGGTGACGTGGTCGACCTCTCGGCTCCTTTCGCTACTGGTGGTTCATGACATGGCGACTGGGCGGTGTACGGCGCCGTCGTGCATGACGAAGTCGATGGCGCTGGTGGCGTTGATGTCGTCGACCGGGTTGCCGGGCAGGGCGATCAGGTCTGCGGTGGCGCCCGGCCGGATCCGGCCGAGGTCGGGCCGTTGCAGGAGGTCGGCGGCGGTGCTGGTGGCGGCCCGCAGCGCCCGTAGCGGGGTGATGCCGGTGTGCACCATGGCGGGGAACTCTTTCCAGTTCTGGTGATGGGGGAACATGCCGGCGTCGGTACCGAAGGCGATCTGCACGTCGCTGGCGGCGACGTTGCGGGCGCTGTCACGCAGCTGGTCGGCGTAGCGCCGGAACTTCTCCCGTTCTTCGGGGTCTTTGCCCTGCCAGTAGTCCTCGTCGTCGAGGTGGTCCAGCGCGTCGGCGACCATGAACTGGGTGGGAACGAGAAACACCCCGCGCCGCTGCATCAGCGACAGGGTCTCGGCAGAGGCGAGGTTGCCGTGCTCGACGGAGCGCACCCCGGCCCGCACGGCCCGAGCGACGCCTTCGTCGCCGTAGGCGTGCGGGGTGCACGGCACGCCCAGGTCGCCGGCGGCGTCCACCAGGGCGTCCATCTCGCGCTGGGTATAGGTGGCCTGCCCGGGGTCGTCAGTGGGTGTGCCGAACCCGCCGGTGGCACCGAACTTGATCCAGTCCGCCCCGGCGCGGATCTCCTCGCGCACGGCGCGGATGACGGCCGTCGGCCCGTCGGCGAGTACCCCGATCTCGCGGCCGTGTTCGGGTGCGAGCAGGGTGGAGATGTCACCGTGGGCGCCGCGGGCCGAGATCAGGTGTGGGGCCACGAGCATGCGCGGCCCGGCGATCAGGCCGTTTGCGACGGCGTCACGGAGGTGGATCGTGATCGGTTCGGTGGCGAAGGTGGCCAGGTCCCGCACGGTGGTGAACCCGCGGTCGAGCAGATCCCGCAGCACCGGCAGGGCCCGCAGGGCGATGACCGTGGCCGGGTCGGCCACGAACGCGGAGAGCAGTGCCGACGGGTCCACCGTGGTGTGGATGTGGCAGTCGATGAAGCCGGGCAGCAGCATGCGGTCGCCGAGGTCGACCACCTGCCCAGTGCCACGCCCGGCCCGCTCGCCGACCTCGACGATGCGCCCGCCGCGAACCAGGACCTCAGTGTGGCCGGACGGCGTCTCGGCCAGCCCGTCCCAGCACCGTTCGGCTACGACGGCGGTTTCGGTCGAGGTTTTCGCGGTCATGGCCTCTCGGTAGTTCGCGCGCTGATATTGCACTTCCCGCTGACGCTCTGGGTATGCGGCCGGTGTGACGTTCGAACCGCCGGTGTTGCTCGCCCTGGATCTGACCGGCACCTTCGCCTTCGGGCTCAACGGAGCGCTGACCGCGGTACGCACCGCACAGCTCGACGTGGTCGGCGTGGTCGCGCTCGGCATGATCACCGCACTGGGTGGCGGCACCATCCGCGATGTCCTCATCGACTCGTTGCCACCCGCCACCTTCCGCGACTGGCGGTACTTCGCCCTCGCCGCCGCCGGTGGGGTGATCGCGTTCGCCCTCAGCAGGCGGCTGCATCGGCTGGAGACACCGATCGTGGTGCTCGACGCGATCGGGTTGAGCGTGTTCGCGGTCATCGGCGCGAGCAAGGCACTGGCCTTCGGGCTCGGGATCGGGCCCTCGGTCCTGCTGGGGATGGTCACCGGGGTGGGCGGGGGCACGATCCGCGACACCCTCGTGCGGCGGATCCCGTCGGTACTGCACAGCGACCTGTACGCCATCCCCGCCCTGGTCGGCGCCGCGATCACCGTCACCGCTGTCCGGCTGGGCTTCTACGGCCTGCCGGCCGCGCTCGGCGCCGCGGCGGTCTGCTTCCTGATCCGCATGATCGGCGTGCGCTACGACCTCAAGGCACCCCGACCACCCGGGGCCGCCGGCCACCGCGGCTCACCCGGCGACGACGCATAGGCGGAGCCGGCCGCCGCATTCAATGCGTGCAAACTCCTCGACAAAGTCGATAATGGTCGAATACCGGCTCGCCGACGGGAGTTGCATGCGGATCGCCATGATGGTCAAGGACCGTGCGCCGGTACGTCGGCCCGGACGCCTCGTACTCCGCGACCAGGTGACGCAGGTTATTTCTCCTTGCCCTGCACCCGCTTGAACTCCGCCACCGGCTGCTTGGTCACCCGCCGGTCCACGCGGGCCTCGATCGCGTGCACCGTGACCAGCGCGTCGGTGATCTCCCAGGTACGGCAGTGCACCAACGCCGCCAGCAGCGTCAGGGTCAGCTCGTCGCTGTGCTCGCGTAGATGCGACCGGGACTCCAGCGCAGCCCGCGCCCGCCAGCCCGCGAGAACCTTCGCCGCGACATCGGCGAACAGCCCGGACGGCAGCCCGACCGAGCGGACCGCCTCCAGCTGGGCGATCTCCGCCAGCATCGAGGACAAGCTCACGATGCCGGTCGCCGCCTTGATCAGCGCCAGCACGCTCGGGTCCGCCTCGTCGATGTCGGTATCCGGCACCTGTACCAACGCCAGCAGCCGCGCCCGACACGTCCACCGGCAACCGGCCGGCGATCCGCCCGGCCAGCCCCCGCCCGGCCTGGTGCAGCCCGGAGCGCACGATCCGTTCCAGACGATCAGACGCTGGCGACTCGATCGACCGCGCCCGGCACTCACCCAGCAACGCATCCCGGACCAGCTCGTACCACCGCTCCTTCTACGCAAGGTCCCCTGCGCCGGATCTCCTCAGTCACCCTGCTGCGCCGCCTGTCCGAGTCCGCGGCGCCGGTGTCCGTCGCCGACGAACTCGGCAAGCTGGCCGCGCTGACGCAGCAGGGCATCCTGTCCCAGCAGGAGTTCGAGGCGCAGAAGGCTCGACTTCTCGGCAGCGGGCGATAGCACGCTGGAGTTGCAGAAGGCCCCATGCCCGCTGGTGTGGGGCCTTCGCCGCGCATGCTTTCCTGGCGATGCGGTCCCGGCCGAACACGGTCGCGGCGGTCGCGTACGACCTGAAGGTGTTCTTCACCGCTGTCGGCAAGCCACCGCGGCGGGTCGTCGCAGCCGACGTGCTCGGGTTCGTCACCGTCCAGTATGCCGGCGGCCCGGTCGCGCGACTGCAGGCCGCCGGCGAGGGCGGTGGGGTGTCCGCGCGGACGGTGCGGCGGCGGACACGCCTTCATGCAGAACCTGCGCCGTGAACACTACGAACTCGGGCTCGACGCCCGCGCCGGGATGCGCATCGCCGCGGCGTTCACCGACCTCGCCGCCGCTGTCTGAAGATCGGCCGCACTCGTCAAACAGGCCCTCCGATCGGCAAACGCAACAGCGCCCTCACCACGAACGACGGCTATGCCCTCATCGACAATGCCGGGCAACAACCGCGTGGTCGAGGTACCCGCCGAATCCGGCGTGGCTGGCGTCGCCCCGGTCGGGTCAGCTGGGTCGCTTCCGCTTTGGGCATAGTCTCAATGGAGAGCTCAGGGATGTTGTTGATCGCTCGGTCGGTGGGTATGGACTGCCCCGAATGACTCGTGGAGGCTGGTCGCGTCGTTGGGCCGCGTCACCGCCTTGGGGGTGGGGTCGTCCCAGCAGGCTCGCGCTCGATGGAGCAGAACCCGGCCCGCCGCCTCCGGGTGGGCTGCCCGTGACCGGGTCTGCCGTCGATGCGCTCTGCAACACGTCACGTGTGGAGGCCATGTTCCCAAGACGTAGGCGATGCGTCGACTGGCGACACCCCTCACGGGCTGTTGGTTGACCGACTCGGTCGCTTGCGCCGCTGCCGGCGTGCCATCCGAGGGCGCCCCGCAAGCAGGAGGAGCGGCCCTGCCGGCCGGGAGCCGCGGATCGGAATCGGAGGTTGCCGTGCACGGTGGGCTGATGCTCCGGGTGATGGTGAGTATCGGAGTGCTCACGGCCATTGCCGGCGTCGTGTTCGGTGTGCTGCTGATGGCGATCAGTGAGCAGCGCGAAGCGGAGCGGCTGTCAGCCCATTCCGAGGAGATGCTCGCAACCGAGCAGCAGGACGAGCAGCTCGTCGTCGACCTCGACAGGACCGGGCGAGGCTTCATCGCCACCAGGGACCCGAGCCTGCTCCGGGCGTGGACGGTGGACCGGGCCGCCCTCGCCGACAAAAGCGCCCGGCTGCAGCGGCTGGCCAGTACCGCAGATCAGGCGGCCCTGGCGCGGCGGATCGCGGAGCACAGCGAGTCCTACGTTCAGGATCATGCGATGCCGGTGCTGCAGGCGGCGCAACGCGGCGACCCCTCGGCGCACAGCACGGCGACGATCCAGGAGGGCGAGCGCAGGGTCACCGAGCTGCGAACCGAGCTCGACAGCCTCGCATCCAGCGAACGGCAGCTGGCGGCCGACCGGGAGGCACGCTCCCACGCGACCGTCGGTCGGGAGGTCACGGCGGCGGTCGTCACGGGTACGGTCGGCTGGCTGCTGGTCAATGTCTTCGTCGTCGGGTACCTGACCCGAGTCGTTGTCTGGCCGGTGCGCGGAGCGGCCGCGATGGCCGGCCACCTTGCCCACGGCGAGCTGGACAGTCGCGTCGCTGAGATCGGCGTGGGTGAGGTCGGCGAGCTCACCCGCTCGTTCAACAAGATGGGCAGCTCGGTGCAGCAAAGCGTCGAGGAATTCGCCCGGCTCGCCGAGACCCAGACCGCACTACGGCGGATCGCTACCCCCGTGGCGCATGGCGCCGCACCGGCCGAGGTTCTGGACGCGGTTGCCACGGAACTCGGGCAGCTCATCGGCACCGACGGCGCGCACATCGTCCGCTACGAAGCCGACGGCACCGCGACCGTGGTCGCCGCTTGGGGCACTCCTGACATCGGCCTACCGGTCGGCACGCGGCTGCCCCTGGACGGTCGCAACGTTTCAGCGAAAGTGCTGCAGACTGGCCGCGCCGCCCGGATGGACAGCTACGCCGACGCTCCTGGCCCGCTCGCCGCCCACCTGCGCCGGCATCATGTCCGCGGCGCGGTCGGCGCTCCGATCTTCGTCGAGGGACGCCTGTGGGGCGTCGTGACCGCCACCATCACCCGGGAGGAGCCGCTGGCCCGCGACGCCGAGGCACGGCTTGCGGAGTACACCGACCTGATCGCCACCGCTATCGCCACCGCCCAGGCCCGCGCCGACCTGGCGACCTCCCGGGTGCGGGTGGTGGTCGCCGCCGACCAGGCTCGACGGCAGATCGAGCGCACGCTGCACGACGGCGTCCAGCAGCACCTCATCACGATCGCCATCGAGGCGGGCGATACAGAGGCGAGCGTCCCGTTCGAACTGCCCGAGTTGCGGCAGCGGCTGTCCTCGGTGACGCACGGCCTGACCGGAGTGCTGGACGACCTGCGGGAGATCTCGCGCGGCATCCACCCGACGATCCTGTCCGACGTCGGCCTACGGCCCGCGATCAAAGGACTCGCCCGGCGCTCCCACGTCCCGGTCGAGCTCGACGTGCGCCTCGAGGGCCGGCTCCCCGAACCCGTCGAGGTCGCGGCCTACTACATCGTCGCGGAGTCGTTGGCGAACGCCGCCGAACACGCACACGCCTCGCACGTGCGCATCGACGTAACGGTCCGTAGTGGTTGGCTGCGCCTGGGCGTGCGCGACGACGGCGTCGGCGGCGCCGACCCGGCACGCGGCTCCGGCCTCGTCGGGTTGACCGACCGCGTCGATGCGCTGGGCGGAACCATCACCATCGACAGCCCGCCCGGCCAAGGCACCTCCCTGCACGCCGAACTGCCCCTCGACCTGCCCATCGAACTGGCCAGCCTCGCCTAACCCGACCTCAGCCGACGGGCGGATCGGAACACGTGGCGGGACGGCGTACACCGGCTGTGGAGGCGCTGTTGCGTTTGCCGATCGGAGGGCACGTGAATTCCCTCAGGATGAGGCCACACCTGACGGTCCCCCAGCGGACTGACCCGGACTTGCCCGCGTTCCGACAGACGAGCAACTTTCGAGCAAACCAGGTCCACATTGGACGTGCGCGGCGACGAGGACCGGTCTTTGCGGGTATGCGCATGACCGATGAAGCCTTGGTCCACTTGGGAGATCTCCGGCGGGCCTTGGCGCTTGTGTTTACCTTTCGTACCTGCTGCGTATCTACAACGCTGCGACGAGCGGCGCCTTGGGATTCGCCGTCGAGGTTAACGAGGAGATCCGGCCGCGCCGCGTCGTCGACGCCGCACGGTACCTCGGCCTAGCCGGCCCGGCCGAGCTCGACGCCGTCGCCTCGATCCTGCTCGCCCTACGCGATCCACCGGCATGCGGCCGCACTGCTAGTTCGCCTGGGGCCGAGGGCAGCCCGCTGGTGCACATGGTTCGCTACTTCCTGCTCGGCCGCGGCGACACCGCCCCCGTCACCCGCGAGATCATCCGGGAGTAGGAACCCAACCTGCAGCGCCACCTGGGCATCCACGTCGGCGCGTGACCACCACCACGCCATCCGTGCGAGCGCGGGACACACGGAGTGGCGTCGCGGGTGCACAATCTGGATCGCACACGTCAACGATGCGTGGTCGCTCTGGGGTTCGTGCAGGGCGGGCCACGGGGTTTGGAGCAGCCTGTGCGCGGTCAGTCGCTGGTCGGCAAGGTCGGCCTGGTGGTCACCGCGGTGCGTGGGGGTGACCTGCCCGGCGAGATCCGTGTCGTGGTCCAGGGCATCCCGCACCACTACCTCGCCTATGCCGTCGAGCCGCTGCCGGCTGGCGCCCAGGTACTCGTCATCCACTTCCGCGGCACGCGTCAGGTCGACGTCGAACCGTGGCCGCCGATGCCGGCGGACCACACCACTACTGGCTGAGAGAGGCCAACCCGATGTTCGGTTACCGTGTACCCGCCCCGAACGAAGCCCTGCTGATCAGCGGCAGGAAGCAGCGCGGAGCCGATGCCCTGCCGTTCAAGATCGTCACCGGGCACGGCGCGTTCGTCGTCCCGATCTTCTCCAAGGCGTCCCGGCTGACCCTGGCCATGCAGGAGGCCGAGGTCGAGGAGGACTGCTACACGCAGCAGGGTCTGACCCTGCACGTCCAGGCCGTGATCGCGTTCAAGGTAGGCGATGACCACGAGTCGATCGCCGCCGCGGCCCGCCGGTTCCAGGGTGACCAGTCGCAGATGCCGGTGCTGGTCGGCCGGATCTTCAGCGGGCACCTGCGCAGCATCATCGGCAGCATGACGGTGGAGGCGATCATCCGCGAGCAGCAGACCCTCGCCGACGCGATCGTCGACGCGAGCAAGACTGAGATGGCCCGCATCGGGCTGGAGATCGACTCGCTGCAGATCAGCAGCATCCACGACAAGGGTGTCGGCTACATCAAGGCTCTCGCGGCCCCGCACCAGGCCCGGGTCAACCAGGAGGCCAACGTGGCCCAGGCGATCGCGGACCAGGCCAGCGCGATGGCCCGGCAGGAGAGCACGCGCAACCAGGCCGAGTACGCCCGCCAGACGGCCATCGCCCAGGCCCGCTACCAGGCCGAGATCGACCAGGCTCAGCAGACCGCGGCGCAGGCCGGCCCTCTTGCAGCCGCTCAGGCGCAGCAGCACGTGCTGGCCGAGCAGGCTCTCGTGGCGCAGAAGAACGCCGAGCTACGCCAGGCCCAGCTCATCGCCGAAGTAATCCGCCCTGCCCAGGCGGAGGCGGAACGGATCGTCACCCTCGCCCGCGCCGACGCCGACGCCACCAAACTGTCCGCGGAGGCCGCCGCCGCGCAGGGTCGCATCGCCCTCGATCAGATGATGATCGAGCAGTTGCCGGACCTGCTCCGCGCCGCCGCGGAGGGTCTGCAGGGGGCCAACCTCACCGTGCTGGACGGGGCCGAGGGGCTCAACAGCGTCGTGGCCTCGCTCGCCGCGCAGGGAACCATGCTGCTGGAAGCCGTGCGTAAAGGCATGACTGCTGCACCGGCCGCTGATCCCACGACATCTACGGAGGTCGCTCGACGCGAGGCGGGATGACCCCGCCCGTGCGGGTACAGCAACTGGCGGAATTTGCCGAATAGGGAAAGCCTTGCTCCTCCCGTAGTTGCGATCCTCAGGATGCCCGCCCAGGTTACGTCCACGGGAGCGGTGTACGAATCGCCCACCTTTACGGTGGTTGAGGAGATGGAGACGGGTACCGCTTGATCCTTCGAACCGACGAAAGTACCGAAGGAGAGATCAAGCGGTGACCGTACCCAAGAGTGTGGACGTCGGACGGTTCCTGCGTGAGGAACTTGGCTCGACCGCCCGACGGATCTGAGGTCGAGTGTTTCCGTTGCCATGTGGGCGTTGCTGGACTGCTGGCATCCGAGCGGTCAGATGTGGCGGTTGGACGAGTGCGAGCAGTGCAAACTGCACCTCACCCTGCAGGAGTGGTTCAACGCCTGGCTGGCGGGCGACTCCTATGACGTCTGAGCAAGGCCGGCGCTCAGGTTGGGTCCCGAGTCGCGGAGCCGGGACCAAGCCGAGGCGGCCGTGCGGCGCCGGATCGTCCTGCGCCGTGATCAGGCGTCGCTGTGTTGACTACCAGACCTCAAGCCATAAACAAAATGCGCTGATCTCAAGCAGATCAACAAACCTCCGTGGCACTCGGCCCAGCTGGTCACCGCCCGTAGCCAGCGAGGAAAAGCTGGCGCGCACCGTCCGTCGGCGGCAGATCAGCGCACCGGATCACGGTTCGACGTCTGCGACCCATAGACGGCCTGGCTGGGCATAGTCGCGCTCGGCACGGTCGACCACCAAGGCGAACCCGCTCAATTCCGGGTCTCGCGAACAATGCAGATCGATGCCCAGCAGGCGGAACGAGTGCCCCGTCGTGACGTCGCGGATGGTCGTACCCGGGCGAGCGTGGCCCTGCAGGGCCGTACCGACGACGAGCAGACCACGGCGTCCCCGAATGTCGAAGACATCGGTGATCAGGAACTCGAATGTCACCACAATGATGACTCTGGCAGACGGGCCGCTGTGAGTTGGGCTGGCCTACCTAGGATCTCGTCGACGTCCTCGTGGAATCCTCCCGCAGGTGACGCGACAGGCACCTGCACCGCGACCACATCGGCTCGTCCGGCTCCTTCCCCCACGCGACGGACCTGGTCGACAAGGGCGAGCTGACCGCTGGAAGCGCAGATCGACCGCGGTCCTGCCGACCGCGTTCAGGTCAGCCGGGCCCGGTTTCGAACGGCCAGAACAGCTCATCGAAGGTCGGCAGCGGGTCCATCATGAGTGGAAATGCACCCGGACGATGTAGGCCTCCGCGGGCAGCGCATCCAGGTAGGCGTCCGCCGCTACGTAGTAGAGATCCCACCGGTCCTCGCTGAATACATCGCCACCGAAATTGGCGTAGTCCACCCAGACTCCGTCGAGCCGCAGCAACTCGTCCGGTGGTATCGCGCGGGCCTCCTGTCGGCGCAGGTAGGCGTCCGCGTCATAGCCGAACCGACCGACCGGATCGTTGGCGCCGTGCCATCTCATCCGGTCCGGGTCGAGGTCGTACTGGGCCATGTAGGCGCGCATGCGTCCGGCCGCTGTCGATGCGCCACCAGTCCCAGCGTCCGTCCGGGTCGTCGGCCATGTCGAACGGTGCCAGCGCGGCGGTGACCGCCTCCTCCACCGGCTGCCCGTCCTCCACCGCGACGCAGACCGCCACGCTCGCTTTCGCCATCGCACCCCTCATTACCTCGACACGACCGCCGTCGCAGGGAGACCGTAGCGGGGGGGCGTGGGAATGGGGCCGATATTTATCGGCGCGGTCGTGCGTGGTGCCGCCGTGCTCTGCGTGTGAGGTGCGGCGCAGGCCGCGGCACCGTCCGGAGTGAGCTGTTCGGGACGGTCGCTCGGCGGACGTAGTCGGCTGGCGGTTGCGACAGGATGCCATCGATAACGCAGACCCGACCACGATCCCGACCACGACGGACAACCGGCGCGACACCCGCCGCAACTTTGTCCGACCGGCTGATCATCGTGGCAGGGCGCTGCCCCACCGCGTGATCAGGTGAGCGCACATCGGCTACGTCTACTTTTACTGGGCATGTGCCCGAGCAGCGCCGGCATATACCTCAGAACCACCGTGCATCTACGCTGGTCGAATGCGCTCGGCAACCACTGGTGGAGCTCATGGGGCTGGCCGGATAGGGTGCACGGCTGGTGCCGCTAGCGCGGCGCAGGCAGGCGATACGGCACACGACCGCAGTGAGGAGCAGCATGCGGCTCGCGGAGGGCTTGTTATACCTGGCTTTGGTGAGCATCGGTGGCGGCCTGTTCGGCTACGCGGTGGTGTCGGTCGGGCTGCTGCGCCGGCCGACGACGCAGCGGATGTGGGGCAGGTTCGGCACCCTGCCGAGAGGTCGTTTCGCGGCGTACTTCGGGTCGCTCGGCCTCGCGTGGGCCGCCTCCGTGTGGCTGCTGTGGTTCTTGCGGGGCGAGCGGTACACAGTGCCGGTCGCTGGCGCGCTCGCCGGGATCGCGGTACTGCTCGCTGTCGGCTGGGTCGTCGGGGTCCTGCGCAACTGGGGTGCGCAGGCGAGCTGACGCAGCCCAACCGGGAGCTCATCACCAGGGTCCGTTGCGTTGAGCGTTCCCACGTCAGGCATGTACCGTCCGGAAACTCGGTTCTGGCTATGCTGCCTGCGAGTATTCGGTGATCAGTCCATTGAGGACTTTGCGGCTGTGGACCCGGGCCGTGGCGGGATCGGTGACCGGTGCCGGCAAGGTCTCAAGGGCTGGGGGCGTTGGTCGCGCCCTTGATGTGGTCGGTGTTCGTTGTAGTGCGCGACGTATTGCCCCGGCGTGGTGAGTAGGTGCCGTGCGTTGGAGATGAGCATCCGGTCCAGGCACTCGCGGCGTGCCGTCCGCACCCACCGTTCGGCGTAGGCGTTCGCCGTCGGCGCCTGCGGCGGCGTCTGTATGATCCTGATGCCCGCGGCGGTGAACACCTGGTCGAACATGGCGTTGTACTTCGCGTCCCGGTCGCGAATCAAGAACCGGAACTGCTCGACCCTCGCCCCGAGTGCAATTATCAGGTTGCGGGCCTGCTGGGCGACCCACGCGCTGGTCGGGTTCGGGGTGGCACCGAGGATGTGGACCCGCCGGGTTCGATCTCGATCAGGAACAGTACGTAGATCCGGGTCGGTCCGATCGTGTCGACGTGCAGGAAGTCGCAGGCCAGGATGCCCTTGGCCTGGGTGGTGAGGAACTGGGTCCAGGTCGGCCCGGCCCGGCGAGGTGCCGGGTCGATGCCGGCCTTGGTCGGGATCGCCCACACGGTGGTCGCCGCGATCGGGTGGCCCAGTTCGGCCAGTTCGCCCTGGATGCGCCGGCAGCCCCAGGTCGGGTTCTCCTGGGCCAGGCGCAGGACCAGGGTACGGAGTTCCGCTCGCGCCTGTGGAGGCCCGGGACGTTGGCGCGGATACGTCCACTTGCGAGCGGTCAGGTTGCGGTGCCAGCGCGGCAGCGTCGCGGGGGTGATGAAGAACGTCGGCCATCGCCGGCGCGGCAGCAGCCGGGACAGCGCGGCCAGCACCGCCCGGTCGGCGGCTGCGAGGTCTGGCCGGTGGATCTGACGGCGCAGCACCGCGACCTGATGACGCAGTACCAGGATCTCGATCTCCTTGGACCGCTCGCCGCGCAGCCCCAGGATCACCAGGTGCAGGACTTGGCGCAACACCAGATACCCGAACGACAGGATCATGACCGTCAGCCTGCCCACGACGAGCGCGGCGGAGACGCACAAAAAGCGCACGTCAGAACCCCTGGACCGAGTTATCGAACGGTACACGCTCGAGACAGTCCGGTCGCATCGGAGACCCCAAAGCGGGGGGTTTATAGGGGCCCGTTGAATCCATCGGAATGCGAAGATGGCTTGAGTGCGTTTCTGCAGCTCAAGCCATCTTCCGTGTCGGGACAGCGGGATTTGAACCCACGACCCTTTGACCTCGATCAGCGCCCGCCGCGCCCAGCCAGCTTCGGTGTTTGCCGCAAGCCATGTTCTTTTGGCTCATGAACCTCGGACTCGTTGCTGCCCCATGGGGCGCCCGGGCCCCACGCTGGATGTCCTCGATCGGGGAGCCGCTACCTGGAGGGCAGCACCACGCGCTCCTCGATCGCTAAGCGACGAAGCTCGCTGCCCGGCAACTGCCGAGGGTGCCGCCGGGGTCGGCGTTCGCCGGGTTCCGATTTCCGTCTGAGGTGATCGTGGTCGCGGTCCGCTGATACCTGCGCTACGGCCTGTCCTACCGCGACGTCGAGGAGCCGCTCGTCGAGCGCGGTGTCGAGGTCGGCCACGTGACCGTGTTCCGGTGGGTGCAACGCTGCACACCGCTGCTTGCCGACGCTGCCAGGTTTGGCCGGCATTCCCCCGGCGACCGGTGGTTCGTCGACGAGACCTGCGTCAAGGTCAACGGAGTCTGGCGGTATGTGTACCGCGCCGTCGACCAGCACGGGCAGGTCATCGACGTGTTGGTCTCGGCACGTCAGGACGCCGACGCCGCGCGGCGATGCTTCCGCCGGGCGCTGCCATGCTGAAGGTTGAGCCCACCGAGGTGGTCACCGACGCTGCCGCGGTCTACCCCGCCGTCCTGGACGAGCTGATCCCGTCGGCGTGGCACCACGTCGAGCAGTACGCCAATAATCCGATCGAGGCTGATCACAGTCGGCTGAAGCACCGGCTGAGATCGATGCGCGGGCTGAGAACGGAGCAGACAGCACAGGTCATCATCGCCGGACACGCGTTCATGCAGAACTTCCGCCGCGGCCACTACGAACTCGGACTCGACGCGCCGCGCGGACTCCGCGTCGCCGCGGCGTTCACCGAGCTTGCTACCGCTATCTGAAGACCGGCCGCACTCGCTCAAACGCACCCTCCGATCGGCAAACGCAACAGCGCCCTTGCGGATGAGTTGGCCCGGCCGGGCGGCGGAGCGCCGCCGCCCGG
>NZ_JBEZDS010000032.1:94110-136122 GCF_040648435.1 Dactylosporangium sp. NPDC049140 | reverse complement strand
GTGCAGTGGACAGCCGCTTGTGAGAGCCACCCGCCGATCACCTCGACCCAGCCTGGCCGGGCACAGGTCGTAGATCAAATTAGATAAGTAGCCGATGAGCGCGCGTCTGATCTTGGTGTGAAGTTGGTATTGGTCGCGGCCCGGATTCCGCGAGCGCGCGGTACGGGACTGTCCGAGCGGGCCGCGTTGGCGCTCACCGCGGCCGCCACCCGGCTCGGCGCCCGGTCCCGTCTGTGCGAGGGCTGGGAGACCGGTGGTCATATCCGGGGGAGCCAGCGCTTTCGGCAATCGCCACCGAGCTCGCGCTCACCGCGATCGCTGGTCTCGTCCCGGGACGGCGCGAATCGGAAACGCCTTCGAGAACCGGTACTGTGCCGTCGGCAGGGCCGGCACAGTACCGGTTCTCACCGCACCGGCGGCCGTCGAACCGCGACCGGCGTCGGCCTGGCCAAACTGGCCGATTTCCATGCGGGCCAACGAGCGGCTGCCTGGCAATGAGCTATGACAGCGGGCCCGGAGGAGGTCAGGGGTGCGACGGCACTGACGAGCCGATGTTCGGTGACGTGACCGCGTGGCTCGGGGACGGTATGACGCTTTCCGGTGACGGCGCAGCGGGACTCGGTGAAGGCGACGACGACGGGCCGTACAAGCCTGACGGCGATGGCGTCACCATGGTCGGCCGCCGCTGCGGTTCCGAGCCGGTGGGACGCAGCGCGACGGTCGCGACGGTCGCGACGGCCACGAACAGGAGCATCGCGGCGACCCAGCCGGCACGTCGCACGAACATGGACGCTGGGTGGCGCGCCAGCAGCGCGGTCGGGGGGACCGCCGGCCGCAGTTGCTCCGGGGTGACCCGGGCCGCCTGTGCGGCGAGGGCCCCCCGCAGGCGCTCCTCGATGTCGACATTCATCGTCGCACCTCCGACAGCGCGTCACGCAGGATTGTCAGGGCCCGGTTGGCCGTCGACTTCACGGTGCCGCGCGACACGTGCAGCACCTCGGCGATCTCCTGCTCGGACAGTTCCGACCAATACCGCAGCACCACCACCTGGCGTTGCCGGACGGTCAGCCGCGCCAGCGCCGCGACTACCTCGTGGTCTCCCTCCGACAGCAGGGCCTCTTCCTCCGCAGCCGGCACAAGTGGCGGTGGCGGCGGCACGTAGGCGCGGGCACTGCGGCGTCGGCGCAGCACCGATCGCGCCGCGTTCATCACCCCCGCCGTGAGGTACGCCTGCGGATCGGCGACTGTGCGCAGGTCCGCCCCGTGCCGCTGGTACAGCCCGGCGAACACATCCTGCACGACATCCTCGGCGGTGGGCAGGTCGTCAACCATGAGGACGGCCAGCCGTACCAGGCTGAGCCGCCGCGCGTGGTACAGCTCGTTGATCGGCGGCGGACTCTCTCGCTGCGGGGTGCCTCGAGAAGCGGACATGCCGGACATCACCGAGCGCAGCACGCGCAGCAGCGGCCAGGACAGGCGGAACGTGAGCGTCATGGTCCTCGCAGGTCAGGGAAACAAACGGGCGACGATACCGCAGCTCCGAACCGGGATCACCGCCTCGGTGACGGCGACGGCACGACCGAGGACGATCCGGGCGACGGCACCGGCGAGGACGATCCGGGCAACGGCACCGGCGAGGGCGATCCGGGCGACGGCACGACCGAGGACGATCCAGGCGACGGCACCGGCGAGGGCCCTCGTGAGCGAGAAGCCGACGGAGACGGCACCGCGCTGGGCAGCGGAGCATCGTCGGCGAACGCAACGGCGGACAGGGCGCCGATCGCGGCGACGGTAGCCGCGAACACGAGATAAGCGACGGAGCGAACCTTAAGGCGCATCACAGCACTCCAGTGGATGAGGCACGGCTTTCGTAGCGGTAGACGCACGACGCCACTAAAGGTTGGCGCCGCGATGGTGACCTGGGTCACGGCACGCGCCAGCAGCACCGCCGACGGATCTGCTATCGCTTCCTGCCGCCCTCCTTCCCCTCTCACATGCCGCAGGGCGAACCCGGCCAGTGCCTTCCGTCTCCGTCATCGATCCAGCCCGGCCAAGGGCCAGGTGCAGCACCGGTAGGCCGCTGGCGAGGTGCCGGTGATCCGGCCCTTTACCAACGGCCCCCGGCCCGAACCCGCCGTGCCCGCTTTCCGGGCAACGGGCTCTCCAGCGACCGTCTCGTGAGCGCCGTGGCACTCACGACAGACACCAACGACCGTTTCGGCGTTCCGCATTACGCGTACCTTCCGGTCGCCGTGGTGTCCGCTCACCTGGCCCCCTTCGCCCTGCGTCCGGCTCTCCCGGACTCCCTGGCAGGTCGTGACTCCTGCGACTACTGCCAGGCCTCCGTCGCCATAGGACTCGCGTCCCGTAGGCGATCCCGCGTTCGTCCCTGTTGTACGTATCGAGCGGAACGTAGGTAACCCACTCATCTCCTTGAATGCCCTCACCGGGCATCGCCCGCACCCGGAGGTTGCGTCGGCGAATCCGCGACGCCGACGCAGGGCACGGCACCGGTTCAGGCGTCTTTCCGGTGAATGGCGGCTTGCATCGACTGGAGATCGGGGTTCGGGCAATCCAGCTCTCACCATATTCCGCGGGTCCCGCAGCAGCCCGCGCCCGTACGCCTGGGCACGACCACTGCGGCCTGGCCGCCGTGCCCCGGGTCGCGGACCAGGACTGCGACGCCGACGGTTCCGAGCTGGAGCTGACTGTCGGCGACGGCGACAACGCAGTCGCGATCACTACCAGCTGGACCCAGGATCTCAACCAGGCGGCCGACGGACGGTCAGGCGTGGCGGGCGGATGGTGGCGGGCGGGCGGTGGTGGGCGGGCGGTGGTGGGCGGTGACACACGTGTTGCAGCGTCCGTCGTGGCGGTGTTCGTGCGGTGCGTTGTGGCCGTGCCGGGTGCGTCGGGAGCAGTTGCTGGATGAGTACAGCGGGAATTTGTTCGAGTTGCGACTGTTGATGTCCGGCTATCTGCACGACGCGTTCGGGGATGCGTCACGCCCGAGCGCCGGTGGGAGTGGAAGGACGCCGACGAGTTCGATCGTCACATCGGCCACCCGCTCTACCTCGACCGGACAGCGGCCGAGGCGATCCTCACCGCGGCCGAACGGATAATCGATCTGATCGAGACCGCCCTCCTTCCCGTTCGACGGCACTCACACCAGCTTCCGTCCCGACCTCACCTGGCCCCTGCCGCGCCTCGGCAACGACCTTGCGTGACGACCAGCCAAGCTGGAACCTCGAGAATGAGGAACCGTCCGCGCTCGGTTCCTGCTCGGAGCGGCACAGCTGCGCACCGTCGCCGGTTCAATGCTCCGACCTCCCCGCCGAGGCGGTGACGTGGACCGCGCGTGCTCTCACTGTGGCCGCCGGCACGTCCGCCCGACGCTGCCGGTGCCGCCTGGATGACGCAAACCTGCCGACTGACTTGGCCGGTGCTGTTCGTGCCGTATTGGCGCTGGCCGCGCGGAGGAGGTGTGGCTGTCCGTGCTGCTGGGCGGCGCCCGCTCCCACCCCGAACCTGTGGGCTCGTAAATCAAGTTTGGCTACGCGGCCTGCGTGTATTCGTTGATCAATCCGCCCAGGACCGGGTGTCGTTGGACCGGGCGCCGTGGAGGCCGAACAGGTGGTAAGTACGCTTTGAAGTGGTTTCGACCATGTGTGGAGGTGTCGGATGGGGGCAGGCGGAGTGCTGCCGGGCAAGGATCCACCTGCTCGGGCCGAGATACTGCACGAGAGTGAGCAGACGCGGGTCACTCGGCTGTTCCTTGCCGGGCGCACGGTCGTCTGTAAGGAGCCGCTGGGGCCGGATGCGCAGCGGCGGGTGCGGCATGAGTCGGGGATCCTGGAACGGCTGCGCGGTCTCGTGGGCGTCGAGCAGTTGGTGGAGGCGCCGAGTTTCCCGGAGTCGGTCGTGGTGCAGGACGTCGGTGGTGTGTGCCTGGCTGGGTTGGCGAAGCCGCTGGCGGTTGATGATCTGGTTGGGTTTGCGGTGGGGTTGGCGCGGGCGGTGGCGGGGATGCACGGGCGGGGTGTGATGCATCGGGATATCACGCCGACGAATGTCGTGGTCTCTCGTGATGGTGCGCCGTGTCTGGTGGATTTCGGGTTGGCGTCGTCGTTTGCTGAGATTCGTCCGGAGTTCACGCATTACACGGAGATTGTGGGGACGTTGGCGTATATGGCGCCGGAGCAGACGGGGCGCACGGCCAGATCGGTGGATCAGCGTGCTGATCTGTATGCGTTGGGTGCGACGTTGTATGAGTTGGCGACGGGTGCGCCGCCATTCGGTTTCGGTGACCCACTACAGCTCACGCATGATCATTTGGCTCGGGTGCCGGTGCCCCCGGCGGAGGTGAACCCGGCGGTGCCAGGACCGTTGTCCGAGATTGTCATGCATCTGTTGGAGAAGGAGCCGGACAACCGGTATCAGACGGCGGAGGGCGTGGCCCACGACCTGGAGCGGTTGCGGGACACCGGCCCGGGGCCGGCGGCCGCGCTGCGGGTTGGTGCGCGGGATGTTCCGTTGCGGTTGTTGCCGCCGTCGCGGTTGGTGGGTCGTGATGCGGAGGTGGCGGCGTTGGGGGCGGCCGTTGCGGAGGCGTTGTCGGGTGGGTGTCGTGGGGTGCTGGTCGGTGGGGTGGCGGGGGTGGGCAAGACGGCGTTGGTGGATGAGTTGCGGCCGGTGGTGACGGGTGGTGACGGCTGGTTCGTGGCGGGGAAGTTCGACCAGTATCGGCGGGATCTGGCGTTCGACGCGGTGTATCAGGTGTTTCGTGGGTTGGGCCGGTTGTTGGCGGCGGAGCCGGAGGATGAGCTGGCCGAGGTCCGTGAGCGGATCCTGGAGGCGGTCGGGTCGAACGCGGGGCTGCTGACCGCGGTGAACCAGGAGTTCGCGGCGTTGCTGGGGGTGCCGCCCGATCCGGGGGATCCGTTGACCACGCAGGTCCGCTCGCAGCGGGTGACTGCGGGGGTGTTGCGTGCGGTTGCTTCGCGGAAGCGGCCGTTGGTGGTGTTTGTCGATGATTTGCAGTGGGCGGGGCGGACGCCGTTGGGTCTTGTCGATCTGGTGTTGAGTGAGGAGCGGGTCGACGGGTTGTTGCTGGTGGGTGCGTATCGCGAGGGTGAGGTGGATGCCGCGCATCCGTTGGCGCCACTGTTGTCGCGGTGGCGTGAGCATGCGGAGGTGCGGCACCTGCGGTTGGTCAACCTGCCGGTGTCGGACTCTGTCGCCATGGTTGCGGAGATGCTCCACGCGGATCGGGTTTCGGCGGCGGACCTGGTCGAGCTGATCGGCCCGTACCTGTCGGGCAACCCGTACGAGACCGTGGAGTTGCTCAACACGCTGCGGCGTGACGGTGTGCTGACCGCCACGGCTGCTGGCTGGCGGTGGGACAAGGCGTCCGTGCGTGCGTATGTGGGCCGGTCCGACGTGGCCGGGCTGCTGGCAGCCGGTGTTGATGCCCTGTCGGGGCAGTCGCGGCGGATGGTCGAGGCGATGGCGTGCCTTGGTGGGCGCGCCGAGCTGAGTCTGCTGCAGGCGGCCACCGCCGAACCCGCGGGTGTGGTGGAGCAGCTGTTGGCGCCCGCCCTGGATGAGGGTTTGGTGGTGATGGAGCCGGGGGTACGGGACGCGGTCCGGTTCCGTCACGACCGGATCCGTGAGATGGCCCTGCGTGCGCTGGGTCCGCGGCGGCAGCGTGTCCTGCAGTTGGCGATCGCGCGGCGGCTGGCTCGGGTGCCGGAGTTGTTCGCGGCCGCGGCGGAGCAGTACCTGCCGGTGGTCGACGAACTCGACGACACAGCGGAGCGACGTCGTGTGGTGGGGCTGTTGCGGCGCGCCGCCGGTCAGGCGACGTTGATCGGGGACTATGCGCTGGTGAACGGGTTGCTGACTGCCGCGTTGCAACTCGTCGACGCAGGCGACATCGCCACGCTGATCGAGGTGCACAACGGCCGCCACGCCGCCCTGTACAGCGTGGGGCGGCTGGAGGACGCGGACGACGAGTACCGCACGATCGAGGGGCTGTGCGCCAACGCCTTGGACCGTGCGGACGCGACGGTGGTGCAGGCGCGCAGTTTGACCCACCGGAACCGCTTGACGGAGGCGATCGGGCTTGGCGTGGAGTCGCTGCGTGAACTGGGCATCGCCGTGCCGGCCGCCGACCAACTCCCGATGGAGACCAACCACCGATTCGACTACCTGTACCAGTGGCTGGACCACACCGACGACGCCGACGACCTGGCTCGACCCGAGATCGCCGAGCCGAGGCTGCTGGCCGCGAACCGTCTGATCAACGCCGTCCTGCCGGCGGCCTTCTTCGCCAACAACCTGGCCTTGGTCGCCTGGCTGAGCTCGGAGGCGCTGCGGATCTGGATGGAGCACGGCCCCGCCGGCGCCCTGCTCGGCCCGGCAAGCCACATCGCCTTCGCCGTTGTGGAGATGCACGGCGACTACGCCTCCGGGTACCGGGCACTGCGGCGGATCGTGGCGCTGGGCGAGGCCCGCGGCTACGAGCCTGACACCTCACAGGCGCGCTTTCTGTCAGCGCTCCTGAACTGCTGGTTCGAACCGCTCGAAGATGTCGTCCAGGCAGGTCGGCGGGCCCGGGAGGGGTTGCTCGCGGGGGGTGACCTGGCCAACGCCGGACACACCTACTACACCACCGTGCCTGGCCTGCTGGGCTGCGCGGCATCGCTGGACGTCTACGTCGCCGAGGTCGAGGCCGGGCTGGCCTTCATGCGGCGGACCGGCGCCAAGCAGACCGGCGAATTGCTCGACGGCTACCGGCGGCTGGCTGCTGTGCTGCGCGGCGAAAGCTCCGCCACAGGTGCGGTGGAGCACGCCGACAGGTACCCCGACAGCCCGGTATCGCTGCTCCACACGCATGTCGCTCGCGGGATCACCGCGGCCATCCTCGGTGACCTGTCCGGTCTGACGCGGCACACCGCGGCGGCGATGCCGCTGCTACCGGCTGGCCAGGGCGTCTACCCGGCCGCCGTGGCGCGGGTGTTGCGTGGGTTGGCCCTTGCTGGGCAGGTCCAGGCCGACCGTGGTGGTGAGCGTGTGGGCCTGCTGTCCGAGCTGGATGATGTGATGCGGTGGCTGGCCGCTCGGGCGGTGGACGCGCCGGCGAATTTCCGGCATCTGCTGCGGTTGCTGGAGGCGGAACGGGCCTGGGCGGTCGGCGACTTCCGCGCCGCCGTCCTCGCCTTCGACGCCGCCCGCCGCGACGCCGCCCAGGTGCAACGGCCGTGGCACCGGGCCCTGATCACCGAACACGCCGCCCGCTTCCACCTCGCCTACGGCGTCGAACACACCGGCTACACCCTCCTCGCCGAAGCCCGCCACGAATACCTCACCTGGGGCGCCACAGCCAAAGTCAACCAGCTCGACTGGGCCTACCCGACCCTGCGGCTGCCAGCCGATACGACCACCGGACCCGGCGGCGACCAGCGCGCCACCGTCACCACCGGCACGATCGACCTGCTCGGCATCCTGTCCGCCTCACAGGCACTGAGCTCCGAAACCAACGTCGCAGGCTTGCACACCCGCCTGGTCGACGTCCTCTCCGCGATGACCGGTGCCACCGGCGTCCACCTGCTGCTGTGGAGCGACGACGAACACGACTGGCTCCTGCCCACACCCGGCGGCGACGTCATCCCAGCCGGCGGCACCGGCCACGAACGCGCAGTGCCACTGTCCGTACTGCGATACACCCAACGGATGCGGGAACCCCTCGTCGTGGCCGACGCCACCCACGACGACCGCTTCACCCGCGACCCTTACCTCACCGACCTCACCTGCTGCTCACTCCTGGCCGTGCCCATCCTCAGCCGCGGCACACTCCAGGCCGTGCTCCTGCTGGAGAACCGCCTCATCCGCGGCGCGTTCACCACCGAACGCCTCGACAGCGTCAAACTCATCGCCGGCCAACTCGCCGTCTCCCTCGACAACGCCCAGCTGTACACCGAATACCGCCGCATCGCCGACGAACAAGCCGCACTCCGACGGGTGGCAACACTGGTCGCCCGCGGCGCCAGCCCCGAACTCGTGTTCGCCGCAGTAGCCGACGAGGCCAATACCCTCTTCGGCGCCGACGGCACACTGATCGCACGGTTCGAGCCGGACGGCGACGCGACCGTGATGGGAAGCTACGGGCTCGAATACCCGAGATCCGGCTGGCGCGGCAAGCCCCCAACCGACCGGGCCATGGCCACGGTGCAGGCCACCGGCCGGGCGGCACGCCTCGACGTGGACGACCCGACAGCAGCGAGCCGCCCTGAGGCCGTCTACCTCGGACTCCGCTCCGCGGTCGTCAGCCCGATCAAGGTTGAGGGCCGGGTCTGGGGCTCCTTGGGCGTCGGGTCGCGGCGCGGACGGCTGCCCGAGGACACCGAACAGCGGCTGGCCGACTTCACCGAACTTGTCGCGACCGCCGTCGCGAATGCTGAGAGCCGGGCCGAGCTCACCAGCTCACGGGCACGGATCGTCGCCGCCGCCGACCAGACCCGCCGACGCATCGAACGCGACCTGCACGACGGCGCCCAACAACGACTGGTCGCCCTCGCAATGCAACTGCGCGTGGCACAGGCCGAACTGCCACCCGAACTCGACACACTCCGTGCACACCTCGACCGCGCCGTCGCCGGAGCGACCGGCGCCGTCGACGAACTCCGCGAAATCTCCCGCGGCATCCACCCGGCGATCCTGACCGACGGCGGCCTCGGCCCGGCACTACGCGCCCTCGCCCGCCGCGCGCCGATCCCCGTCGACCTCGACATCCACGCCGTACGGCGACTGCCCGAACCGGTCGAGGTCAGCGCGTACTACATCATCGCCGAAGCACTCACCAACGTCGCCAAACACGCACACGCCTCCACGGCCACCATCACCGTCGAAGCCGACCCCGCCGACGCCGTCCTACGCGTCGCGGTCTGCGACGACGGCGACGGCGGCGCCGACTTCACCCGCGGCACCGGCCTGCTCGGGCTCAAGGACCGCGTGGAGGCGCTCGGCGGCCGAATGGTTCTTCACAGCCCGCACAGCGCGGGCACCAGTCTGCGCGTGGAACTCCCGCTCATTCCTACGAACAGCGACGGCGACACGTCCCGTCGAAGATTTTGATTTGTACGCGCGCTGATCCTGACGGTCTGACATGGGTTCTGGATTCTGGCGCAGAAATCGTGATGTTGGCCTTCGACCATGCTGCCACTCGGTGTTCGGAGACGCTAACAAGTCCTAACAGAATGATCTAGGGACTTCCGTCCTTTGTGGACGGCTATCTATAGTGTCGACCGTGCGGAAGGGCGAGCAGCCACCATGGATGGTGCCGGACGGGTTGTGGGAGCGGATCGAACCGCTGCTACCCCGGCACCCGCGTCGGTTGCGCAACCCTGGGCGGAAACGGGTGCCGGACCGGCAGGTGCTGGTGCTGGCCGAGTTACGCGCTGCGGACAAGCTCGACTGGTCCAAGGCGGTGATCGACGGCTCGCATGTGCGGGCCCTGAAGGGCGGCCCAAAACTGGACCGAGCCCGGTCGACCGCGCCACGACCGGCTCGAAACACCACGTCATCACCGACGGCGCTGGCATCCCACTCGCCGTCAGCCTGACCGGCGGCAACCGCCACGACGTCACCCAGCTCCTGCTGTTGATCGACGCCATCCCGCCGGTACGTGGCAAACGCGGCCGGCCCCGCCGACGCCCGGACAGCCTGTACGCCGACCGGGCCTACGACTTCGACATCCACCGCGACCGGGTCCGCGATCAGGGCATCACCCCCTACTTCGCCCGCCGCGGCGTCGAGCACGGCTCCGGGCTGGGCGTTCACCGCTGGGTGGTCGAGCAGACGGTCGCGCTCCGGCACTGGTTCCGCCGCCTCCGGTCGAGATGGCGTCCGCGGTCGCCACGATCGGTGAGCTCGTCCCCGACGACCGCGAGATCGTGGTCGGGATGGGCACCGGCGGCGCCCTGGTCAACAGCCTGTTCCGCCGGGACCGGCCGGTGAGCGCGGTCCGGGAGGCGATCACGCTGATGCGCGCCCTCTGGACCGGTGAGCCGGTCGCACTGGACGCCTTCCCGGTCCTCGGGGCGGCGCTCGGCTACCGCCCTCAGGCCACCGCGCAGCTGACCTATCCGGCGCGACGGCGCCCGGACATCGTCCTCGCCGGCGTCGGTCCGAAGATCCTCGCCGTCGCGGCAACCCATGCGGACGGCCTGATCTCACCGGGCAGCATGCCCTCGCAGTCGCGGGCCGCGTTGTTGGCGCAACGCTGCTCCGAGTCGCTCGCCGACGCGCTGATCATCTCCGGCACGCCGGAGCTGCGCGACCTGGCCGCGGCGCACGGGTACACCGAGTTCTACGCCGGGGCGCCCCTCGGCCCGGACCCGGCCGAGGCTGCCGACCTCCTGCTCACCGAGATCCCCCGAGGTGTGGCCGCAGCGGCGCGGGCACACCCGCGGCAGCGCCCACAGTGGCGTTGACCACCGACCGCCGCCAAGCGTCCAACCTGGGACTACGCTAGTCATCGGGTGATGACATCGGCGGATGACTTGTGCGTCGGACGCGGGCGGCGGGAAGCAGGGCGGGCATGACGGTGGTACGGGACGGGCTGTCCACGTCCGGGGGGCGATCGACGCGCGGGCTGGTACCCACGCTGATCTTCATGGGCATGGTCGTCGCGGTGGTGAGCAGCCTCGGCGCGCCGCTGATCCCGGCGATCGCCGCCGCGGACGGCGTCTCGCTGGCCGACGCCCAGTGGTCGCTGACGATCACGCTGCTGGTCGGCGCCGTCGCGACGCCGATCATGGGCCGGCTCGGCGACGGCCCGGCCCGGCGCCCGGTGATGCTCGCGGGGTTGCTCCTGGTTGCGGCGGGTAGCGCGTTGGCCGCGCTGCCGACCGGGTTCGCCGCCCTGCTCATCGGCCGGGGGTTGCAGGGTGCCGGACTGGGCCTCACCCCGCTGACGATCGCAACGGCCCGGGACTCGCTGCCGCCGCACCGGGCCCGCCCCGCCATGGCCATGCTCTCCATCACCACCGTGGCCGGCGTCGGCCTCGGGTACCCGATCACCGGACTCATCGCCGAATACGGGGGTCTGCACCTGGCGTACTGGTTCGGGGCGGCGGTCAGCCTGGTGGCGCTGTGCACCGCGAGGTGGATCGTGCCGTCCTCGCGTCACCTGCCCCGGGTCACGCTCGACGTACCCGGTGCGCTGCTCCTCGGGGCCGCTCTGGCGGGGCTGATCCTGTGGATCAGCCAGGGCGAGGCCTGGGGCTGGTTCACGCCGCCCGCGGTGGCGGCGATCGCCGTCGCGGTCGCGGCGACGGCGGCCTGGGCCGGGTGCGAGATGGTCCGCAAGCGGCCGCTGGTGGACCTGCGGCTGCTACGCCATCGCGGGGTATTGGCGGCGGATGTCACCGCTGTACTCGCCGGGCTCGCCACCTACCTGCTGATCTCCCTCGTGGTGCGGCTCGTGCAGACCCCCGCCGGTACCGACGGCGGGCTCGGCGCCTCGATCGCCGTCGCCGGTCTCGTGCTGCTGCCTTTCTCGGCCGGCAGCTTCGCGGCGAGCCGGATCACGCCGGCAGTGGTGTCCCGCGGTGGCGGGCGGTTGCTGATCCCGGCCGCGTCCGTGCTCGCGCTCGCGGGCATGGTGCTGTTCGGGCTCCTGCGGCACAACATCTGGGAGCTCTCGGTCGTGATGGCCGCGGTCGGGCTGGCGGCGGGAACGGTCTTCGCGGTCATGCCCGGCATGATCACCCGGGACGTACCGGCGCGGGAGACCGGCAGCGCGATGAGCTTCAACCAGGTGCTGCGCTACGTCGGATACTCCACCGGCAGCGCGCTGAGCGCCGCGATGCTGGCCGCGCACACCGCGGACGGGCACCGGTACCCGTCCGCGTCCGGGTACACCTTCGCCGCGTTCCTCGGGGTGGTCGTATGGCTGCTGGTGCTGGCCGCCGGCGCACTGCTCCCGCCCCGGCGCCGCGGCCCGGCGGGTCCGGGCGCGGACGCGCAGCTCCTGGCGGACGAGAGCATCGCCGGCGGGCTCCCCGACGACGGGAAGCTCGACCGTATTGCCGCAATGCCAAGATGACCCCATGTGCGATCGCGCGGCGAGGAGCCGGCATGAGTGACCCGCGCGCCGCAGCGCGCTCCCCGCGGCGCCGCCGGGACGCCGACAGCACCCGGGCCGCCCTGCTGAAGGCCGCCGACGAACTGTTCGCCGAGCGGGGCTACGACCACGCCACCATCAGGGACATCGGGGAGCGGGCCGGCGTGGACGCCGCCATGATCGCGCGCTACTTCGGCGGCAAGGCGCAGCTGTACATCGCCGTGCTGCACGAGGAGATGAGCGACGACATCCCCCAGGACATGCTCGACCCGCTCCGGATGCGGCACCTCGTCGACCGCGCCGTCCGCCGGGGACCCAGCCCGATCTTCCAGGTCGCACTCCGGCCGCACGACGATCCGCAGGCGCAGGCCGCGTCGCGGGAGCAGTTGCACCGCCGGATCGTCGGCCCGCTGGTCGCCCGGCTGACCGCCGACGGGGTGGACCGGCCGCAGGAGAAGGCGGAAATCCTCACCGCCGCGTTCGTCGGCGTGCTCACGGCCCGGGCCTCCGGCGCGTTCGACCGCATGCCGGACCTCGACGCCGACGAGCTCACGTCGCTGCTACTCGAACTGCTGCCGCCGCGGCACTGACGACACCGCCTGTCAGCGCGGCGATGGCATGCCTGTTCAGTCGCGGCGGACCCGCGGTGAGTTGTCGACCTCCCCGTACTCCAGGCCGGTCGCCGGATTGATCATCGGTGGGCCCTCTTCGTCCGGGTCGAAGTCGTCCGGGTTGCGATCCGCCGCCCGCTGCCAGTCCACCTTGGTGGGCCAGCTCTCGGGGACGGCCACCGGCTGGGTCTGCTCCTGCGTCCGTGCTGCCATGACGCTCTCCCGTCCTCTCGCCGTACCCAATCGGCTTCCCCCTCCGCGGGTGCGCAAACCCGCCCGCGGAGGGCGGGTCGCACAGCTGTCACTGTGTGCGCATCCAAGGGCGCAGACGGTGGGTCCCGCCGCGGGGGTCGAATGCAGCATCCCAGTTGGAATGCGGCATCCCACTTCGAAGGAGACCCGAGATGCGCACTCACACCTCATCGACCCTGCGTTACGCCGCGATCGTGTTCAGCGTCGTGCTGCCGCTCGCCGTCGCCGGTCCGGCCCCGGCCGCGCCGGTGGCCTCGGCCACCCCGGTCCCGCTCGTCGACTGCTTCGGCAACCTGCTGCCGGTCACGCTCCCCGGCCTTCCGTCGAGGGTCATCTACGCGCAGCCCGGCGCTCCATGATCTCCGGCGGTGGACGGGCCGGTGCGCCGGCCCGTCCAGAACGACCCGGTCAGGAGAGGCGCGTGCGGTCTGGAGCCCTCACCGGTCGGCAGAGGCGAGACGCGGAGCTAGTGTTGGGTTGACGTCGGAAGCGCACGTGTCGGAGATGGCGATGCCGGTACCGATTCCCGAGAACGAAGCGGATCGGGTGTCCGCGCTGCACGCGATGGCGGTGCTCGACACGCCGCCGGAGAGCGACTTCGACGATATCGTCCAGATCGCCTCGGAAATCTGCGCCGCCCCGATCTCGCTGGTCACCATGGTCGACACCGATCGGTGGTGGTTCAAGGCGCAACGCGGCCCCATCGGGGTGAGCGAGGCGCCGCGTGAGATAGCGTTCTGCTCGTACGCGATCATGGGCCGGGACCTGATGGTCATACCCGACACCACTGCCGACGGCCGGTTCGCCGACAACCCGATCGTGCGAGGGGACCCCCGCTTTCGCTTCTACGCCGGCGCTCCAATACTGACCAGCGAAGGCGCCGCCCTCGGCACGTTATGCGTGCTCGACTACAAACCGCATCGGCTCGACATCGAGCAGATGCGAGCCCTTCGAATCCTGGCCGGGGAGGTGACCGAGCTGCTGGAGCTGCGCAAGCAGGCTCTCACCGGGACGCTCGATCCCCCGCCGGAGCTGCGCACCCTCGACCTCGCGTACATCACCGGGGACCGCATCCACCACCTGCGCGCGATCGGCGATGACCGCAGGACCGCGATCACCCTGGCTCCTACCGATCCGGCCTGGGTCCGCGCCGATCCGGTCCGGCTGGACCAGGCGGTCGACTACGTCAGCTTCACCGCACTCAAGGCCACCCCGGCGGGCGGGCGCGTCGCGGTGCGTGTGGCGGCCTCACCGTCGCCGACGATCGAGATCCGCCAGGCCGCCGGGTCGGGCCCGCCGAAGTGGTGGGCCGACCTGTGCGGCACGGGTACATCGGACGAACCGGTGCCGCACGCGGTCGCCGACATCCTGCGGGCGCACGGCGCCACCAAGGCCAGCACCTCCGTCATTCCGGGTTCGACCGACGTCCGGATCGCCTTGCAGTTCCCGGCGGCCTAGTTGCCAAGAACAGGCTTTCCTTCGTTGTTGGGTGCGGACTATGCGCTGGACTCGGGAGCGCGGTAGACGCTGCTCACGACGTCCGGCGCGCTGGGGTCGACCGCGTCGCCGAGCCGGTCGGCCGGTATGAGATCGAGGTGCAGGTCCGTCCGCGGAGTGGCCATAGGTTGCCAACTGGCGGCGAGTGGCTGGCGGTCGATGACCGGCGAGCCACGGCGACGCCGGTTGGTGCGGCCGTGGCGATGCGGGTGACGATGTTGTCGGGGTAGGCTCTCGCGGCGGACGAGCCGCGGCCGTGCACGGCCGCCGGAGGCCGTCGCCGTTTGCCTGTGTGGGGCCGCCGGCGGCCAGGTGCGCATGGCGGCGAACAGGCATATCGACGTTGGCCGCGACAGCGCGGATCGGGACTGTGCGTGCGGCTGCGGCCTAGTCTGTCGACGCCGTGGGCCAGACCGCCGGGGGACCGCGAACAGGCGCAACGAGCCATCTTGCAGGCGTTGGGCCCGAAGCGGCGGCAGCAGCTGTGGACGTCGTACTACGTCATCGCCACCTACCAGACGATCCTGCGCGGTCATGGGTGATCGTGCGGGATCCGGGTCTGGAGTGGCACGACGCCGCGACCGGCTTGGACTACGTCGCACTGCTGCGCCGCGCCGACCGCCCAGGCCAGACGCAGCCGTGAACAGCTGGGGAGCCCAGCCGCGGGCCGGCCTCGCATCCGAACCCGTACGCACGGCTGCGATGGCGTCAGCGTCCGGGCGCACGTTGCGCGGGTGGCCATGAACGAGATGGGGTCGATGGCTCCGTTGTGCGTGGTGTCGTTGTTGATGTGGACTTCGAAGTGCAGGTGGGGGCCGGAGCTGTGGCCGGAGGAGCCGACGTAGCCGAGGATTTGCCCGGCGAGGACGTGCTGGCCGATGACGACGTCGGGTCGGCGGAGCATGTGGCAGTAGCGGGTGAGGATGTCGTGGTCGTGTCGGATTTGGACGTACCAGCCGCAGCCGGGCGTGGCCGGGGATCCGTCGCGGTCGCAGCCGTGGCTGGCGGGTGTGATGTTGCAACGGACAACGGACAACGGACAACGGACAACGGACAACGGTGACGACGCCGGCGCTTGCGGCACGGATCGCGGTTCCGCGGGCGTCCGGCTTGCTCACCGGCAAAGGCAAACCCTTCACCGCTGGCCCGGTAGCCCGCGTCCGAGACGCCTACAAGATCTGGGCGCCGCGCATCGTGGCCATCCAAGACGGCGAGGTCAGCGTCAAACACGCCGCCGTACAGCTCGGTATTCCCGCCAGCGCCGTCTACAACTGGCTCGTCAAAGGACAGGTTCCGGCCCGCCGCGCCCCGGGCGGACGGTGGTGCATCCCCTGGGACCCCGCAACGCAGGAGATCTACCGGGACAAAGTCGCCAAGTCTTTCCGGCTCAAGCCGACCAACCTCGCTGCCAACGGGGACCCCGGATCGGACGCGACTCACCGTGACAATTACGGCCGATAGGGTGATGACATGGTGAACGCGGCGCCCGCCGTCTACCGCTGCGGACTGACCGACAGCAGCCGCTGGCGGGAGTTCCAGCTGCGGCCGGACGACATCGTGATCAGCGTGCCGTCGAAATGCGGTACGACCTGGATGCAGATGATCTGTGCTCTGCTGATCTTCCAGACCCCCGACCTGCCCGCCGCGCTGACCACCGTCTCGCCCTGGCTCGACATGTTCCTGCGACCAATCGCGGACGTCACCCGGACCTTGGACGCCCAGCAACACCGCCGGTTCATCAAGACCCACACCCCGCTCGACGGTCTGCCCCAGCTGCCCGGCGTCGCGTATGTCGTTGTCGGACGAGATCCCCGTGACGTCGCCGTGTCGATGGCTTACCACCGGACCAACCTCGACGACAAGGTCATCCACCGCCTCCTGGCCTCCGGCGATCAGGCACCCACCGGCCCGCCAACCACACCGGTGCGTCCGGCAAGCACGCGTGAACGCGTGCTGCGGTGGATCGATGACCCGCGGCCGGCGACGGAGAACCTGGACTCGCTGCGCACCGTGGTCCACCATCTCGGCCAGGCGTGGGAACGCCGCAACGAACCGGCGGTGATCCTGCTGCACCATGCCGATCTCTGTCGAGACCTCGCGGGGCAGATGCGGCGACTCGCCGACCGGCTGGGCATTCGGGTGCCGCGGAACCGATGGCCAGCCCTGGTCGAGGCGGCCACCTTCACGTCCATGCGCGCCAAGGCCCACCATCTGGCCCCTGACGAGCGGCTCGGACTGTTCATCAGCAACAATGCCTTCTTCCGCTCCGGCAAGCCCGGCCAGTGGAGCGAAGTCCTCAATGACGCCGACCTCGCCGCCTACGACAGCTTGCTCCGGTCGCTGGCCAATCCAGACTTCGTCGACTGGGCCGAAAACGGCACACACAGCAGCTGAACGACACGAGCAACACGAGCCCACGCCTGCGCCGCGCAGCAGAGCATCGAACTCCAACAAACCCCAACAACAAACGCAGACCGGCAGCGAGATCGTCCCGGGTGTAGGGGGCGGACCGGCCGACGGAGCCCGGCCGCTCCGCCGCCGGTGCCACCGGCCGACGGGGCCGGGCCGGACAGCCGGGCGGTGCCGCTACCGGACCGTGCGGTTCGTGTCTGCCTGCCGGCGCGACCCCGGCTTCCGCTCCCGCTGCCGGGACGGACCGGCCACGGGCGGTTGGCGCCACCCGTACCCGCCTCGCCTCCCGCGGCCCGTCCGGCTGGCCGCAGCGGGCGGCGGGCGCGGCGCAACACCCGGGAGATGCCGCGGGTCAGCTGCTGCACGAGCACGACCCGCAGCACCGTCCCCACCGGGTTCGGGCGGCTCTGCGTCACGTAGCGCCGCATCAGCCCGGGGATTTTCACAATGCCCCACAGCAGACAGACCACGATGAGCAGATTGAGGAACGCGTTCGGCTCACCGTTCGGCATCGGGACGCCGAGCACCAGCAGGTTGCTGTCGGGGGCCAGGAACACCCGCAGCGTGGTGGGCAACGCGAACGCCTGCAGCGGGATCCGGACCCGGTGGTGCGGGCAACCGCCGCGCTGTCTCCCGCACACGCCCAGACGCCGACCGGCACCGAGGCGATCCTCCAGGTACTGTCGAACCCGAGCGACGCCGCCTGGTGCCAGCAGGTGTTTCCGCACTTCGGGCGGCTCTTCCCGTTCCGGCGGTTGCCTGCCGCCATCGACCGTGCGTCGCTCGACGACCTCGTCGCGGCGCTAACGACGCTGCTGGCCGACGCGCCGGACGGCACCTACGCCGGCGACTGGGGCGCAAGGCTGCGCACGAAGGCGTTTCCTGACGGCTTCCCATCCACACGACCGCTCGACCCCACCCGATGCGGACTGCTGCGGCTGATCGCCGAGCGCTGCTTCGGCCCGACCGCCCCACCGATCCGGTCCGTGCGCGCCGGCGGATTCAAGCGCGGCCGGCCCGTTTGGAGTGGGGGCAGACTCTGTTGAGGCAGTAGCCGGGCGACCCGGGGTTCCTGCGCGTCAACCACATGCCATGGCGCCTCCCATCGGCGCCATGGTCGAACTACGCGGTGGACTGCTCGATCACATCCGTCGTCACGAAGCACCCCGAGCCCGCGATTGCCTTCTTTCCCAACACCCTCGCCTACTTCAGCAACACCGCCATCGCGTACCTGTGCGCCCGCACGCTGCGCCGGCTGGCCCGGCAGCGCGACGCGAGCCGTGCGGAAGCGCTCACCCGTGCGGAGGACCTGGCACGGGAGCGGGAGCGGCTGCGCGACGTGCGGACGCTGCACGACCGGGCGCTGGAGGCGCTGAGCCACGGTGGCTGGCGCGACGACTGCCGCCGTGAGGCGACCCGCGCGCTGCTGGACGCCGCCTACGACGCGTTGAACAACGTGCTCAAGCACGCCGACGTCGACCGGGCCACGGTGCGGGCGACCAGCTCCGATGCCGAGCTGTGTCTGTCTATCATGGACGGTGGCCGTGGCTTCGACGCCGCGCGGCAGCCCACGCGGCGTCGGGGCTCGCGGAGTCGATCGAGCGGCCCATCCACGACGCCGGTGGCGGAGTCCGCCTGGACAGCGGGCCTGGCCGCGGCACGCTCGTCGAACTCGCGGTGCCGCTCACCGCCATACACGAATGACCATCACGTCGGACGGGCATCCGGTCCCTCAGCCACGCCTGGCCTGTTCCTGCGTCAGACGCCGTCGAATGTATTCAGCGTGCTCATCAGGCTGGTAACGGCGGATGCGCAGTCCGCCTGGGTGGGGTTCGACGCGCGGAGCGCGGTGAGTACGGCGTCGATCTGGTCGTCGAGTTTGTGCCATTTGGCGCCGTCGCGCGGTTTGAGGCCGGCTTCGGCGTCGTCCCAGGCGACCTCGAGGTCCTTGACGCGGGTTTTCGCGCCCGCGAGGTCGTTCCCGGTGACCTTGGTCTGGACGTCGGTGACGATCACCGCGAACTTGGTGAGATTGCCCAGCTTGGTCGTCGGGTGCGCCTGCCCGGCCGCGGTGGAGGCGCCGGACCTGCCCGTCGTGACGGTGTCCTGCGCGACGTCGGCCTGCGGGTCGGTGGCCGGTTGCGATCCCTGGGCCATGCTGAGCCCGAAGCCGATGACGGCGACGACCATGGCGGCAGTGCCGGCCCACGCGAAATCCTGGCGGTGGCCACCGAGCGGGCCGGTCCCCTTGCCGGCGACGCCGTGGCGGTTGACCAGCAGTTGTTCGCGGACGACGAGCGCGACGATGGCCGCCAGGAACAACAGGCTGGTGACGCTGGCGCCGAGGGCCAGGCCGCCGAGGTCCTTGTCCTGGGTGAGCAGGTCGCCGAGCGAGGCGCCGAGCGGCCGGGTGAGCACGTAGGCGATCCAGAACGTGAGGACCTGGCCGGCGCCGAGGCGCAACGCGATCCAGGTCGCCAGGATCAGGCCGCCGAAGATGAGCGCGCCGTTGCGGAAGCCGAGGTTGAGCGCCTCGGTGGCGAAGTCGCCGGCGGCGGTGCCGAGCGCGAACGTGGTCAGGATCGCCGCCCAGTAGAAGCCCTCGCGGCGGGGCGTGTTGATGGACGCGATGGCAAGGGTGCCCTCCTGGCGGTACCAGATCGCGAACACGACCGCGAGGAGGACGGAGAACACGGCGGTGCTGGCGGCGAGCGGTACGCCGAGGGTGTCGGTGAAGAAGTCGGTGAGCTGGGTGCCGAAGATGCTCACCAGCACCACGCACAGCCAATAGATCCACGGCGTGTAGGCCCGGGTGCGGAACTGTACGACGAGCGCGGTCACGAGCAGGACCAGCATGATCGCGTCGGTCAGCGCGGGGCCGAGGCCGGCGTTCACGGCCAGGTAGTCCGCGAACGTCTCCCCGATCGTCGTGGACAGCACCTTGATGACCCAGAACGTAGCGGTGATCGCGGGCACCTTGGTCTGCCACCTGTGCGTGCTCACCGGCCTGTCGGCGGTAACGGACACAGCTCTCCCTCACGACAGCGCTACAGATTGAGAATCCCCATAATTCGGCGGAAACGTACGCCAACTGTCCTGAAAGTTCGCTGAAGAACTGGACCACGCAATGCGCGTCGCGCGCCTCACCCACGGCGCTGTTGCGTTCGCGCGGCCGATCGGAGACATCCGCTGCGCCGGCTCACGCCCCGGCGGCGGTGACGAATGCGTCGGTGAGAAAGCCGGCGAGCAGGCCGATGAGCAGACCCCAGGTGGTGATGTCTTTGGCGGCCATGCGCCGGCCGACGGCAAGGAGTTCGATCACCACGTACAGGATCGAACCGGCGGCCAGCGCGAGGAAGGCGATCGAGACCGTGTCGTTGGTGAAGCGTTGCCCGACGAGGGTTCCCAGCAACGTCGGGCCGCCGCCGATGAGCCCCAGTACCGCAAGGCGGCCCCAGGAAGGGCGGGCGCCGGCCGCCGCCAGCGGGGCGACGATCCCGAAGCCCTCGGTGGCGTTGTGCAGCCCGAACCCGATGATGAGCAGGACGGCCAGGGCGATCTCACCCGACGCGGCGGAGTTGCCGATGGCCAGACCCTCGGCGAAGTTGTGCAGACCGATGCCGACCGCAATGAGCAGCGCCAGCTGACCGGCCGAGCTGCGCAACCCGGTCACGTCGGCGACCTCGCCCGCCGGGACGCCGACATCGGCGGTGTCGCTGCCCGGTGTCGCGGTCGGCGGCGCCTGGCGCCCAGCACCTCGCCGGGCCACCCATCGGTCGAAATAGACCAGACCGAGCAGCCCGAATCCGATCCCGGTCGCCAGGACGAGCCCATTGCCGGCCGCGGGTGCGTAGTCCTGTTGGCTCAGCGCGGCGTCGACCGGCTCCCAGGCGTGGGCGAGGACGTCCCAGAGCAGGAACAGCAGAATCCCGACCGCCCCGGCGTTGAGCAGCGCCCGCAGCCGGGGTGCCGGATTTCGCAGCCGCCCAACGGGTAGGCCGAGGAAAATAGTGAACCCGGCAATGGCGCCGAGCAGGGCGATGTTGGTGGCGGACATGGGTGCTCCCGGCGCAAGAGATCGAGGATCAGGAAAGCGAGGCTAACCTAAGCTGCTGTCACCTACAAGATGTAGGTGACGGTGCGTCGCCACGCTGGCCGCGCCGGCGCCCTCGGTGGATCCGTGGTTCAGCGGCCGGCGGGCTCACTGTCGGCGCGCGTGATGGCCAGGTAGCCGACGAGAACGACGATGAGCACCGTCCAGGCGGCGGTCACCGGGCCGGTGCCGAGTCCGAGGCCGCCGCGTTCGTGTGAGACGCCCATCCAGTCCGCGAAGGAGGCGCCGAGCGGCCGGGTGATCACGTACGCGGCCCAGAACGCGGCCACGGCGCCCAGCAGGCCGGCGCGGAAGGCGAGCGCCGGGATCGCGATCGCGGCGGCGAAGATGACGCCGGACAGCAGGTAGCCCCAGCCGAACGTCATGGCGGTCAGATCGCCGGCCGCCGTGCCGAGCGCGAACGTGGCCAGGACGGTGGCCCAGTAGAACAGCTCCCGGCGCGGCGTGGTGATGCTGTGGATCGACAGGGTGCGCTCGGTGGCGTACCAGACGCCGAGGATCGCGGCGAGCGCGAGCGCGAAACCGATGGTGGAGACCACGTACGGCACGCCCAGGCCGACGTGCAGGACGTCGGCCGCCATGGTGCCGAAGACGCTCACCATGATCACGGCGAACCAGTAGACGCCGGCCAGATAGCGGCGTACACGGAACTGCAGGGTCAGCGCCGCGGCGAGGCCCAGGGCGCCGAGGCCGACGGCGACCGGCGGCGCGAGCGTGTGCGCGAGGAAGTCCGAGGCGGTCTCGCCCATGCCGGTGGTCAGCACCTTGATGATCCAGAAGAGGGCGGTGACCTGCGGTACCTTGGCCAGCCGGGCGGCGGGGGCGGCGGATGCATCGGTGAGGACGGCGCCTGGCTGCCGCGCGAAAGTCATGCGCGCCAGACTGGCGACACAACGCTGAGAGATCGCTGAACTCGCGAGGGGCTCGCCGATGCGTGCCGCGCCGCCGGCGTCGCCCATCGGATGACGTGCCGGTGTGCCCGGCGCCGGTCACGTCGGCCAGGACGTCCGGTTGACGGGGTGGTACCGCGGTACTACACGCCGGTCGTCGGATCGTCCTGCGGTACCGCTGCCGGGGCTTCGTCGCTCTTTAGCGTTGCTGTCAGGGCGCCGGGACGCGGCGACGGACGCGAGGAGTGCTCGATGATCGAGGCACGGCAGCTGACGAAGCGCTACGGGGAGAAGACCGCGGTCGACCGCCTCGATTTTCTCGTCAAACCCGGGGCGGTGACGGGATTCCTGGGGCCGAACGGGGCGGGCAAGTCGACCACGATGCGGCTGATCATCGGGCTCGACGCGCCGACGAGCGGGGACGTGAGCGTCAACGGCAAGCGGTACGCGCGGCATGCGGCGCCGCTGCAGGAGGTCGGGGCGTTGCTGGAGGCGCGGTCGATCCATCCCGGGCGGACCGCGTCGGACCACCTGATGGCCCTCGCGTACACGCACGGGATTCCGCGGCGGCGGGTCGACGAGCTCATCGAGCTGACCGGGCTGACGTCGGTGGCCCGCAAGCGCGCCGGGTCGTTCTCGCTGGGCATGGGGCAGCGGCTCGGCATCGCCGCGGCGCTGCTCGGCGACCCCGCCACCATCATGCTCGACGAGCCGGTCAACGGCCTCGATCCCGAGGGCGTGCTGTGGATCCGCAATCTGCTGTCGGGTCTGGCGGCGGAGGGCCGGACGGTGTTCGTGTCGTCGCACCTGATGAGCGAGGTCGCGCTCGTCGCCGACCATCTCATCGTGGTCGGCCGGGGCCGGCTGCTCGCCGACACCACCGTGCAGGAGCTGGTCCGCCAGGCCGGCGGCGACGCGGTCGAGGTGGCCACCGCCGACCCGGCACGCCTGCGCAGCGTGCTGGCGGGGCCGGGCGTCGGGATCACCGGGCGCCCCGGCACGGAGGAGCTGCAGGTCACCGGCCTGACCGCGCGCCAGATCGGGCTGACGGCCGCCGAACACGGCATCGCCCTGTTCGAGCTGACCCCGAAGCAGGTTTCGCTGGAGGAGGCGTTCATGGACCTGACCAAGGATGCCGTGGAGTACCACGGCGGCGTCACGAGCGGGGTGGCCGCATGAGCACCGTCACGCAGGAGCGGAGCCCGGGCATCGCGGCGGGATCGGCGCCGCGGCCGCAGTACCGGGTCACCGGGCGGCGGGTGCTGCGCTCGGAGTGGTCGAAGCTGTGGACACTGCGCTCGTCGTGGATAACGCTGGGCCTCGGGCTGCTCGCGCTGCTGGCGTTCGGCACCATCGCGGCGCTGCGCTACAAGTCGCTGACGAGTGCGGGCGGGCGGATGGACCCGGACTTCGCCGACGCGACCTCGGTGAGCCTGACGCTGTTCGGGGTCCGGTTCGGGCAGCTGGCGCTCGGGGTGCTCGGCGTGCTGTTCGCGGCCGGGGAGTACTCCACCGGCATGATCCGCTCGACCCTCGCCGCGGTGCCGCGGCGGCTGCCGGTGCTGTGGTCGAAGGCTGCCGTGTACGGCCTGGTCGCGGTCGTCGTCGGCCTCGCCGGCGCATTCGGCGGGTTTCTGATCGCCGACGCGGTCGTGTCCGGGACCCCGGCCCACCTGGGCCTGTCCGGCGGCGAGGTCCTGCGGTCCCTGTTCGGCGCCGGCCTCTACCTCGCCCTGGTCGGCGTGATCGGGGTTGCGCTCGGCGTGCTGCTGCGGTCGGTGGCCGGTGGCATCTCCGTCCTCGTTGCCACGCTGCTGCTCGTACCCGGCCTGGTGTCACTGCTGCCGAGCTCGTGGCGGGCCGACGTGGCGCAGTACCTGCCGAGCAACGCCGGCGAGTCGCTGTACTCGCTGCACCCGGCGACCGGCATGCTGTCAGCGGGCGCCGGTGCGCTCGTCCTGATCGGATGGACGGTCCTCGCGCTGGCCGGCGCCGCCTACCGGCTGCTGCGCAAGGACGCGTGAGCGATACGGTGCGCAGCGGCGCCCGGTCCGGCTCGACCGGCGCGCCGCCTTGTCGATCCAGACTGGGGGTTGGCGCTGCATGGGCACCGACAGCACCGATCATCTCGCCGCCCATCCGCTGGTCGACCGGCTCGCCGGTCTCGGCCAGCGGATGCGGCGGCTGGACGCCCACCGGCCGTGGCGTTTCGATGCGGCGGTGGTGGCGGCGGTACTGCTCATCTTCTGTGTCCCCGACGTCGCGCACCACGACCGGGACGCCGAGCGGGCCGAGCTGCTGCTGGCCCATCCGCCGCTGGCGGCCACGATCGCCCTGCAGCTCGGCCTCGTCCTGCCGCTGTTCTGGCGGCGCCGCGCCCCGACCGCCACGTTCTACGCGGTCGCCGCCGTGTTCGTCGTGCAGTGGTCCGTCGGCGTCCTGCTGCGCGCCGACGTCGCGCTGCTCATCGCCGTTTACAGCATCGTGCTGCGCGTCCACCCGGTCCGGCTGCCGTGGGCCGGACTGACCGTCGCCGCGGCGCTGGGCCTGGTCGCCTGGCGCGTCTCCGGTGTGGTGTCGCCGTGGGATGCGATGTTCTTCCTGTACGCCGCCGCAACCGCCGCCGCGGCGCTGGGCGTCGCCATCCGCATCCGGCGGGCCCAACTCGCCGCGCTGCGTGACCGGGCGCTGCGCCTGGAGATCGAGCGCGACCAGCGCGGCCGCCTGGCCGTGGCCACCGAGCGGACCCGCGTCGCCCGCGAGATGCACGACATCGTCGGCCACAGCCTGTCGGTGATCATTTCCCTGGCCGACGGCGGCGCGTACGCCGTCGAGGGCAACCCGCCGCGCGGCCGCGAGGCCCTCGAGCGCATCGGCGACACCGGCCGGCTGGCTCTCGCCGAGCTCCGGCGGGTCCTCGGCGTGCTGCGCGAGGAGAGCGACCCGGCCGAGCTGCACCCGCAGCCCGGCGTCGCCGAGATCGGTGCGCTGTGCGACCGCGTCCGGGCCGCCGGGCCGCACGTCGTCTACCGCACCGCCGGCGACGTGGACGCCCTGGACCGTGGGGTGCAGCTCGCGGCGTACCGCATCGTGCAGGAGGCGCTGACCAACGCCCTGCGCTACGCCGGAGTGGGCACGCGCCTCGACGTCGCCGTCGCCCGGGACGGCCCGCGGCTGGACATCACCGTCCACGACACAGGCCCGCGGCCGCCCGCGACGCCGGCGTCGCCGACGGGCACAGACGGGCACGGTATCGCGGGCATGCGCGAACGCGCGGCCCTTTATGGCGGAACCGTCGAGGCCGGCCCCCGCCCCGGCGGAGGATGGACCGTACGGGCCGCCTTGTTCCCGAGCGTCTTCCCGACCACCGAAGGCATGCCATGATCACTGTGCTCATCGTCGACGACCAGCCCCTGCAGCGGCTCGGCTTCCGCATGCTCCTGGAGAGCAACGAGGACACCGACGTGCTCGGCGAGGCCGCCAACGGTGCCGAGGCCGTGCGCCGGGCGGCGCAGCTGCATCCCGACGTGATCCTGATGGATGTGCGCATGCCGGGCCTGGACGGGATCGAGGCCACCCGGCGCATCGTCGCCGCCGGCGACCGGTCCCGGGTACTGGTGCTGACCACGTTCGATCTGGACGAATACGCCCACGCGGCGCTGCGCGCCGGGGCCAGCGGCTTCCTGCTCAAGGACGCCCGCCCCGAGGAGCTGCTGGCCGGCATCCGCGCCGTCGCCGACGGGGACGCGGTGATCGCCCCGGCCCTGACCCGGCGCCTGCTGGATCAGTTTGCGGGACAGCTGGGGCCCGCCGCCGAGCCGGGCGGCGATGACCCGCGATTGGCCAGCCTCACCGAGCGCGAGCGCGAGATCCTGGTGGCGATCGGCACCGGTTGGACGAACCGCGAGATCGCGGAGCGGCTGGTGCTGTCCGAGTCCACCGTGAAGACCCATGTCGGCAAGGTCCTGGCCAAGATCGGCGCCCGGGACCGGGTACAGGCCGTCATCTTCGCCTACGACCGGCGCCTGACCCGGCCGAGCACCGGCGGCTGACCGGCGCATCACTCCTGCGCCGCCGCGACATCTCTTGACGCATTTCGGGCCGGTGGCAACGTCGATCATTTCAGCAGCACTTCAGCGCCGCCCGCCTACAGTCGGCCGATGCTGGATCGGCTGCGTGGGCTTCGCCCACCGGTACTGGCGGCTCCGCCGCCGCGCATCCTCGCCGGACTCGTGCTCGGGTGGGCGATCGCCTGGTTCGTACTGATGACCCTGGGCGGCGGCTCGTCGTGGCACTTTTTCGCGCAGGGCGCGGCCGCGCTCGCCGATGCCGATGACGCGGCGGCGGGCGGGCTGCACGTGTACGCCGCCGCGCCGGTGCTGCAGATCGGCCCCCTCACGTTCTTGGCCGTCCTGCTCCTGCTGCCCGCCGGCCCGCTGGTGGCGCTGATCGGCTGGCAGGTGCTCGGCGCCGCCGCCGGGCTGCTGCTGCTGTGGCTGGTGCGCGGCCTGGTGCCGCGATGGCAGCGTGACGCCGGCTGGCTCGCCCTCGGCGCGGCGTACTTCCTGCCGGTGTGGATGTTCCTCGCCGTCGGCGTCGCACATCTCGACGACGTCCTCGCGCTGTTGCTGTCGGTCGCCGCGCTGCGCGCCGCCCGGGCCGGCCGGTCCGGGCTCACCGGGCTGCTGCTCGGGCTGGCCTCCGACGCCAAGCCGTGGGCCGTCGGGTTCGCGGCCCTGCTGCTCCTGCTGCCCGGATGGCGGCGCCGGACGGCCGCTGCGGTGGCGCTGGCCGCCGCCCTGGCCGTGGCGTGGCTGCCGTTCTTCGTCGCGGACCCGGGCACCAGCAACGCGTTGCAGTACACCATCCAGAACAATCCCGTGTCCGCCCTGCACGCCCTCGGCATCCACGACCCGCGGACCCCGTCGTGGGACCGCCCCGCGCAGCTGGCGCTCGCCCTGACCCTGGGCGCCATGGCCGTGTGGCGCGGCCGCTGGGCGGCGATCCCGCTGCTGGCCGTGGCGTCGCGGCTGGTGCTGGAGCCGGGCGGCAACAAGTACTACATCGCCGGCGTCGTCGTCGGCACCGTTGTCTGGGACTTCGCCGGCTCCCGCCACGCCATGCCCTGGTGGACCTTCGCGGCGTGCCTGAGCCTGTTCACCGCCCGCTGGATCCCGATGCCGGACGCTGTGCACGGCTGGCTGCTCGTCACCCTGTTCGTCGCCGCCAGCACCATCCTGCTCGGCGCGCCCCGACCGCCGTGGTCCCTTACCCGGCCGAACGCAGCATCCGCCGGAAGGACGCGACCGTCAGCAGTGCGGCCCGCGCCAGGTACAAGGCCGACTCGATGAGCTGGAACGGCCAGAACCGGCCGGCCGGCTGATAGGTGGCTTACGTGCAGGTCGCGTTGCGCGAAGCAGGTCAGCGTCCGGCCGCCGTAGGCCACCCGCGTTCGGCGGGGCCCCGTCAGCGCGGGAGGCGGACATGCAGTGCCGCGCCGCCGGATGGCGCGTCGTCGATGGTGAGCGTCCCACCGTGCGTAGCGACGATCTCGCGGGCGATGGCCAGGCCGAGGCCGGTGCCGCCGCCGCTGCGGGAGCGGGCGTCGTCGAGGCGGACGAAGCGGTCGAAGACGCGTTCGCGGTCGGCGTGCGGGATACCCGGGCCGTCGTCGGTGATGGTGACGTCGGCATGGCCGTCGCCGTCGGACAGGTCGATGCGGACCTGGGTGCTGGCGTGACGGGCGGCGTTGTCGAGCAGGTTGCGCAGGACGCGTTGCAGCTGCTGCGGGTCGCCTTGCACCCGGGTCGGTGCGACGTGCAGTTCGACGCGCACGTGCGGGTGCTGGGCGGCGATGCGGTCGCGTTCGGTGTAGACGAGGTCGTCGAGGTCGACATCGTTGCGGCGGAGCCGCAGCCCGGACTCGTCGGCGCGGGCCAGCAGCAGCAGGTCGGCGATGAGGGTGGCCATGCGGGTGCTCTCGCGGTGCATGCGCTGGACGTGGGTGGCGGCGTGCGGGGGCAGGTCGATGCGTTCGAGGATGTCCAGGCCGGCGTGGATGGTGGCGAGGGGGCTGCGCAGTTCGTGGCTGGCGTCGGCGACGAAGCGGCGCTGGGCGGAGGTGGCGTCCTCGATCCGGTCGAGCATGGTGTTCATGGTGGTGGCCAGGGCGGCGACCTCGTCGATGACGGCGGGCACGGGCAGGCGGGTGTGCAGGTTCTGGGCGGTGATGGTGTCAGCCTGGCGGCGCATCGCCTCCACCGGGCGCAGGCTGCGCCCGACGAACAGGAACGTGGCGATGCCGACCACGGTCGTGAGCAGGGGCAGGCCGACGGCGAGGGCGCCGATGGTGGCCTCGGTGCCGTCGTTGACCTCGTCGAGGGACTGGGCGACGAGGACGGTACGTCGCCCGTCGGTGGTGTCGGCGCCGGTGGCGACGATCTGGAACATCTCGTCATGGTCGACGGCCAGCCGCCGCTGTTCCCGCTCGGTCTGGCCGGCTGTGGGGCGCAGCGGTGAGATCGGCCCGGCGCCGCCGACGGAGGCCGACGCTGCGACGATGCGGCCGTCGGCGTCGAGGACCTGGACGATGGTCCGGTCGCGCGGCGATGGGCGCAGCGCGGCGGTGAGTCCGGCTCCTCCGTCGGTGACGGCGGCGGTGACTTGCGTGGCGCGCTGGGTGGCGGACTGGTCGATGTTCTGGGTGAGGATGATGCGGGCGGCGATGACGAGCGCGACGCCGCTGAGCACAGCGGCGATTGCGACGATGGCCGCGGCGGCGAGCGCGGAGCGCATCCGTACCCCGAGCCGCTCCCGCAGCCGGGCGGCGAATCGCCGGCGTGAGCTGCCCATATGCTGAACCTAACGCGATCGGTGGGCGGCCGGACCGGTTCGGGCTGTTCCCGCCGGCGCCGACTTGCTGCCGGCCGGGTGCATGACGCCGGTGACGTGATGGTCGAGCAGAGTGTGGCGGACGAGTGCGGTGTCGGCGGCGTCCCCGATGACGAGCGGCACCTTCGGGGCGAGACGGGGCCGGGTCGCCGGTGGACAGGCGGGGGAGCAGGTCGACGAAGTCGTGCCGCCGGACCATGTGGTCCTGGGACCGTGGCCGCCGGGTCAGCTCCGCGGCCGCGTCGTCGTGGCCGGCGCCGAAACTGCCGGAGACAGCGTTCACCGGCGTTCGTCGCTGCATGCGGACCTCCCGGTGGGCGCCTGCGGTTACCAGGATGCAGCGATGTTGAGCGCGGTGACCTGAAGGGACGCTGAAACCGCCGTCATTCAGCGGGATTTCAGCCGAACGGGCCTACGGTCCGGGCCATGCGAACCATCAGCGTGCTCGCGGCCCTCACCGCGGCCGCCGTGCTGGTGCTGGCCGGGTGCGGCGGCACCGGTGCACCGGACGCCGGCGGCGCCGGCGACATCCCGGACAACCAGGCGTTCGTCGAGTACCGCCCGGCCGGCAACCAGTACGCGCTGAAGGTGCCGGAGGGCTGGGCCCGCGCCGAGTCCGGCGGCACCGTCACCTTCACCGACAAGCTCAACACCATCACCGTCACCCTCGGCGCTGCCGCCGCCGCCCCCGACGTGCCCACCGGGCAGGCGGAACTGACGGCGCTGGCTGGCACGACCAGCGGGTTCACGGCTGGTACCGCCGCGATGGTCGAGCGTCCGGCGGGGCCGGTGCTGCTCGTCACGTATCGCGCCGACGCGCCACCGGACCCCGTCACCGGCAAGGTTGTCAACGACGACGTCGAACGCTACGAGTACTGGCACGCCCCGTCCGGGCTGCTCACGGTGACGCTCGCGGGCCCGCATGGCGCCGACAACGTCGACCCGTGGCGGACCGTGACCGACTCGGTGCGGTGGCTGCCGTGACCGCCCCGCCGATCCGGGCCGAACGGCTGTTCCGGTTCTTCCACAGCGGCGACGAGGAGGTCCTCGCCCTCCGCGGGGTGTCACTCGAGGTGGCCGCCGGCGAGTGGCTGGCCCTGACCGGCCCGTCCGGGTCCGGCAAGTCGACGCTGCTGGCCTGCCTCGCGGGCCTCGACGAGCCCGACGGCGGCAACGTCTGGATCGCCGGCCGGCGGATCACCCGCCGCCCGGAGGCCGCCCGGGCCCTGCTGCGGGCCCGCCACATCGGCGTGCTGTACCAGTCCGGGAACCTGTTGGAGCACCTCACGGTTGCGCAGAACATCCGCTTCGCCCGCCGCCTGGCCCGCCGGCCCCGCTCCGGCGATGACGTGATCGACCGCCTCGCCGCCGTCGGCGTCGACGGACACGCCGACGCCGTGCCCGGTGAACTGTCCGGCGGGCAGGCCGCCCGGGCCGCGCTCGCCGTCGCCCTCGCCAACGACCCGCCGGTACTCATCGCCGACGAGCCGACCGGCGAACTGGACGAGCTCACCGAGCGGGCCATCCTCAGCCTGCTCGCCGCCCACGCCGAGACCGGTACCGCGGTCATCGTGGCCAGCCACAGCCGGGCCGTCGCCCGCGTCGCGCACCGGGTGCTGCGCCTGCACGACGGGCACTTCGCCGCATGACGGCCCACTTCGTCGGCGAGCACCTGACCCGCACGTTCGGTCGCACCAGCGCGGTGCGGGACGTGACGTGCACGGTTCCCTCGAACGCGCGGATCGCGGTGACCGGGCCGTCGGGCTCCGGCAAATCGACCCTGTTGCATCTCATCGCCGGCATCGACGAACCGAGCAGCGGTACTGTCGGCTGGCCCCGCCTCAGCGGCCACCCCCGGCACCATCCGGGCCGGGTCGGGATCGTGCTGCAACGGCCGGCGCTGCTGCCCACCCTCGACGTCGGCGAGAACGTGGCCCTGCCCCTGCTCCTGGCCGGTCGCCGGGCCGAGTCCGCACCCTCGGGGGCGCCGCCGAGGGCGTCCTGCTGGCTCAGCAGACCGCCGCCAACCTGCGCGCCGTCCCGGGCACCGTGCTGTCCATCCAACGCCCGGGACTGCCCGCCGCACAGGTGACCGTGGCCGGCATCGTCGACCTGCCACACGCCGACACGATGTTCGCCACCGGCCGGACCGGCACCACTGCACCGCCCGACAACGTCCTGCTGCTGCCCGACTCCGTCTTCACCGACCTCCTCGACCCGCTGCAGGCCACCCGGCCCGACCTGCTCACCACTCAGCTGCACGTCCGGACCAGCCGGCTGCTGCCCATGGCACCCGACGCGGCGTACACCGCCAGCACGGGCGCCGCCCACCACCTCGACGCCGCCCTCGCCGGGGCCGGCCGGACCACCGACAACCTCGGCGCCGCCCTGGACGCCGCCCGCTCCGACGCCGCCTACGCCACCGCCCTGTTCCTCTTCCTGGCCACGCCCGGCGCTGTCCTTGCCGGCCTGCTGACCACCACCATCGTGTCGGTCGCCGGCCCGCGCCGCCGCCGCGAACAGGCGCTGCTGCGTACCCGTGGCGCCACCGCCCGCCACGTCCTGACGATCGCGGCACTGGAGGCCACGGTCACCGGCCTCGCCGGCGCCGTCGCCGGAGCCGGCGCGGCCGCACTGCTCGGCATCGCCATGTTCGGCAACGCCGGCGACCCGGCCTGGTACGCCGCCGCCGCAACAGCCGGCCTGGCCGTCGCGGCCACCGCGGTCCTGCTGCCGGCGTGGCGATCACTGCGCACCGGCGGCGTCGCCACCGCCGCCCGGACCGGCGACCTGCCGGCCACCCGGAAGCCGCTCGCGCTGCGGCTCGGCCTCGACGTCGTCGCGCTCGCCGGTGCCCTGCTACTCCTGCGCGTCACGACCGCCCACGGCTACCAGCTCGTCGTGGCACCGGAAGGGGCACCGCGCATCGCCGTGGACTACTGGGCGTTCGCCGCCCCGGCCCTGCTGTGGCTCGGCGGCGCGCTGCTGGTCTGGCGAATTCTCGCCACCACCCTGCGGTACGGCCGCAGCCTTCTCACCGCCGTGCTGCGGCCCCTGGCCGGGCCGCTCGCCGGCACCGTCGCCGCCACCCTGCAGCGCCGCCGCCGGCCGATCGCCACCGCCGCGACCCTCATCGCGTGCGCGGTCGCGTTCGCCGTGTCCACCGCCGGATTCACCGCGACCTACCGCCAGCAGGCCGAGGTCGACGCCCGGCTCACCAACGGCGGCGATGTCACCGTCGCCGCACCGCCCGGCGCCGCCGGCACCAGCCTCACCGACCCCATCCGGGCAACCGCGGGCGTCCGGCACGTCGAAACCATCCAGCACCGCTTCGCCTACGTCGGCGCCGACCTGCAGGACCTCTACGCGGTGCAGCCCGGCACCGTCACCGCCGGCGCGCACCTCGCCGACGCCTGGTTCAGCGGCGGTACCGCCGCCGAACTGATGGGCCGCCTGCAGGGCCGGCCCGACGGCATCCTCGTCTCCGCCGAGACGGTCACCGACTTCCAGCTTCAGCCCGGCGACCGGCTCACCCTACGCATCACCGACACCCGCACCGGCACCACGTCCCCGGTCGACTTCCGGTTCCTCGGCGTCGTCAACGAGTTCCCGACCGCCCCGACCGACAGCTTCCTCGTCGCCAACACCGACTACGTCACCGCCCATGCCGGCCCCGCACCGGCCACCCACCTCATCGACACCGGCGGCGCTGACCCGGCCACGGTCGCCGCCGCGCTGCGCCGACGCCTCGGCGCCGGGCCGGCCATCACCGACATCACGACCGCTCGCGCCGTCGTCGGGTCCAGCCTCACCGGCGTGGACCTCACCGGACTCACCCGCATCGAACTCGGCTTCGCCCTCGCCCTCGCTGCGGCCGCCGCCGGGCTCGTCCTCGCCGTCGATCTGACCGAACGCCGCCGCACCTTCACCATCCTCGGCATCCTGCGCGCGCGACCCCGCCACCTTGCCGGGTTCGTCGCGGCCGAGGCGTGTGTCGTCACCGGACCGGCCCTCGTCCTCGGCGCGGCCTCCGGCATCGGCCTGGCCCAGATCCTGGTCGTCATTCTCAGCGGCGTGTTCGACCCGCCACCGGATCGGCTTGCGTTGCCCTGGGCCTACCTTGCCGGTCTCCTGGCGGCCATCCTGGCCGCCGCCGCCACGACCGTGACCGCGCTGGTACTCGTCACCCGGCGTCCGGACCTGAAACTCGTACGCGGCGAATGAAAGGACTCCGGCGCGAGACCGCCCTTTCAAGATCTGTAATGCCCAGCTCACCGCCGGCGGCTGCTAGGCGGCCGAGGAGAGGCCGAGCCGGGCGTCCAACTCGGTCAACTGGATCGCCCGCAAGACCAGCACCTGCAACGGCGGCAGCTGCCATTACGTGAGTGCGTCCATCAGCACGGGCGGCACGCGCGGCACGCGCGGCAAGAAGTTCTGCGCGCGGGCCTTCGGCATTGACACGTCGCTGCTGTGCGCCAGCGGCTCCAAGGTCATCTGCTTCGCCGCCAAAGTAGCCGGCCTTTCCCGGTGCGCACCGCGGCGACCCTCCCCGCCGCGGTGCGCACGCCGACGTCCGCGCTGGATCTGCCGGTCGTCGCGGTGGCGACCGACGGCGCGACCGCACCGTTCGGCGATCTCCGGCATGATGCTTCGCCGTCGGCCAGGCGGTCCAGGCCGAACACGTAGCCGGAGAAGTCCAGCTCCCGCTGCGTGGCCCAGGGTTCCGCCGATCGTGGGTGAGCGGGCAGGATTGGCGGCATGACGAGACGAAGCCGCCTGATCGCCGTCGTGCTGGCCGGCTGCCTGTCGGCCTGTGACGCGGCGCCGAAGGCCGAGCAGGCGGCGCCGGCGAACGTCGCGGGGACGACGACGACCGTTTCCCTCGGCGACCGGCCGTTCAAGTTGCACCTGCCCACCTCGTACGCCGCCGGGACGAAGCTGCCGCTCGTGGTGGTGCTGCACGGCTACAGCTCCGACGCGGCCGAGGCGGAGAGCTACTTCAGATTCACCGCCGAGGCCGATCGCCGTGGGTTCCTCTACGCGATGCCCGACGGGACCAGGAACGGCCGGAACGAACGGTTCTGGAACGCGACCGACGCGTGCTGCGACTTCGGAGGGAGCGGTATCGACGACTCCGGGTACCTGCAACGGCTGATCGACGCGGTGAAGTCCGCGCATCCCGTGGACGCGAGCCGTGTCTACCTCGTCGGTCACTCCAATGGCGGCTTCATGGCGTACCGCATGGCCTGCGAGCACGCGGACACCGTCACCGCGATCGTCTCGTTGGCTGGTGCCGTAGCGCAGGACGCTGCCGGGTGCGCACCGGTCCGTCCGGTCGGCATCCTGGAGATCCACGGCACCGCAGACGACACCATCCGCTTCGACGGCGGCCTGAACGGGGATCGGCCGTACCCGTCGGCCGCGGTCGGGATCGAACGGTGGCGCCGGCTCAACGGCTGCTCGGACCAGGTCACGCCCGCGAGCCCACCGCTGGACCTCGAGGCCGCGCTACCCGGCGCGGAAACCACGGTGACCGCCTACCAGGCCGGCTGCCGGGCGGGCGGGCAGGTGACACTGTGGACGGTCGTGAACGGGGGACACGTGCCGGCCCTGTCTCCCACCTTTACGGCGACGGTCCTCGACAATCTCCTCGCCCAGACGCGGTGAGCGGTCGCATGCAGTACCTGCGCGGCCGGTGCGGTGGCGGTGCACCGCTTCAGTTCGGGTTGCGCCAGCGGGAGAACCTGGCCTAGCGGTCTCGCGGCTCAACCCGGGGCAGCGACAACCGAGCACTGGTCGTGCGGCGGCGGAACCACGGTGCGGGTCACCGGGCTGCCGAGCTCGACCAACGCCCTGACGGCCGTCCTGTGCCGGGACTCCACCGCGCATGACAACAAGACCAACTGCAACGTCATCGACGTGCCGTCGTCGTCCACCGTCGAACTGGGCCGAGCCCGATGCTCTCGTCGTGTCAGATCCGACTGGTACTAGCAGTGGGCACCGAGCCAGACGGTGTTGCAGACTGAGCTGGGTCGAGCAACGCGGGTGCAGCACGCTACCGCCCGGTCTCTGAATTGGCTCCGGTAGCTTGGTGCGGCCCTCGGACGGCCAGCAGGCGGCGCTACATGCCCTCTCTTGCCCTCGTCAACGCTGCGAGCCTGTCGGCGAGGCGAGCGGCCAGCCCGAAGGGCCACAGCAGCAGCGCCCACGCTTCGACGCCTGCCTCTCCTCCGCGTAAACGCCACAATATGGACGTGGATTCGGCTAACAGACTGTACTCATAGCCGAACGGCGCATTCCTGGTGTCTCGCCGCGTCCGTCAGAGTCGATGGGTCTGTGCGCACCATAATGCTGGTTGGAGGAGGAGTCGGACGTGGGAACACGCGGTCGCGCTGGGCTGGGTGTCGCCATTAACGTGCTGGTTGGCGCCCTCACCAACATCGCGACCGGCGGGTTCGACCTGACTCGTTATCGTTGGTGGTTCGTCGTGGCCTTGGTTCTGCTGGACTTGATGTGGATTCTTCTGGAGATCCGCTGGGCGGGCCGAGCACGGGCGGGCGCGGCATCCACCCAGGCCGACGCGCCACAGCTCGTCGACTCGGGCACCGCCGCGTCCCGGGATGCCGCCCGGTCAGGTGCGAGACGGCCGTGGATGCTGCCCCAACTTGACGACTGGTGGGTGGACCGGCCGGAACTGCGTCGCGAGCTCCTATCGCAGCTGACGTCGGCCCCCGGTCGCACCGTTGGCGTTACCACGGCGCTGTTCGGCGCCGGTGGCTTCGGCAAGACCACGTTGGCCGTACGAATGTGTGGCATGCCGGAAATCGCCGCTACGTTCCCGGGGGGCTTATTGTGGGTCACACTCGGTGAGGCGATCTCGGCCCCGCAGCTCGCCTCGAAAATCAATGATCTGAGCATGCATCTGGGCGCCGAACGGCCGTCTCTATCCGATCCAGAGCAGGCTGGCTACCACCTGGGACAACTCCTAGAGGATCGCGATCCCATCTTGCTGGTGATCGATGACGTCTGGGAGGCGTCGAGTTTGCGTCCGTTGCTCGCCGGCGGTAGCCGGTGCACTCGGTTGGTAACCACGCGTAAGCGAGGCGTTCTACCGGAGCACGCCGTGTCGGTACGAGTCGACGAGATGGCCCCACCGGAGGCGGGCGCGCTGCTGGAGGCAGGGCTGGCGCCCATCGCCGCCGAAGTCAAGGAGGGGCTGTTGCGGCTCACGGGCAGATGGCCGCTGCTGCTGGCGCTGCTGAACGGGGCCATGCGCCATGCCGTCCGCGACGGGGAGGTACTCGGTGACGTCGCCAGGGAACTGGCAGCGCAGCTTGCAGAGGGCGGACCGACCACCCTCGATCTCAGCGGCGAGCAGGATCGCGATCGGGCGGTACGCCGCACGATCGAGGCGAGCCTGGGTCGGTTGCGAGCCAGCGACCAGCAGCGCTATTTCGAACTGGGGATTTTCCCTGAGGACGTGGACATACCGCGCGTCGCTCGCCGGGCGCTGTGGCAGGCAACGGGCGGTCTCAGCCCCGCGGCGGCGGATCGCCTCTGTGCCGACCTCGCCGAATTGTCTCTGGTGCAGGCTTACAGGCGGGACATCGGCTCCCTTCGGCTACACGACGTACTGCGGTCGTTTCTGCGTGCTGAGGCAGAGTCTGGACGACTCGCCGAATGGAACGCCGTGCTTCTCGACGCCGTACGACCCGCGTCCGCCTCGGACTCGACGGCCGACGGACCCACCCAATGGTGGTTGCTGCCGGCTGGAGAGCATTATCTGTGGCGGTTCGTGCCGTACCACCTAGTCGAGGCCGACCGACGTTATGAGGCCGGCCTGCTGGTGTCCGATCTTCGATGGATCGATCGCAAACTGCACGTGCTCGGCGCTCCGGCCGTGGAGGCGGATGTGCAGATCCCGGAGAATGCCACGGCCTTCGCCTTGTTCCGAGCGTTCGTTCGCGACAGTCATCTTCTGACTCCGATCGAACCTCCCGAGTCGCTCACCGATATACTGCTCAGTCGGCTGGAGACCGTTGATGAACTGAGGGATGACGTACGTGCATATGGTAAGTCCCTACCGCAACGTTGCCGCCTGACCAACCATTGGCCATTGCCCCCCGTGGACGACGCATTGATCCGGGTCATCACCGGATCGGGCACGCGACTTACCGACGTAGTCGTTGCCCCTGACGAGAAATGGTTGGCGACGGCCGGCGAGGACGGCGTGGTGCGGATCTGGGAGATGGCTACCGGTGCGATTAGATTGCAGGTGGTCATCGGCGACCGTCCGGTCTCTGCATTGGCGGTAAGTTCGACGGGCGATTGGCTGGCAGTCGGCTCGGACAGCGGCGCCGTGGGGATCTGGGAAGTCGCCTCCGGACGGCAGCTCGTCAGCTGCGAAGGGCACGCCGGTCCGGTGCACGACGTGGCGGTTGCACCAGACGACCGCTGGATCGTCACCGCCGGTGAAGACCGAACCGTACGGATCTGGAGCGCCACGAACGGCAAGCAGTCCGCCGTGCTGACCGGTCACGAGGGTCCTGTCACCGCCGTGGCCGTACTTGACGCGCACAGGCTCGCGACCGCGAGCCGCGATGGGCTGGTACGCGTGTGGCGCACGGATGAGCCAACGAAACCGCTCCTGCTCAAGGGGCATTACGGTGCGGTGCTGGATCTGGCGGTTTCGGTCGCAGATCCGGCGCGGGTCGGCGACAGACGGTCGGAAGCGGACGGCTGGCTCGCTACCGCCGGAGAGGACGGCACAGTCCGGCTGTGGACCGTCGTCACCGGCGCCACTCGCGGCGTGTTGCGAGGTCACGCCAATGCGATCGCGCGGCTGGCGGTGCTGCCCGATGGGCACCGACTAGTGACTGGCAGCTGGGACGACACGGCTCGGTTGTGGGATCCGGCGACGCTCAGCAGCACTGGCGTCTTAGGGAGCCACCGCGACTCGGTGACCGGTGTTGCGGCGGCGTCCCGGACCGGGCTCCTGGTTACGGCGAGCGCAGACGGTTGGACACGTGTCTGGGATCTGCGAACCGCCGACCGTCCGGAAGCTACGTTGGCCCGCCGAGGTCGGTTTACCGACATGGGCGTCGCGCCGGACGGCAAGTGGATCGCTGCGCTTCGCGCCGACGGCGCCGTCCAGGTATGGGACGTCGGCTCCGCCGAGATCGTCGCAACTCACCGACCGAATGAGGGTTCGGTGCAAGCACTGGCCGTCATGCCCGACGGCAGTGCACTCGTGCTCTTCACATGGTCCGCAATGTACTTTTGGCGCATCGGGTCCGCTACCTCGGCCGCCGTCACGACCGTAGGTTCCTCGATCAGCCCAAATCGGGCGGCGATGGCGCCCGATGGCACGTGGTTGGTGACGGGGGGCGTCTATGGTCGGCCATGTATCTGGAAACTGGACGGCGCTCCGGCTGAGCACTTGAGCAACGCAGGAGCGTTGGACGTGACCGTGTCGCCCGACGGCACGTGGATCGCGACCGCCGATTACGAGCAGCGGACCGTTACCCTGTGGGACGCCGCCACTCGATCCGTCCGACATGTCTTGACCGGACATGGACTGGCGGTCCGGGACATCGCCATCGCCCCCAATAGTGCATGGTTGGCCACCGCGGGCGGTGATGGGGTTGTGAGACTGTGGGACGCGTCAACAGGAGCGTCCATTCGAAGCCTTGTCGGTCACTCCGGCCGGGTGACCGCCGTTGCGGTGGCGTTCGACGGTGCACGAATTGTCACTGGGGGCCAGGACGGCAGCGTACGGGTCTGGGACGGCCGAGACGGCCAGCCGATCGCGGCAATGCGCGTCGATGGGGCAGTTACCTCCGTCGACTGGCTGCCTGACGGATCAAAGCTTTGCGCCACAGGCACGGGCGGCGTGTACGTCTTCAATTTCGTCGAGTAGTCGAATCCTACCGCGAGACGGTACGCGGACCGAGGAAGGGAACTCGTGGAAGCGAATGATCGCTGGCGCATCACGGGTCAGCTGCCGGGCGGCGCTGTACCTCCTCAGGCACCGCGCAACGAGGCTCCATCGTCCGCTGAACTTATTCAGGCATACGCCGAGATTGCCCGGCTCCGCACGGAATTGGACACCTTGCGTGCAAGCCGCGACGAGCAACCCCCGACGTACACGCTACTGCTCGCAGTGCACGCGGACGGAACGGTCGATGTCTTCGCCGGGGGGCAGCCCAAACGGGTAAAGCTGTCCGGCCAGGCCCTGGACGTCGATTTCAAGGTCGGCGACGAGGTGCTGATCGACAATGAGTTCCGTGTCGTCGGGCGAGCATCCCGGCCACAGGTGGGGGAGGTGGCAATATTCGCTCATCTGATCGATAACGAGTACGCCGTTGTTCGATTGGGTCTTCGAGACGAAGTCATGGCCATCGCCGGATCAGTCGATGCGGCGGGGCTGTTGCCCGGCGACGGATTACTGGTTCGCCCAGACGCACGACTGGTGCTTGCACGCCTCAACTTCGGCACACTGACCGACTCCATAGCGCCTGTGGGCGCCCGGTCCTTCGCTGACGTTGCCGGCCTAAGCGCGCATATCAACCGGATCCGGACGGCATTGGACGTCGGCACTCACCTCGCCTCGGACGGCGTTGGCCTCGCACGCCGTATGGCAACGATCCTGCTGCATGGTCCGTCCGGATGCGGCAAATCTTTACTCGCCGAGGCGACGGTGAACGCGTTCGTCGAGCGGGCCTCGGGGGCGACCGCTGTACGGGTGCGGATGACCGCCCTGCTCTCAAAATACGTGGGCGAGTCCGAAGGCGGCCTTCAGCTGATTTTCAAGCGTGCGCGCGAATTAGCGCTCCGACACGGGCGGCACGCCCTGATCATCGAGGACGTCGACATGGTCGCGACCGGCAAGGGCAGTCCGCTGGCGAAGCAGCTTGCCGCCGAGATCGATGACCTGCCGGCGGGCAACACGCTGCTCGTTGTCTTTACCACCAACCGGCTGGACCTGGTCCCGGCCGAGCTGACATCGCCGAGCCGAGTTGATATCACCATGCTCGTCGACCGGCCGGATGCGGTCGCCGCCCGCGAGATCCTCCACCGCCGTTTGGCGAAGGCACCCTGGTCCCTCGACGAGGCCGGGGCCGCGGTCGATGCCGCGGTCGAACGGCTCTACGCAAGCGGGGAGTTCCGGCAGGCCGCGTCGGCGGCCGCGCTGTCTCGTGTCACCCGCGTCGCCGCTCGCCGCGCCGCGTTCCGAGCCGCAAAGACCTGCGAGCTGCTTCGGCTCACTGCGGACGATCTCCTCGCGGCGGCCGCAGCCGAGATTGAGGCAATCCGGCATTAACACACCCGATTGCGATACGTCGCCCGCAGACGTCACACGGTTCTGGCCCACAAAGCTGGGCTACGAGATCGGCAGTCGCCGATCACACGCCGAGATCCACATCGAGGAACCAGCCGTCCTCGGCGACGCCCACCGCCGCTGCTCGACCCAGGCCTGGTCCTGGGCCCGGCGACGTTGCCGCGGCGTCCGCTACTCGGCACCGAACAGGTACCCTGCTGTCGCGGCCTTCCGGACGATCGAGTGGCGCGCCGGTCGGGGGCCGGTCGCACGGCTGCTAGCGTTCGCGCCAGGTCAGCGGTGAGAGAGGCGCCGTTGCATTTGGCGATCAGGGGACGCGGTTCAGCCGGTGTTTCCGGTTTCAGATGGCGGTGGCGAGTTCGGTGAACGCCGCGGTGATGCGAAGCCCGCGTGGCCGGGCTGGGGCTCGTCGTCCACGGCGGGGCCACGATCTCGCGGGTGCGCCGGTCGCGCCCGGCCGCCTCGGCGATCTGGTGCTCGCCGTCACCGTGGCCATCACGCTGCGCGACGCGCTGCAGGACACGCTGGCCGGCGTGCGCGTGGCGATGGACGGGCGCCTCGGCGCCGAGCCGCTGCTGTGGCTGGGCCACGGGTTCGACGGCGTCGAGCAGTCGGAGGGCCAGTGGCAGAAGGTCGCGCTGGCGCGCGCCTCGATGCGCCGCGACCCGCTGCTGTTCGTCCTGGACGAGCCGACCGCCTCGCTGGACGTGCCGAGCGAGCACGCCATCTTCGAGCGGTACATGGCCCGGGCCCGCGCACTGGCCGCCCGCACCGGCGCCGTCACGGTGATCGTGTCGCACCGCTTCTCCACCGTCGCCGGGGCCGACCTGATCCTGGTGCTGGACCGGGGGCGGCTGGTCGAGCAGGGCGCCCACGAGGAACTCCTCGCCGCTGGGGGTCGCTACGCGGTGCTGTACGCCATCCAGGCCACCGCCTACACCGGCTGATGCTGGAACGACGTCCTTTGATCGGCGTCCGCGGGCGCCGGACGGCCAGCCCGGGCCGTCCCGCCAACGGAGGGACCCGCCGCAGCAACCCGGTTACGCTCCGTGGATGTCCTTGCGTGTAGGCGCGGCGGCGGTCGCGGTGCTGCTCTCCCTCCTCGGCGCGGCACCGGCCCACGCGTCGACCTCGGCCACCATCACGGGAACCGTGACGGCGCAGGGCGGGGGCGGGGTCTCCGGGGTCGCGGTCACGGCGACCGCGGCCGGGCAGACGGCGGTGCAGTTCGGTCCGGTGGATACCGCTGCGGACGGCTCCTTCGAGCTCGGCGTGGTGACCGGCGCCTACGACATCCACTTCACACCGGCCGGCGGCCTCAACCCGATCGTGTACACGAACGTGGCCGTCACCGCGAACACGACCCTGAACGTCGTGCTCACGCAGTCCAGCGCGCATGCGATGTCCGGGGTGGTGCGCGATGCGGCCGGCGCTCCGGTCGCGGGCCTGACCGTGGATGTGCATGCGGTGGATCAGAGTGGTCGGGGTGGTGCCGCGAGGACGGACGCGGCGGGGCGTTTCTCGGTGAGTGTGCCGCCGTTGGTGTATGGCGTGCAGATCCGTGCGGCTGACGATTCGTGGGCGTTGTATTCCGAGCCGCGGACGTTTGATCTGACGGCGGCCGATGTCGTGCAGGACTTCCAGCTGCCGCCGTTCGTGACGCTGACGGTGACGGTCAAGGATGCCGGTGGTGGTCCGATATCGGGTGCCGCGGCGAGCATCAGGTCTGGGCAGCAGCCCGGGTTCACGGTGGCGCCGGGTCTCACGTTCCTGGCCGCGGCGGGGCCGAGCAAGCAGACGGACGGCAACGGGCAGGCCGCCTTCAGCGTCTTCTCCGGGTTCAATCTCACCGCCGGTCAGGTGTGTGCCACGTTTGC
>NZ_JBEZDS010000032.1:0-94010 GCF_040648435.1 Dactylosporangium sp. NPDC049140 | reverse complement strand
GCAACGGGCAGGCCGCCTTCAGCGTCTTCTCCGGGTTCAATCTCACCGCCGGTCAGGTGTGTGCCACGTTTGCCGACAACACGCAGGTCTGCAACACCACGACCATCACCACCGCGGGCGGCAACGCCGGCATCCTCTTCCAGCGCCTCCCCGCCGTCCCCGCCGTGCCCACAGGGCTCTCCGCGCCGACGCCGACCAACCGGCTGCCGGTGCTGACCTGGCACGCCGTGCCCGGAGCGGTCAGCTATCTCGTGTACCGCGACGGCGCGGTGGCCGGCAGCACGACCGCGACCACCTTCACCGACTACGCGCCTGGCAACGACGGCGCGTTCGGCTACGCGGTCGCGGCCGTCGGCGGCAACGGCGCGGCCAGTGCGAGCTCCGCGCCGATCACCGTCGTCTACGACACCGCGGCGCCGTTCGTGTCGGGAACACCTGACCGTCCGGCCAACGCCGCCGGGTGGTACAGCGCTCCCGTCACGGTCGCCTGGTCGAGCACCGACCCGGCACCGTCGTCAGGCACAGCGACCGTGCCCGCCACCACCACCGCCGCGGCCGACGGGGCGGATCAGGCCCTGACCTCAGGCCCGTCCTGCGACCCGGCCGGCAACTGCGCCGCCGGCCGGTACCAGGTCTCGATCGATACGACCCCGCCCACGATCAACTACAGCGTCACGCCGTCGCCGAACGGCGGCGGCTGGAACAACGGCACCGTGATGGTCGCCTTCACCTGCGCCGACGGCCTGTCGGGCGTCGCATCCTGCCCGGCCCCGGTCGAGGTCGGTGCGGACGGGGCGGAGCAGCGCGTCGCCGGCACGGCCGTCGACAATGCCGGCAACACGGCCTCGGTCACCGCCGTCGTCAACCTCGACGCCACTGCCCCGGCCATCACCGCGTCCGTCTCGCAGAGTCCGAACGGCGAGGGCTGGAACAGCGGCGCAGTCACCGTCACCTTCAGTTGCACCGACGCCCTGTCCGGCATCGCCGGTTGCAGTCCACCGGTCGTCCTCACCGACGACGGGCCCAACCAGACCGTCCGCGGCGTCGCGGTCGACAAGGCCGGCAACACCGCGGACGCCACCGTGATCGTCAGCATCGACAAGACCAAGCCACTGATCACCGCGGTTCGCACGCCCGCCAACGAGTACGGCTGGAACAACGGCGCCGTCACCGTCGACTTCACCTGCGGCGACGCCGTTTCCGGCATCTCCGTCTGCCCGGATCGGGCGACGGTCACCACCGAAGGGGCGGGCCAGTCCGTCACCGGTGTCGCCACCAGCCACGCCGGCACGCAGGCGACGGCGACGGTGACCGGCATCAACATCGACAAGACCGCGCCCACAATCACCGCCACCGTGCAGGGGACGAGGAACGCCGCCGGCTGGTACCACACGGCACCGACGCTCATCTACGCCTGTGCCGACGCTCTCTCCGGCGTCGCGACCTGCCCGGCCGAGCTCCAGGTCACCCACGACGGGGCCGGCCAGAGCCTGACCGGCACGGCGGCCGACAAGGCCGGCAACACCGCGGATGCCACCGTGAGCGGTTTGAACGTCGACCTCACGGCGCCGGTCGTCACCATCGCCGGCGCCGTGAACGGCGCGACGTACAGCCTCGACCACCCGCCGGCCCCGATGTGCGTCACGGTCGACGCGACCTCCGGCGTGGCGAATCCCGCCAGTCTCAGCGTCAACCGCACCGCCTCCGGCGCATACACCGCCACGTGCGCCGGCGGCATGGACATCGCCGGCAATGCCGCGCCGGCCAGGACCATCGGCTACACCGTCGCGCCGACGAACGACACGCTTGCCGACCTGACCGCGCAGTACCTCGACGCCGTCGGTGCCCCGAACGCCAACGGCCTGACCCACGACCTGGCCAACAAGCTCGCCCACGGCCAGATCTGCCAGTACATCACCACGGTCGGCAACGCGGCCGGCGGACCGCACCCCGCGCTGACCGCCGCTCAGGCCGCCGACCTCACCTACTGGGCCCGCCTGCTGAACCCGATGTGCTGACCTACCGGCCGAGGTGGTGGGTGCCCGGGGTGTGCCCGAACGCGCGGCGGAACACGACGATGAACGCGTTGCGGTCCATGTCGAACTCCCTGAACGGGGTCCGGGTCCTGATGACCTCGACTCCATCGACGTTTATGCAATGGTTGTTCCTACGGAACGTAGGAGGTGATCCGATGTGCGGTGGCGCGCTGACCGGTGCAGGGGTGCCGTCCTCCGGCGGGTCGTAGGACGTCGGCAGGGTGCCGTTGCCGGTGGCGGCGTCGTAGCATCGGATGGCCGGCGCCGCGTCGGCGCGGGTCCGGGAGGGGTGCGGTGCAGGGGTTCGGGGAGCTGGAGGCGGCGGTGATGCGGCAGCTGTGGGCGGCCGGCGGACCGGTCACGGTGCGGCAGGTCCACACCGCGCTCGTCGAGACCCGGGAGCTGGCGTACACCACCGTGCTCACGGTGATGGAGAAGCTGCACCGCAAGGGCTGGCTGCAGCGGGTGCGGCAGGGCCGGGCCCACGTCTACGAGGCGGTGGCCACCCGCGAACAGTACGGTGCCGGGCTGATGCGTGATGCACTGACCGACAGCGGCGACCGGGAGCAGACACTGCTGCACTTCCTGGGCCAGATGACCCTGGACGAGGCGGCGTCGCTGCGCTCGGCGCTGAACACGTACGAGCGGAAGATCGCCTCGCCGTGACCACGCTGCTGCTCGCCGCCTACGCCGCCCTGCTGCTCGCGGTGGCCGGGCCGCGGCTGGGCCGCGCCCGGTGGGTGGTGCGGGCGCCCGGGCTGGGCCTGTTCGCCTGGCAGATGTGGTGCGCCGCGGTCGTGACCGGTGCCACGCTCGCCGGGGCCACCGCGGTGCTGCACTGGGACAACACCCACGACCTGGTCTGCCGGGCGTGGCAGGTGTGCCTCGACGCGCTGCTCGGCGCGCACGGCGTCGCCGCCCAGGCCGTCGCCGCGGCCGGTGCGGCGCTGCTGGGTGCCGCCGCGGTCCGGCTGGGGCTGGCCGGGTGGCGGCTGGCCCGGGCCGAGGGCCGGCAGCGTCGCCGGCTGCGCGGGATGCTGTCGCGGACCGGGCGGCGGCTGCCCGGGCTCGGCGTGATCGTGGTGCCCGCGGACGAGCCCGCCGCGTACCTGCTGCCCGGCGGCGGCGTCCGCGACGTCGTGGTCACCTCCGCCGCGGTGGACCACCTCACCGGCGAGCAGCTGCAGGCGGTCGCGGCGCACGAGCAGGCCCACGCCACCGGCGGGCACTACCGGCTGGTGCGCACCGCCCGGCTGCTGGACCGGGCGTTCCCCTGGGTCTCATGTTTCGGGACCGCCGTCCGGCAGGTCCACCGGCTCGTGGAGCTGCGCGCCGACGACGTCGCGGTCCGCCGCACCCCGCCGATCGTGCTGGCCCACGCCCTGGTCGCGCTCGCCGAGGCCCGCGTCCAGCAGGCCGGCGCGCATGCGGCGGGCCGGCCGGGCACCGGCGATACGGGACCGCTGCTGGCCGCGGACGGCGGCGACGCGACGGAGCGGCTGCACCGGTTGCTGTACCGCCCGCGGCCGCTGCCCCGTGCGCTGACCGGCGTCGCCGTCGGGCTGTTCGCGCTGCTGCCGCTGCTGCCGGTGCTCATCGCCGCGCTGGAACGCTCACCGCTGGCCCCGTAGGTTCCAGCTGCTCGTCGGGCAGCAGGTACCGCCAGCTCGCCGCGACGGTCCCGCCACCGGGCGCCCGGTAGACCGGCCACGGCGCCGCCCGGTCCGGGTCGGCCGCCGGCGACGTGGTGACGGCGCGCGCTTCGTCGCCGCCCTCACCGACCGTAGCGGCGCGGGGCTCGGACTGTGATCGACGCAACCTTCCCGAATCAACTACCCGTCGTGCTATGTCCCGTTCGGCGCCCACGGATCAACACCGTGAACAGGGAAGATGGTTGCAGCTCGGGCCGGTCACATCCTACGGCCCGTAGGAGATGGGGTTGTGCGGAGTGGGGACGATGCGTAAGGTCGGCTCCGGCCGGGCATCCGGAGCGTCGATCGCCCCCGGTCGGCGTCGGTGCCCGGCGCCGCCGAGTCGAAGTCGAGCCGGGGACCCAACCGCAGCATCTCGGGGTGAATCCGCGCCTTCGCAGTAGGGCGTCCTTCCCGCCCGAACCCGGTAGGCGGTCGAGGGAAGAAGGAGCCTCCCGCACGTGCCGCCACGCCGCCCGCGCCGTACCCGGATCATGAGCCGCCCCGCCCGCGCTGTCGTCGCCGTCCTGACCGCGCTCGCGGTCCTGGTGGCCGGTACCGGGACGGCGCAGGCCGAGCCGACCCCGGCGGAGTTGGAAGCCCAGATCGACCAGATGTGGAACGAGCTCGAGCCGACGATCGAGCAGTACAACCAGGTCCACAGCCAGCTCAAGGACAACCAGGCCAAGGCGGCCAAGCTGCAGGAGCAGCTGCAGCCGCTGCAGGCGCAGGTCGACGCCGCGATGGGCAAGATCAGCGACATCGCGGTGCGGCAGTACAAGACCGGCCGGGTCGGCACGATGCAGGTCCTGCTCAGCGGCGGCACCCCGACCGACATGCTGGACCAGCTCACGGTCATCAACGCGATCGCCCGCAACGAACGCTCCCAGATCCAGAGCGTGGCCGCGGCCCGGGACAAGCTCGCCGGGGACAAGCAGACCCTGGACGGGCTGATCGCCCAGCAGGCCGCGCAGGACAAGGATCTCGCCGCGAAGAAGACGCAGATCGAGGGCAAGCTCGCCGAGCTGCAGAAGGTCCGGCAGCAGGCGTACGGCAGCAGCGGCGCAACCGGCGCCCTCAAGCCGGTTGCATGCCCGGTCGACTACCTCGGCGGAGCGGGCGGCACCGCGGCGAAGAAGGCGTGCGAGCTGATCGGCAAGCCCTACATCTGGGGTGCGGCCGGCCCGAAGGGCTACGACTGCTCGGGGCTGACGATGGCCGCGTGGGCGGCGGCCGGGGTGACGCTGCGGCACTACACGAAGTGGCAGTGGGAGGACGGCAAGCCGGTCGCCAAGGCCGACCTGCGCCCCGGCGACCTGGTGTTCTTCTACAGCGACCTGCACCACATGGGCATGTACGTCGGCGGCGGGTGGATGGTCCACGCCCCGACCACCGGCGACTACGTGCGGATGGCCAAGCTCGACGGCCGTCCGATCACCGGCTACCGCCGACCCGCCTGACGTCCTGCCCGGCCCGCGCCGGCAGCAGCGCGACGCAAGGGCGGCGGCGGTGAGGGTGGCGCCGACCGCGATGAGGGCCGCGCTGTGCATGCCGGTGGTGAAGGCGTCCCGGGCCGCCGCGGTCAGGGCGTCGCCGCGGGGTCCGAGCAGCTGCGCGGCGACGTGCAAGGCGGCCTGCAGCTCGACGACGTCTCGCTGATCGGCGGCGAACCGTGGGATTGGTACGTCCCGAAGACCGACCCGCCGGTGCGGGTCAACCAGGTCGGCTACCTCCCGGACGGGCCGAAGCACGCCACGGTGGTGACCGACGCGCCCGACCCGCTGGCCTGGCAGGTCGGCTGGTCGTTGCACGTCGAGTCGGCCGCGGCGGGGCGATGAAGACCCCCGCGGGTTCTCTCGATAAGCCGCGCCCGACGTTCGGCCGCTGCCGGTCAGCGATCGCCGTGCTCCTCATGCGAGCCGCCATCGTCGAGTGTCGGCGTCCCGGCCACGCAATGGATTTCGACCTCGACCCAGGTCCGGTTGGTTGCGTTGCGGAAGGTGACGCCGACCTCGGGGGAGGGCCCGCGCAGGACGTGGCCCACCTGGTACCCCTGCGCTGGGCTCCATGAGACCAGGTATGCGCTGGCGCCGACGCACCGGGCGACGACCGTGCCGCCGGATGAGGAGAGCAACCGCTGGACGCTGTTCACGGTCGCGCTGGGCCTGTCAGGTGACTGCGTCGGCATCGGCGTCGGCGTCGGTTGGGCGGGCGTGGCGTCGTTCGAGCCGGGCGTGACGTCGTCCTCGCCGTCCGGCGAGGCGGCGGTGCTCCCATCGGCCCCAGCGTTGGCGAGCCCTTCCGGGGCCAGTTGCTGGGGCGGGCCGGCCGCCGTGCCGGCGTTGATCGAAGAGAGTGCCAGGAGGCTGACGGCGACCGACGCGGCCGCTGCCACGGTCCACGCCAACCCGCTGGCTGTCATTCGACGTGCGGTCGGATTCACGCGAGCCAGCCTGTCACAGCGCCGGATAAGCCCAGGTTAATAGGGCATAGGGACTTGGTTGCCCGAGCCGGTATGGTTTCGCCGTGGCTCAGGTGCTGCTCGTGGAGGATGATGCGGAGATCCGTCGCGCATTGATTCATGCGCTCAGCCAGCTCGGCCATGCCGTGATGACGGCCGGCGACGGCATGCGTGGCCTGCAGATGGCGCTGGACGCCGCGCCGGATCTGGTCGTTCTCGATCTCGGGCTGCCGGACATGGACGGCAGGGACGTGCTGCGCATGCTCCGCTCGGTCAGCCAGGTGCCGATCATCGTGGCGACCGCGCGCGATCAGGAGACGGCGATCGTCGAGGCCCTCGATCGCGGTGCCGACGACTATCTCAGCAAACCCTTCGGCGCGGTGCAGCTGGACGCGCGGATCCGGGCGGTGCTGCGGCGTACCGCCGGTGGCCGGGCCGGCGCGAATGCGCCGCTGGTGGCCGGCGGGCTGCGGATCGACCTGGCGGCCCGCGAGGTGGTGCTGGACGATGCCCCGGTTGAGCTGAGCGCCCGCGAGTTCGACCTGCTCAGCTACCTGGCGGCCCGGGCGGGCACGGTGGTCTCCAAGCGGGAGCTGATCAACGAGGTGTGGCATCAGCCGTACAGTGGCACCGACAAGACCGTCGACGTGCATCTGTCCTGGCTGCGCCGCAAACTCGGGGAGAGTGCCCGGGAGCCGCGCTACCTGCATACGGTGCGGGGCATCGGGGTCAAGTTCGTGCCGTACGCGGATCCGTCGTCGCGATGAGGCTGCGGCTCGTGCTGCTGGTGGCCGCCACCAACTTGCTCGTGCTGGCCGCCTTCCTGGTACCGCTGGCCGTGATGGTGCGCTCCTCGGCGGCGGACCGGGCGGTGAACGCGGCCGTTGCCCAGGCCCAGGCGCTGGCCCCGACGGTGGGCTCGCTCGACGAGCCGGCCCTGACCCTCGTGCTCGACCACGCGAACGGATCCGGGCCGTACCGCTTCACGGTGTTCCTGCCCAACGGCCATGTCCTCGGCGTGCGGGCCGCCCGCAGCGCGGCGGTCGCTCAGGCAGCCGACGGCAGCAGCCTCACCGCACCGGCCGCCGGCGGGCGGGAGGTGCTGGTCGCGGTGGCCGGCCTGCCCGACGGTACGGCGGTGGTGCGCACCTTCGTGAGCGACACGGAGATGCGTCGTGGGGTGGGGCGGGCCTGGCTAGTGCTGGCTGCACTCGGGCTCGCCCTGCTGGTGGTGAGTGTCCTGGTCGCCGACAACCTGGCGCGCAGCCTCACCCAGCCGCTGTCCGCCGTCGCCGCGATCGCGCACCGGTTGGCCGGCGGCGATCTCGACGCCCGGGCGGCCCGAGCGGCCGGTCCGCCCGAGGTGCGCGAGGTCGGCGGCGGGCTGAACCTGCTGGCCGACCGAATCGGCGCGCTGCTGGCCCGGGAACGGGAGACCGCCGCCGATCTTTCCCACCGGCTGCGTACCCCACTGACCGCGCTGCGGATCGACGCCGAGTCCCTGCGCGATCCGGCCGACCAGGCCCGGATCACCGCCGGCGTGGACGCGCTGGAGCGGACCGTCAACGAGGTGATCCGGGCGGCACGCCGCCCGGTCAACACCGGCGACGTGCCGATGTGCGACGCGGTCCAGGTGGTCGGCGAGCGGCTCGAGTTCTGGTCGCCGCTCGCCGACGAGGAGCACCGACGAGCGGAGGCGTGGCTGGCCACCGCCCCGCTGCCGGTCCAGCTGCCCCGCGACGACCTGTCAGCGCTCGTAGATGCGTTGCTGGGCAACGTCTTCGCGCACACCCTGGAGGGCACCGGCTACGCGGTACGGCTCGATGGACGGGCCGGCGGCGGCGCCCGGCTGGTGGTCCTCGATGAGGGCCCCGGGCTGCCCGAGAGCGTCGTGCCGCGGCGCGGGCACAGCGGCGCCGGCTCGACCGGACTGGGGCTCGACATCGTCCAGCGTGCCGCGGTGGCCTCCGGAGGTGGGATCACGCTGGGACAGGCACCCGGCGGCGGCGCCATGATTACCGTGGAACTGGGTCCGCCGCCGGGCTCCTTGCCGGTGCGCCGGAGTCCGGCCCACCGTCAGGCACCGGCCAGCCACGGTGGTTAGCCGCGCGAGCCCCGTCGACGGATGTCCCGCAACCAACCCGAGCGCCGTACCGCAGGCCCGTCGCCCGCACCGCGCCTCTGCGTTCTGTCATGCGTGCTGTTCGTTACGGGGTTCGGAGTCCCTGCCCGGCCGATGCTAACCAGTTGCTAAGCACCTCATAAGTCTGGGTTAGTTGTCCGTTTTGCCGGTACTGTCCGGGTCGGATCCTGGTAGGAATCTCGGCGTGGAACAGACACGCGCATGGGCGACGGTCGATCGGGCTGAGCCCAGGCCGGGCGACGAGTACTGGCCGTGGGCCGACCCGACGGAGGTGACCGAGGACCGTCCGCCCACGATGGTCGAGCCCAGGGAACGTGCTGTTCGCGTCGCCAGGCGCCACGGGCCGGGCCGGTACCGTACCGGCAACCGGCTGTTCTTCTATACGCTGTTCTACTTTGCGTTGGCCGCGAGCGTGGAGGTGTGGTGGCTGAACACGCCGGGCGGGTCGGTGGCGACACCGGCCGACGCGCTGATCGCGGCGGGTCGCGTGACCGGCATGATCGGCGGGTTCGTCCTGCTCGTGCAGGTGCTCATGATGAGCCGGGCGGCCTGGCTGGAGGTGTGGGTCGGCGCGCACGAGTTGCTGATTTGGCACCGCTCGCTGGGCGGCGCGGTGGTCGTCGTGGTGCTCGGCCACGCGGTGCTGATCGTCATGGGGTATGCCGCTGCGGAACATGCGTCGCTGGCGCACGAGACGTGGAGCATGCTCACCACGTACCGCGACATGATCAGCGCGTTCATCGCGACCGGCATACTCGTGGCAGTCGGGGTGCTGGCGATCCGGGCAATCCGCCGCCGAATCCGGTACGAGGTCTGGTACTACCTGCATCTGACCAGCTATCTGGTGCTGCTGCTCGGGTACGGCCACCAGTTCACCGACGGCGCGGACCTGCAGACGGGCTTCGCCCGCTGGTACTGGATCAGCCTGTACGTTTTCGTCCTGGTCTGCCTGGTCTGGGGCCGCGTCATCGAGCCCCTCTGGCTCAACCTGCGGCATCGGCTGCGGGTCCTCGATGTCGTCCCCGAGGGCAGCGGCATGGTGTCGATCTACATCGGTGGACGCCGGCTGGACCGGCTCGACGCGCAGGCAGGGCAGTACTTCCGGTGGCGGTTCCTGGCCCGCGGCTGCTGGTGGCAGGCCCACCCGTTCTCGCTGTCCGCGGCACCCAACGCCGACTGGCTGCGGATCACCGTCAAGATCGTCGGTGATCACACCGGCGACCTGCAGTACATCGAGCGGGGGGCGCGGGTGTTCGCCGAAGGCCCGTCCGGGGCGTTCACCGCCGACCAGCGGCTACGCCACGGCGCCCTGCTCATCGCCGGCGGCAGCGGCATCGCACCGATCCGGGCCCTGCTGGAAGACCTGCCAGCCGACACCGTCCTGCTCTTCCGGGCCCGCAACGAGGCCGAACTGACCTTCCGCGACGAACTGGACGCACTGGCCGTCGAACGCGGCGTCAAGGTCTGGTACATCCTCGGCTCACGCGACGACCCCGGGCCCCGGCACGCATTCAGCCCGAAGGGCCTGCGCGAACTGGTGCCGGACGTGCGCCGCCGCGACGTCTACATGTGCGGCCCCGACGGCCTGATCTCCACGTCCCGCACGGCGCTGCGCCGGCTGCGGGTGCCCGGCAAGCAGATCCACCTGGACCCGTTCGAGTTCTGAACATCCGGCCCCAAGCATCCCGTTCTGCCATGACTTGTTGATTCGAGGAGGTTGTTGTGCGTAGACCCGCTGCCGCGCTGCTAGGCACCCTGGCTGGCACGATCTTGCTCGTCGGCGCAAAATACGGCAGCGCGTCGCCGGCCACGAACGCCGGCGACACTGCGGCGGCGAACGACGCCGGCACCGCCGGCGGCCTGCCGGGCGATCCGTCCGCAGGACCCGCCGGTTCAGCCGGTTCCGCGACGCAGAGCCCCGGTGCCGCGCTGGGACCGTCCGGTAAGAACCCCACGACCGGTGCGACAGCCGGGCCGGGCAACCCGGCTCCGGGCCGTACCACCACCGGGCCGGCACCCGCCACCACGACCGCGGCCGCCCCGGCCTGCACCACCAAGCCGGGCCCGGCGAGCTCGATCTCCTCACCCGGCGTCGGCACCATCACGGTCACCATCCAGGTCTGCGGCGGCGTACTGAAGACCGCCACCGCCGTCCAGAGCCGCTCCAACTGGGACAAGAACACCGCGGCGCTGCCGGCGCTGAATTCCCTGGCGGTCAAGAACTACAAGACCAACTTCTCCGCGATCCACTACTCCGGCGCGACGCTGACCAGCAACGCCTACCAGGCGTCGCTGCGGGGCGCGATGACCCAGGCCGGCATCTGACATGCCGGACAATCCGATGACCGGGCTGCGTCGCCACGAACTGGTGATGGGCACGATGATTGCGATCGACATCGCCGATCCGCTGCCCGAAGCCACCCTGGCGGCGCTCGCCGACGACTATTTCGCCTGGATGCGTGAGGTGGACGAACGCTTCAGCACCTACCGGGCCGACAGCGAGATCAGCCGGATGGACCGGGGCGAACTGCGGCTCGCAGACGGCTCACGGTACCTGCAGGAGGTGCACGCGACGTGCGCGCAGCTCTGGCACGACACCGACAACTTCTTCGACGTGTACGCCACCGGCCACCTCGACCCGTCCGGATACGTCAAGGGGTGGGCCGCCGAGGTCGCATCCGCCCGCCTCCTCGCCGCCGGCAGCAGCAACCACTTCATCAACGCCGGCGGCGACGTGCGCGTGCGGGGCGGACCCCAACCCGGCGAACCGTGGCACGTCCCGCTGCGCCACCCATGGGAGGCCGACGGCGCGTTTCTCGTCCTGGCCGGCACCGACCTGGCCGTGGCCACCTCCGGCACGTACGAGCGCGGCTTCCACGTAGTCAACCCGCGCACCGGCGAGCCGGCTCGAGCACTGCGCTCGGTCACCGTCGTCGGCCCCGACCTCGGACTGGCCGACGCCTACGCCACCGCCGCCGTAGCCATGGGCATGGCCGGGTTGCGCTGGCTGGCCGACCTGCCAGGCTACGAAGCCGCCGTGGTGACCGAGAACGGTGAAGGCTTCTGCTCGGCAGGCCTGCCCAGCGTGCCCATCGCCGAACTGGCGCAGGCGCAGCCGGCGTCGCCATGACCGGCTAGCCAGGCGTTGGCGTATCCGGACACGATCCGATCCGGGCCGGTGATACGTGGCGGAAACAGGCGTCGATCAGGGCTGCGTCGCCGTCTGGCAGCGCATGCCGTTCAGGACGAAGGCGTCGGGAATCGTCCCGGCGTGCTGGCCGTCGACGTTCGCGCCGACGTCGGTCACCGAAGCGCCGGCTTCGAGATCCGAATGGCCGTCGAGGCCGGTGACGGTCACCTGCGTGCCCTGCTGCTGCCACGCACCGTTCCAGCTGGACCCTGTCTGCACCTGACCCTCGACGTCGAAGCTCAGGGCCCATTCCTTCAGCCCCGTCCGACCTGTGTTGGTGATCGACAGCGACACGGTGGCGCCGTTGTCCCAGGTCTGCTTGACCTGGTACGCGACCGTGCACGACCCGGCGGCCGCCTGGCCTGCGCCGGCGCTCGGCGAACTCGCGCTGCCCGTGGGGGCGCCCGACGCGGGCTGGCTCGACGCGGCCGCACCCGACCCGGGCCCGTCGGACCCGCCGGACCAGTGGACCTGGCTGGACCCTCCGGAGCGCATCAGCGCACTGGCAGTGGCGGTCCCGGCAAAGACGACGGCCACGGCCACGGCGCCGCCCACGAGCGCCTTCCGCAGCCGGCCGGAGCGTGCCGGCGGCACGGGCTCCGCCGCCGCCGGGAAATCCGTCGCCGTGGGCAACTCTCTCGTGCCGTGCAGGTTGGCCGTCTCGTCGTCCGATGGCTTGACCACGCGGACGTCGACGGCACCCACCCGGACACCTGCCAGGGCGGCCAGGCGGTGCGCCAGTGCCGCCGCGGACGGGCGCATCGCCGGTTCGGCGGCCAGGCAGCGCTGGTAGAGCGCCGCGACCTCCAGCGGCATCCCCGGGATCAGCGGGAGCGGCACCGACTCCGGGTTGTCCCGCCAGAACCCGGCCCGGACCGCCACCGGCGGGTGGCCGGTCAGCGCGGTGAACAGCACGACGCCGATGGCGTACACGTCGGCGGCTTGGTCCCGGGTGTGGTCCATCGGAGCGGCCCGGCGCTCGGGCGCGACGTACGCTGACCGGCCGTCGGCCGCACGGGCGCATACGAGCGAGGCGATGCCGAAGTCGACTACCTTGACGCCGACGCCGGTGAGCATGATCGTTTCGGGCGTTATGTCGCCGTGGGCGAGACCGCGGGCGTGGGCCGCAGACAGGGCGGCGGCGACATAGGCGCACACCTCGACGGCGCCGCGCCACGGCAGCGGACCGCGGGTGAGCCGGTCGGCGAGCGGGATGCCGTCGACGAGTTCCATCACGATGAAGGCGTCGTGGCCGGCCACGCCGAAGTCGTAGACGCCTCTGACATTCGGATGGCTCAGGGCCGCGGCGGCCTGCGTCGCGGCCTGCAGCCGTCCGTCGTCATTCAGCTTCGCGTCGAGCAGCCGCACGGCGACCCGGCGCCGGAGGATCTCGTCGTGCGCACTCCAGACGAAGGAGGTGCCGCCTTCGCGTATGCGTTCAATCAACCTGTACCGACCGGACACCAGTCTCGGCATCTCAACCACGCAAAAAGTGTGCCACAGACATTCTGGTGCGTATGTCGGTGAATGTGGACAAGATTCACCGATCAGGTCACGGGGTGACCTCGTCGAGGGGGAGGCGCACCTCCAGGCAGGTGCCGCAGCCCCGCGGGCTGTGCAGCGTCAGCGTGCCCCCCAGGGCCTCCACCCGGTCGGCCAGGCCGATGAGGCCCGAGCCATGCCCGGGTTCGGCGCCGCCGACGCCGTCGTCCCGGACCACCAGGTGCAGCTGATGGTCGCCGACGTCCGCTTGCACCGAGACGACGGTCGCCTGGGCGTGCTTCGTGGCGTTCGTGAGCGACTCCGCCACCACGTAGTAGGCGGCCACCTCCACGGGCTCCGGCAGGCGGTCGTCCAGCCGGACGTCCAGGTTCACCGCCATGCCGGAGCGGCGGGCCAGCGCGCGCAGCGCGGGCCTCAGCCCACCATCCGACAAGATCGCCGGGTGTACCCCGCGGGAGAGCTCCCGCACGTCGTCGACGGTTCCGGTGAGCCCGGCCACGACCGCTGACAGCTCCTCCCGCAGCACGGGCAGCTCCGTCGGCACGTCCTCCTGGAGCCGGCGGAGGTCCAGCCCCAGCGAGATGAGCCGCTGCTGGATGCCGTCGTGCAGGTCGTGCTCGATCCGGCGGCGTGCCTGGTCGGTGGCGAGCACGAACCGGGACCGCGACGCGATCAGGTCCGCGCGGGCCTGGGTGTTGGCGATGGCGGTGCCGATCAGGTCGGTGTACTCCGCGAGCCGCGCCTCGGCGTTGGACGGCGGCGGTTCGTCGCGGGCCGTCCCGGAGGCCACGACGCCCCACAGCCGGCCCTCGACGTGGATAGGCGCGCCGACCGCCGCGCGGAGGCCGCGCTCGCGCAGGTGGACGCCGAGGGCTCCGGTGGCGTTGGCGAAGTCGTCGATGCGGGCGGGCCGGCCGGTCCGCAGTACCATCGCCGTGACGTTGTGCCCGTCCAGCGGCATCCGGGTGCCGACCGGCAGGTCCAGGTCGGCCCCGCCCCAGGCCCCAACGATCGTCCCGGTGCCGTCCGGTTCGTAGCGCACGAGCCGCACTGACTCGGTGTCGATCAACTGGCCCAGCTCGGCGGCGACCGCCGCCATGACCTCGGCCGACGGGACCCCCCGCGCGACGAGCGTGGCGATGCGCCGCAGGGCGGTCTGCGTCTCGACGCGGTCGGTGAGCTCCCGATAGCCGCGCTCCAGCGAGGCGGCCATGACGTTGAAGAAGCGTTCCAGCCGGCCGATCTCGACGGTGCCGGTCTCGGGTAGCCGGGTGCCGAGGTCGCCGCTTGCGAGCTGGTCGGCCATGGCGGCGACCCGGCGGATCGGCTGGACGATGATCCGTGTCTGGTACCACCCGACGAGGGCGATGACGAGCGCCGACCCCGCCAGGCCGCAGACGACCGCGAGGATCTCCTGTTGGACCTGCCGGTCGGCGCGGGCGTCCCGGGTGTCGACGATCTGCCGCTCGGTCATCCTGAGGGCCTGGGTCTCCGTGTGCAACTCGGCGATCCGCCGATCGCCTTCCCGCATCGTCGCCGCGTCCCGCACGCTCGGATCGCCTCGCCGCGCGGCATCCATGACCGGCACCGAGTAGTCGTCGACGTACGATCGGGCGATCTGGGTGATGTGCTGGGCGTGGCGCCGCTCGTTGCTCGTCGTGGCGACGTGCTCCAAGTGCTCGGTCGCGCGTTGGACGTCCGCCGTCGCGGCCTGCCAGTCGGCGACATAGCCGGCGTCCCCGGTGGCGAAGTACTGCAGCTGTCTCGTCTGCACCTCGTCCGTGCTCCGCTCGGTGGCCTCGACGGCGTCGAAAACCTGCTGGGCGTGGCGCGTCACGCGGGCGGTGCTCCGCTGCTCGTTGATCGAGATGAGCAGGACGCCGAACGCCGCGCCGACGATCAGCAACAGCACGCCGGTCGCCAGCACCATGCGGCTGATCAGCCCACCCCTGGTCCGGCTCATGCCCCGCCCCTCCGTTTCAGGCTAGCGCGCGGCCAACCCGTGGGGTCCACATGGAGTGTCAAGCGGTGGCGGGCCTCGTCGGCCGGACGATCCCGACCAGCTTGCTGGCCGCCGCGGCGTCGAGCGCCGGTTCAAGCCCGGCCCGCCCGCTCCACTTCGCCTTGCGGCGCGTCGGGCACCCGGCGGTCGACTGAATGGCGCAATGACTTCAGAACGATAATGCAGACGGCGCTGATCACCGTACCGACCGCGATGGCCAGCACGTAGAGCACCGGCCTGCCGATGAGGCCGATGACCCAGATTCCGCCGTGCGGTGCCCAGGAGGTCGCGCGGAAGGCCATCGAGAGTGCTCCGGTCACGGCGCTGCCGGCCATGATGGACGGGATCACGCGCAGCGGGTCGGCCGCCGCGAACGGGATGGCACCCTCGGTGATGAACGAGGCGCCGAGTAGCCACGCAGCCTCACCGGCCCTGCGCTCGGCGTCGGTGAACAGCTTCGGGCGTACCACCGTGGCCAGCGCGAGCGCGAGCGGCGGGGTCATGCCGGCGGCCATCACGGCGGCCATCACGGTGTGGTTGCCGCTGGCCAGTCCGGCGAGGCCGAAGGTGTACGCCACCTTGTTGACCGGCCCGCCCATGTCGAAGGCCATCATGGCGCCCAGCAGCAGGCCGAGCAGGATCGCGTTGGCGCCGCCCAGCGTGGTCAGCCAGGCGGACAGTCCCCTTTGCGCGGCGGAGATCGGCTGTCCGATAGTGACGATCATGATGACACCCACGATCGCGCTCGACACGAGCGGAATGAGCACCACCGACATGACGCCCGCGACCGCGCGAGGCACCTTGATCCGGTTGATCGCCATGACCACCGCCCCGGCGAGCAGGCCGGCGATGAGGCCGCCGAGGAAGCCGGCGCCGATCGAGGTGGCCAGCAGGCCACCGACAACGCCGGGGACGATCCCGGGCCGATCCACCATGCCGAAGGCGATGAAGCCCGCCAGGATCGGTACCAGCATGGAGAACGCGGCATCGCCGACCGCGAACAGGACGCCCGCGAGCCCTAGCGTCGCCCACAGCTTGGACGGGTCGTGGACGCCCGGGTATGTCACGCCCGCGAACGTGCCGCCGGTAACCTTGTTCGCGATCGACGGGCCGCCGATCAGGAACGACGACGCGATGAGAATGCCGCCTGCGGCGACGAATGGAATCATGTAGCTGACGCCGGTCATCAGCCACTGACGTATGCGCGTTGCCAGGGGGGCGTTGCGGTCCACCTTCGTGGACAAGGCGGCGATCGGACCGGCAGCGACCGGCGACCGTTCGACCCGCTTCCTCGTGGACGGGGCGGCGATCGCGCCGGCAGCGGCCGCCGACCGCTTGGCCGCCGCGGCGGCCTCTTGGATCAGACTGGGCGCGTGGATGATGGCCCGCTTCACGGGGGCGATCACCTGCGGCTTGCCGGCGAACCGGTCGCGACCACGAACCTCAATGTCGGCCGCGAACACCACCGCGTCGGCGGCTGCGATCTGCTCCGGGCTGAGCGGCGTGACCGTCCCCGCGCTCTGAGTCTCCACGATGATCTCGTGGCCGGCCGCGCGGGCTGCCTGCTCCAGCGCCTCCGCGGCCATGAATGTGTGCGCAATTCCGGCCGGACACGAGGTCACGGCGACAATCTTCATCGCCCGGCACCTCCCGGTTGACGAGATCCACGACGTCATGTGCCGTCGTCGCGTTCAGCAGTGCCTCCCGGAACGAGGCATGGACGAGCCGCCGCGCCAGCGAGGCGAGGATGCTCACGTGCAGGTCGGCGTCTCCGGTGGGCGCTGCGACGAGAAAGATCAGGTGCGCGGGCCCGTCCGCGGCACCGAAATCCACGCCGGCCGCGCTGCGGCCGAAGCCGAGCGCCGCCGCGGGGACGTGCGACGACCGGGCGTGCGGGATGCCGACACCGCCCTCGATGCCGGTGGGAATCTGCGCCTCGCGGGTGAGTACGTCCGTCAGGAAGCCGTCAAGGTCGGTGACGCGGCCGGCGGCCGCGAGCCGCTGTGCGAGCGCCCGGATGGACTCGTAGCGGTCGGTCGCAGTCAGGTCCAGATCGACGAGGTCGATGGTGATCAGGTCTTCCAGAGGGGTGGTCATGACAGCTCCAGAATTCGGTTGTACCCGATGATTGGTGGATCCGTACCGCCGCCCGGTCTGGATCCGGCGGCGCCGGCATCCGGCCGCCGGACCGAAGCCGGCGAGCGGGGCGTCACCCGCACCGGCGGCGCGACCTCGATGATTCGGTGGCAGCCGTGCAGCCCGTCGTGCCGGTCGACGAGCCCTGCGCTGGGCGGACCGAGGCCGACCGGCGTTCTCGCGCCCCCAGCGCCTCGAGCCGGTCGGCCGCCTCGACCGCGTCGCCCCGGGTCCATACCGGCCAACTCGTCGCATTCGCCGGCGCGTCCCGATCCGCCACGACCGCCGGAGAAATCCGCCGGCGCCGTGTGGCACGCTGCTCGCCAACACCAGCCACCTCGCCTCCGCGGCCGCGTCGAGCGCCGTGGGCATCAGCGCCCTGCCGGGTTGGGCCCTCCGGCGGGTTCGGATGGCAGCCGCGTCGAAAACAGGGTGCCTTGCGCTGCCGCCGCCCGGCCCGCCGGTACGTCCGCCAACGCTACCCACATCACCGCGTTGTCGCCCTGCCAACGCGCCTCCGTGGGGCGCGGCACCATTGACGATCGAGCATGAGTCGCCGAGGTCGATGTGGGCTCGGCGCGATCGGTCTCAGCGATCCGCCACAGAGCCGTCAGGCCGACTTGCGCACCACGAGCCGTGGTCATCCAACCGCGCCCGTCACCGGCTCGGCCGCACCGGCAATAAATACCGGCCGGCAAGCCGCGGCATGAGCTCCCGGAGCATGTACGAGCTGGTCGGCGCGCCGTGCAGCAACTCCACGTGCGGCGCGGCCGGTCGCCCGGCCACAGGGGAGCGACCGGCACCGAGATATGCGGCTAAGTACGGATATGATCGGTGTAACCGCAACCTCGACGGCAAGATCAATGTGCGCTTTGGTCAAGACGCAACCGGATGAGACTCGTCGCCGACACCAGGCCGACGTGAGGCCGCGGTCCGCAGCGTCCATGCGGCCGGCCTCCTGGCTGGTGCGTCCGACGCCCCCGCCGCTCCGGGTGGGGATAGCCGTCTGCGCGTTGTTCGTCATCGCGGAGACGCTGATCGTCTACCCGCTCGGGCGCGTCGCGCGGGCCGACGAGCTGGCCGTGGTGTACATGATCGGAGTGCTGGCGGTCTCCATGGTCTGGGGCTTCCGGCTGGCGGTCGTGACCTCGGTGGCCAGCGCACTGGCGTTCAATTTCTTCCACGTCTCACCCGTCGGGGAGTTCTCGTTCGCGGCCAGCCTGGACTGGTTCGAGCTGGCGGTGTTCGTCGCCGTCGCGCTGCTGGTGAGCTCGATGGCCCGGCTTGCCCGCTCCCGCGCGGTGGAGTCCCTCCAGCGGCGCCGGGTCGCCGATCTCATTGCCGGACTGGCCCACCTCATGCTGGTTTCGAACGATCTTTCATCGGTACTGCCGGAGGCTTCCCGCCGCCTCGCGCAGGCGCTGGACCTGCCGTATGCGGAGATCACGCTCGAGTCGGTGGCCGGCGACGAGCGGCGGGCGGCGTTGCCGCTGCAGCGTCGCCTCGAGCTGGGCACGCTCCTGGTCCCCGCCGACCTGCCGGAGCCCACGCTGCGCTGCCTGCGCGATAACGTGGTGCCCGCACTGGACGCGTTGCTGTCCGCGGCCCACGACGGCGAGCTGATGGACATCTCGCTGCGGAGGAGCCGCGACGAACTGCGCGTGCTGGCGGAGGAGCAGGCGGCGCTGCGGCGCGTCGCGACGCTCGTCGCCCGCGGTGTCGCGCCGTCCGTGGTCTTCGCCGCGGTCGCCATGGAGACGGCCCGGCTCTTGGACGCGGACGCATCGCGGCTGCTGCGCTACGAGGCGCCGGGCACCGTGACCGTCACTGCCGAGTTCAGCAAGCCGGGCGTCGAGACGTTGCTGGGCAAGCGTCTGGCCATCGCCGGCGGCGCGACGGAGATGGTCTACCGCAGCTCCCGGCCGGCCCGCGTGGACAGCTACCAGGGTCGCGTGGGCCCGCTTGCCAGGCTCGCCCGCGAGGAGGGCCTTCACTCGTCGGTGGCCGCCCCGATCCTCGTCGAGGGCCGCCTGTGGGGCACGATGGTGGTCCTGTGGGCGCGGCCCGAGGCGGCGCCGGCCGGCGCCGAGTACCGGCTGGCCGAGTTCACCGAACTCCTGGCCACCGCCGTCGGCAACGCCGAGGGTCGGGCCGAGCTCAACGCGTCGCGGGCCCGCATCGTCGTGGCCGCTGACAACGCCCGGCGCCGCATCGAGCGCGACCTGCACGACGGCGTGCAGCAGCGGCTCGTTGCGGTCGGCCTCGACCTGCGCGCCGCCGAGGCGATGGTGCCCGACGGACTGAACGAGCTCAAGGCGCACCTGTCGGGCACCGCCGACGGCCTGACCGGCGTCTTCAAGGACCTGCAGGAGATCTCCCGGGGCATCCACCCGGCGATCCTCGCCCAGGGCGGCCTCGGGCCCGCGCTCAAGACGCTCGCCCTGCGCTGCCCCGTTCCCGTCGAGCTCAACCTGGGCACCCAGCGGCGACTGCCCGAGGGCGTAGAGGTGGCCGCCTACTACATCGTGTCCGAGGCGCTCACGAACGCCACCAAACACGCGCACGCATCCGCGATCGTCGTCGACGTCGAGGCGGGCCGCCAGGTGATCGTGCTGTCGATTCGCGACAACGGCATCGGCGGCGCCGACCTCCGCCTCGGCTCCGGGCTCGTGGGTCTCACCGATCGCGTCGAGGCGCTCGGCGGACAGCTGCACATCGCCAGTCCGGTTGGAGGCGGGACGTCGCTGCGCGTCGAGCTCCCGTCCGTCGAAGACCCCGCACGGCTGCCGGAGCCGGGATGAGGCGGTTGGGGTGATTTGCCGGGAAGAATCCGGTTGGCCGGGATGCGGCGGCCCGTTCGACCGGGCATTCTGGAAAGGTGACGATGCAATGTCTCATCGTCGACGACAGCGCCCTGTTCCTCAGGTGTGCCCGAGAGTTGCTCGAGCGTGAGGGCGTCGAGGTTGTGGGCGTCGCGTCGAACTGCGCCCAAGCCCTGCAGCAAACCGAAGATCTGCAACCCGAACTCGTGCTGGTGGACATCGATCTCGGGCCGGAGTGCGGCTTCGACCTGGCCTGGCAGCTCGACCGCAAAGGTCGCAACAAGACCCCTCCCCCGGCGATCATCCTGATCTCCAGTCACAGCGAGGAGGACTTCGAGGAGCTCATCGTCTCCAGCCCCGCGATCGGCTTCCTGAGCAAGGCTGTACTGTCGGCCGGCGCCATCCGGGACTTGCTGCACGACGGCGGCGAACCGACGGCGGCGGAGCCCTAGCGCGGTGCCGCCGCGGGCTGCCCGTTGTACGATCATCAGTGCGAGGGGTGTTCACACCATCTCGAGGTGATTTGCGTGCGTACGTCACGGTGGTTCGCGGTCGGCCAGGCCCGCGGCTCCGATCGCCAACCCGGAATCCGCGCAGCCGAACAGGCGCTGGTCGGTTCCGACGCAAAGCTGTTGCTCGTCTTCTGTTCAGAAGCCCTCGACCTGCCCGCGGTCATCGGCCAGATTCAGACCCGATCCGGCGGCGTGCCACTGATCGGATGCACGACCGCCGGCGAGATCACGACGACCGGCCCCAGTGACGCCAGCTTGTTGGTGGCCGCGCTGGGCGGGGACGGCTTCTCGGTCGGCACCGCGATCGCGCGTCAGACGTCCGGTAACCTGCGGGCCGCCGGAGAACATGCCGCCGGTTGCCTGACCGCCGTCGAGGATCGACCGTACCGGGTCCTGTTGTTGCTGACTGACAGTCTGGCCGGCAACCAGCAGGACATCGTCCGCGGCGCCTACAGCGTGCTCGGCTCGGGTGTTCCACTCGTGGGCGGTTGTGCCGGCGACGACCTCAAGATGACGGGCACCTTCCAGATGCACGGCGACGAGGTCGTGACCCAGTCCGTTGTCGCCGCCGGCATCGGTTCCGACGCCCCGTTCGGCATCGGCGTGCGACACGGCTGGCGCAAGCTCGGTGAGCCGTTGCTCGTGACCCACAGCAGCGGCAACACGGTCTACACGCTCGACGACGCGCCGGCGCTCGACGTCTATCTCGAACGCCTGCGGGTGCCGGTCCCCGCCCAGCTCAACCAGGAGGAGCTGGCCCGGCTCGCGATGCGGCATCCCCTGGGTCTGAGCCGGCGCGAGGGCGAGGAGCAGATCCGGTTCATCAGCGGCGGCGAGACCGCGGAGCGGTCGTTGCGGTGCATAGCGGAGGTTCCACAGGGTGGACTCGTCTGGATCATGGAAGGGGACGCGGCATCGGTTCTCGCGGCGACGGATGCCGCCTGTCATGATTCGCTGGCCGGTCTCGACGGGCGCCCGTCTCGTGGCATGCTGGCGTTCGACTGCATTGCGCGGCGTGGGGTGCTCGGACAGCAGGGGATCCAGGCCGAGATCGGCCGGATCGCGGCCATCGCCGCTGGGGCCCCGGTCGCGGGGTTCTACACCTACGGCGAGATCGCCCGCACGTCCGGCATGAGCGGCTTCCACAACCAGACTCTCGTCGTCCTCTCGATTGCCTGACATGACTCTCCCGCCCGCCTGGTCCTGCTGGCAACTCGCCGAATTCCTCGAGGTTGTCTCATCTTTCGAGACGCTGGAGTCGGCCGCCCTGGGCGCCGTGGAACGAGCGGCCGAGGCGCTCGACGCGGAGGTCGCGGCGATCCTCTCCGCGGGCCGGCTGGTCGCGTCGGTCGGCTATCCGATCGGCCAGGCCCCCCTGTTCGCACTGCGCGCCGTCGCATACGGCACCGGCCGGACGGTGCCCGTCCCGGGGCTGGGGATCTGCCCGGCGGTCCGGGTATCGCTCGATCATCCTGCGGACACGAAGCTCGTGCTTGCCCGGTCCGGTGCGAGCCTGGGCCGGGAGGAACTCGGCCTTCTGCGCGGGATGGCGCGGGTGGCCTCGATGACGATGCGGATCCTGAGCCTGCTCGACGACGAGCGCGCCGCCCGCGAGGCGCTTCAGTTGCTCGCGGACGAACAGGCCGCACAGCGCCGAGTGGCGACGCTCGTCGCGCAGGGGGTGTCGCAGCAGGAGATATTCGCGGCGGTGGCCGAGGAGGTCGGACGGCTGGCCGCCGCGGATCTCGCGCAGGTGATCCGATATGAGCCGGAGGGCCTGGCGGTTCGGGTTGCCGTGTGGGGACATCAGGCGGGCCGGAGGCGGATCGGTACGCGGTGCAGGGTGAACAGCCACGACGTCTCGGGATTGGTCCTGCACACCGGACGGCCCGCCCGGGTCGACCGCTCGGCGCGGATCGCCCTGCGGCCGGACCTGGCGGAGCATCCCGCTCAGGTCTGTTCCATCGTCGGGATTCCCATCATTGTCGACGGCCAGCTCTGGGGGGCCGTGACCACGGCGACGACCCGGCGCGATCGGATGCAGACGGACACCGAGCAGCGCATCTCGGGCTTCACGGAGCTGGCCGCGACGGCGATCTCCAATGCCCAGGCACGCGCGGAGCTCGCCGCGTCGCGGACGCGTGCGGTGGTGGCGGCCGACGAGACGCGGCGCCGGATCGGCCGGAACCTGCACGACGGGGTGCAGCAGCAGCTCGCCTCGTGCGCGCTGACGCTACGCACTGCCGGGTCGCTCGTACCACCCGGATCGGATGAGCTGGCGGCGTGCCTGTCATCCGCGGCGACGGGACTGCGGGAGAGTTTCCAAGAGCTGCAGAAGATGGCCCGTGGCCTCCACCCGACCATCCTGTCCAAAGGTGGCTTGGCGCCCGCGCTGAGACTGCTGGCCAACCGCTCCACCATCCCGGTCAAGCTCGAGCTCGATTTCGACGCGCGGTTGCCGGAGGCGGTGGAGATATCCGGGTACTACATCGCCTCGGAGAGCCTGGCGAACGCGGTCAAGCACGCGCAGGCATCGGCCGTACGGATCAGCGCGCAACTGTCCGACGCGGAACTGCGCATCGAGGTGTGCGACGATGGCATCGGCGGGGCCGACCAGACACTGGGATCGGGCCTGATCGGGCTCAGTGACCGGGTTGCGGCACTCGGCGGCGAGATCAAAATCGTGAGCCCGCCCGGCGGAGGCACCTCGATCACGGCCGCGATTCCCGTCCACAACCGCTGAGCCGGCTCACCGCCCTGTGACCTCCTGCGCCATCCGGTGTGCGACGCGGACGAGCGCGGCGGGGTCGGTGACCACGTGGACCTGATCACATCGCTCGGCGTACGCCGGTAGGTCGCACCGGCCGAGCCCCCAGGAGTACCGCGGCTCCGGGGTCAGCCAGATCGTCCGCCGCAGGCGTCCGGTCAGCTCCTCGAAGGCGTCCACCCTCGGATCGTGGCCGTTCCCCCGGCCATCCCCGAGCACCAGCAGCGTTGTCTTTCTGGTCAGCACCGAACGGTGCTCCGCGAGCATGAGCTCGAATGTGCGGCCGTAGTCGGAGTCGGCGTTGACATCGAGCACTCCACCGCCCGGCAATCCGCTGAACACCAGATCGAATGCCCGCTCCAGAGGTTCCTCGGCGAACAGCTTGGTGATCTCACGCGGCTCGTCGACGAAGGCGAACGAGCGGACCTGCCCGGACAGCGACTGCAGCCCACGCACCAGGCGCAGGGTGAACCGGGCGGTGGCCCGCACCGAGAGCGAGACGTCGGCGAGGACGAGCAGGCGGGGACTGTCCTCGGCGCGGGTCGTGGTCACCGGGCGGAAGGGGATCCCGTCGTAGCGCATGTTGCACCGCATGGTGCGGGCCGGGTGGACCCGTCCACGCCGGGTGTTACGCCGGGTGGCGGTCAGCGCTCCGGACAGCGGGCGGGCCAGCCGGCGCAGCGACTCCTCCAACTCCTGGCGATGTTCCTCGTCCATCGCCTCCGCTTCGGCCCTGTCCGCCGCCCTCGATCCGACGGCGGCGGCGAGCTCGGCGAGCGTGGCGAAGTGCTGGGCCAGCAGCTCTGCCAGCCGGTCGGCCGCTCGGGACCGGTCACGTGGCAGGGCGGAGTCCGGCTCCTCCTCGAGGTGGGAGTGGCCGGCCTGCCGTCCGTTCCAGGAGCCGGCAACGGCCAACTCGGTGCCCACGCGGAGCCCGGTGCTACGGGAGAGCCGGCCGGGCATGCCGGGGCTGCGCAGCCGTCCGGCTTCCAGACCCACACTCGCGGCAGCGGCGGAGGTGGACCGGCTCCGGGCGAGGACGATCTCCCGGGTCGGCGCCGACAGGTCGATCCGGTTCGCCTCCTGGTGGCGGTTGTACCGCTGGGAGAAATCCCGCGGATCGAAGTAGTCGCGGATGTCCTGGGGCGGGCCGTGACCGTGCCCGGGCTGTGCGGCCTGAGACGTCTCCGAGAGGGTGAACAATTGCGGCCCGCCGGTGTCGCACGGCTCGTCGTGCCCGTGGTCGTGGTCGTGGTCGTGTCGATCCTCGGCCGGGTGCGGCCGAGCGAGGGCGAAGAATGCGGTGAACAGCTCATCGAAGGCCGGGTCGTCGCGCCGGTCCTTGATCAGGGTGAGCCGCAACGCCTCGCGCAGCGTCGCGCGGTCGCCGAGCATTCCCGGCTGCGCTGCGGCCCGCATGGCGTCGACGGTCTCGGCGACGGACACCCTGATGCCAGACAGGCGCAGCAGCCGGACGAACTGTTGGAGACCGGTTTCCACGGCCGCTCACCGTTGCTGCCGTGTCCGGCGGCGCACGGCCGCGGAGAACGCCCGTTGCCCCTGGCCCGCACCGCTGCGGGGGCGCTCCCCGGCGTCGGCCGGGAGCCGGTAGCCGATCTCGTGCCGGCCCGGCTGGTCCATGGCGGCACGCACGGCCCGGCCATCCGGCTCGTCCTCGAAGGGCGGGTGTTCATATCGATCGTCGTCGTGCTGACCGAGAGCCAGCCGGGGCAGCACCTCGAGTGCCCGCTGCAGGTCGCGTTCGTATTTCAGCACCACGTTGACCGTCTCTGCGAGCAGCTGCGCGTCCAGCTCCTCGGCGCCCAGCACAGCCAGCGCTCGGGCCCAGTCGACGGTCTCCGAGATGCCGGGATTCTTTCGCAGCCCCAGACCACGCAGCTCACGCACCACTCCCACGAGCTGCACGGCCAGCGCGTCGGGGAGCCCGGTGTGCTTGGAGCGTACGATCTCCAGCTCCCGCTCGGCGTCCGGGTAGTCCAGGAACAGGTGGAGGCAACGCCGTTTGAGGGCGGCAGACAGGTCCCTGGTGCTGTTGGAGGTCAGCACGACGTACGGCAGGACCGACGCGGTGTAGGTGCCGATCTCCGGCACCGATACCTGGTACTCGGCCAGGCACTCCAGCAGCACGGCCTCGAGCGCTTCGTCAGCGCGGTCGATCTCGTCGACCAGCAGGACCGTCGGTTCGGTGCTGCGGATGGCCTCCAGGACCGGCCGCGGCGCCAGAAAGCGGTCGGAGAAGAACACGCTGTCCTGATCGCCGATGCGCGTCACCGCGGTGGCCAGGTCCGGCGCGTCCGCGACGATCTCGCCGATCTTCTCCCGCAGCATCTGGGTGTACAACAGCTGCTTGCCGTAGTCCCAGTCGTACAGTGCTCTCGACTCGTCCTGCCCCTCGTAGCACTGCAGGCGCAGCAGCCGGCGCCCGGTGGCGTTGGCCAGGGCCTTGGACATCTCCGTCTTGCCGACTCCGGCCGGGCCCTCCAGGAGGACCGGCTTTCCGAGACGGCACAGCAGGTAGACGGTGGTGGCCAGTCGGCGATCGGCGATGTACCCCTGTGCGGCAAACCGCTCGACGACATCCGCGACCGACTCGAACGTGCTCGTCACAGCAGGTCGTCCAGGGAGCCGTTCATGCAGTGCTCGACGAGCGGACGGACCGTGTCATAGGTCGACTCCTTGGGGTTGGTCGGGGTGCAGGAGTCACCGAGGGTGTGTCGGGTGATCCGGTCCACGTCCGCGTCGTCGCCCACGACCTCCCGAGACCGTCGGTAGAACTCCGTCGGACCCTGCCCCAGCCGGTTCTTGGAGTAGGTGTCCTGTTTGACGTCGGTGAGTTTCTCGGGGAGGCCGAGGTCACGCACCAGCCGGACGAGCTCGGCGACCGCGGCATCGGCCGCCTGCACCACGGTCATGCCGCGGGTGTCCACGCCCATCGCGCGGGCGATGAGGGCGAACCGCCCGTAGGCCACCGGCAGGTTGAATGCCCAGACGCGGGGCAGCAGGACGGCGTTGTTCAGCCCGTGGTGCAGGTCGTAGTAGGCGCTGATCGCATGCGAGATTGCGTGGGCCAGGCCCAGGCCGCCGGCGTTGAACGCCTGGGCCGCGATGTACTGGCCGTACATCATGGCCTCGCGGGCCGCCAGGTCCCGGCCGTTCCAGGTCGCGGTGCGCAGGTTCTGGGTGGCGAGCTCGGTGGCCTGCAGGGCTTGGCCCAGTGCCGGTGTGAAGTCCAGGCGTGACACAAAGGCCTCGGACGCATGCGTCAGGACGTCGATGCCGCACTGCGCCGTGAAGTCGATTGGGCACTCGTAGTAGAGGACCGGATCGTCCACGGCCAGGGTCACGCGAGCGGCGCGGTCGAAACCGGCGTACTTGTGCGGGTTGTCCGGATCGGTCGTCGTGTCGGTGATGACAAACAGCGAGGTGGTCTCCGAGCCGGTGCCGGCGGTGGTGGACACCGCGATGTGTGGTGGATTGTCCGGTGTTTCCGACTTGTGGAAGCCTTCGAACTCGTTGATGTTGCGGCCGTCGTGGGCCAGCGACAGGCGGGCACCCTTGGCGGCATCGTGCGAGGAGCCGCCGCCGATGGACAGGAACGAGTCGCACTTGTTGTCGCGGAAGGCCCCGGCGGCGTCCATGACGTTGTAATCCTTGGGGTTGGACTCGACCTTGTCGTAGACCACGAAGTCCACGCCGTGGTGCTTCCCCTGGTCGACGATCCGCTGCACGATGCCGGTACCGCGCAAGCCCGAGGTGACCACCAGCGTTCGCTCGAAGCCCAGATGTTTCGCCTCCGCGCCGATGCGCTCGTGCGCACCCGGCCCTAGCAGCGCCCGCGGGAGCGGCGTGAATTCCTTGATCGGAGATGGCTTGAAGAGTTCTTCAACCTGCATGGCCGTCTGCCCCCTCTCCGCCCGGTCTGCCCGGTGGAGGCCAAGGTCGAAACCCCATATTCGCGCCAAAGACGGTCAGACCGGGTTAATGCTGCCCAATCAGTAGAATTGCGTACACACTATCGACTGTACGCCGATGCTCCCGCGGCCGCGCCGTGACTAAACTCGGTACTGGGAGCGAGGCCGTGATGCATGCACAGTTGGGGTCTTGGCTGGTACGCCCGATTCCCCCGCCGCTCACGGTGGGGATGACGATCGGCGCGTTGCTCGTGATGCTGGAAACCCTGCTGGTGTACCCATTGGGACACATCACCCAAAGTGAAGCTCTGGCCTTGGTCTACATACCCGGCGTGCTGGCGGTTGCGACACTGTGGGGGTTCGGACTGGCGGCGGTGGTGTCTGTGGCCAGTGCCCTCGCGTTCAACTACTTCCACGTCCCGCGCATCGGGACCCTCACCTTCGCCGACAGCAAGGACTGGGTGGAGCTCGCCGTCTTCCTCGTGGTCGCGCTGCTGACCAGCTCGATGGCTCAGCTGGCCCGCGCGCAGGTCCTGGAGTCCGTCAAGCGGTACCGGGAGGCCGACCTCACCACCGGGCTGGCCCGCCTCATTCTGCGCGCGAATGACCTGCACTCGGTGCTGCCGGAGGCGTCCGGGCGCCTGCAGCACGCGCTCGGCCTGCCGTTTGCGACGGTCGACCTGCAGGCGGTCGCCGGCGACGAGTGCCAGGCGGCATTCCCGTTGCGCTGCGGCGCTCTACGGGGCACGCTCCTCGTCCCCGCCGAACTGCCGGAGCCAGTGCAGCGGTGCGTGCGGGACCGGCTGGTGCCCTCGCTGGAGGCGCTGCTGCGCGCGGCATGCGATCGCGAGGCCGTCGGCCAGTCCCTGGAGACGAGCCGTTACGAGCAGCGCGTGCTGGTCGAGGAGCAGACCGCGCTCCGGCGTGTGGCGACGCTCGTCGCCCGTGGCGTCGCCCCCGCCGAGGTGTTCGCCGCGGTCGCCGCGGAGGCCACCCGGCTGTTGGACGCGGACGCCACCAGGCTGCTGCGCTATGAGTCCGCCTGCAGCGCCGTCGTCCTCGCGGAGGCCAGCAAACCCGGCAACCCGGCGCTGCTCGGCAAGTCTCTCGTCGTCGACGGCGGTGTGCTCGAGATCCTGATCCACGGAACGAACCCGGCCCGGGTGGATACCTACGAAGGCCAGCCGGGCTCCCTGGCCGAACTGGCCCGTTGCCTCGGCTTCCGTTCGGCGGTCGGCGCGGCGATCCTGGTCGAGGGCCGTGTGTGGGGCGCACTCGTCGCCCTGTGGTCACGACACGCGCCGCCGCCGGCTGATGCCGAGGAGCGGCTGAGCCAGTTCACCGAGCTCGCGGCCACCGCTGTCGCGAACACCGAGTGCCGCGCCGAGCTCAACGCCTCACGCGCCCGGATCGTCGTGGCCGCCGACGAGGCCCGGCGCCGCATCGAACGCGACCTGCACGACGGCGTACAGCAGCGGCTTGTGTCGCTCGGGCTCCAACTGCGCCTGGCCGAGGATCTGGTGCCGGGCGAGCTCGAGGAGATCAAAGCGCGGCTGTCCTGCGCAAGCGACGGTCTGACCGCCGCCTTCAAGGATCTCCAGGAGATCTCGCGAGGGATACACCCGGCCATCCTCTCCCAGGGCGGTCTCGGACCCGCGCTCAGGACGCTCGCCCGCCGCTGCCCGATCCCGGTCGAGCTCAACCCGGGCGCACGGCGACGGCTGCCCGAATGCGTGGAGGTGGCCGCCTACTACGCCGTGTCCGAAGCATTCACGAACACGGTCAAACACGCACAGGCAACCGTGATCGACGTCGACCTCGACATCGACGGTGAGGTCCTCGTGCTGTCGATTCACGACGACGGTGTCGGCGGCGCCGACCCCGGCCTCGGCTCCGGGCTCGTGAGTCTCACCGACCGCGTCGAGGCGCTCGGCGGACAGCTGCACATCACCAGTCCTGTCGGCGGCGGAACGTCAGTGCTCGTCAAGCTCCCCACCGGGCCTGACGGCTCGTCGAGGGTCGACGCCGCGCCGTCCGGCTAGCGACCCTTTGGTCCGAGGATTCAGACATCCGTCATGAGTTTGCCGTGCCGGCGGCGCGTCGCTGGTCAGACGTTGGCGACTGTCATTGCCCGGGAGCACAGTTCGCGTGCCCATGTGATCCGGCGCTGCGCCACCTCGGGCTGGTCGCCGAACACCTCCGCCGCGCGGGCGTAGCACTCGTTCGGGCCGAGCTGTTCGAGTGTGCGCGCAACGACGTCGCGAATTGTGCTGTTGTCCAGGTCGCGTGTCTGAGAGGCGTCGGAGACGAACAGCGCCATGCACAGGACTGGGTCGACCGTGTGGGTCGTCATGGCGGATCACCTGTTCACATCGGGGCCGGGGTATTGACTCCACGATCTCTCGTACCGATGAGGGATGGCCTCGCCGCCACCTGCACTCCCCGGCTGCCGGTTTCCGCACCCACGGATACCTGCTATCCGCCATGCCCGCCGCACCCGGCCTCACCCTTCACAGGCGAGGAATGTCGGCCGATTCCTTTCCCGGTGGTGCCGGGTCTACCTGCTGGACGGCGATCGCCGCCGGCCGGCCGAACTCGAGGAGCCAACCATGACCATCGACCACCTGACCCGGGCATTCGCCAGCACGCGCGCCGTCCTGGCGACCGTCCGGCCCGAGCACCTGGACCGGCCGACGCCGTGCGTCTCGTGGGACGTGCGCGCCCTGATCAACCACTTCATCGGCTCGGCACGGTGGGCGGGCGCGACAATCGACGGCGAGGCCGCCCCGGCCGACGAGGACCACGCCGCCGGCGACCTCCTGGCCGCCTACGACCACAGCAGCAAGCTCGCCCTCGCCGCCTTCGGGGCCGACGGCGCCCTGGCCAGGACCGTCCACCTGCCGTTCGGCGAGCTCACCGGCGCCGCCCTGATGGCCCTGGCCGCCAACGACCAGTTCACCCACGGATGGGACCTCGCCCGCGCCGTCGGCCACCACACCGACCTGGATCCCGGCCTCGCCGAGGATCTGCTCGCCCAGGCCCGGATCACCGTCCCCGACGCATACCGTGGACCGGAGGGGGTGGGGCTGTTCGCACCCGCTGCCGAGCCCGCACCCGGTGCGAGCCCGGCGGATCGTCTGGCCGCGTTCCTGGGCCGCGCGTAGAGGTTGGAGACGCATGCCGGACAGCGAGGCCTTCGTCGGCGACACCGAGCCGTTTCGCCGCGAGTTGCTGGCGTACTGCTATCGCATGCTCGGCTCCGTCGACGACGCCGAGGACGTGGTCCAGGAGACGTACCTGCGGGCCTGGCGCTCCTACGACGCCTTCGAGGGCCGCTCGTCGGTGCGGACCTGGCTCTACCGGATCGCGACAAACGCCTCCCTCAACGTGCTGAACCGGCACATCCGGCGCGTCCTGCCGTCCGGCCTCGGCGGTCCCGAACCGGACCCCGAGGCCGCGCCGGTGCCGGCCGGGTCCGGCGCGGCCTGGCTGCAGCCGTTCCCCGACGCGATGCTCGGCCCGGACCGGTCCGACCCGGCCGACCTGACGATCGCCCGCGAGACGCTGCGGCTGGCCCTCATCGCCAGCCTGCAGTACCTGCCCGGCCCGCAGCGGGCGGTGCTGCTGCTCCGCGACGTGCTGGCGTTCCCCGCCGCCGAGGTGGCCACCCTGCTCGGCACGACGACCGTGTCGGTGAAGAGCACGCTGCAGCGCGCCCGCGCCCGGCTGCGGGAGCTGTCACCGCGGCCCGACGACATCGCCCCGCCGTCCGCACCCGAGGCGCGGAAGCTGCTGGAGCAGTACATCGCCGCCTTCCACAACGCCGACGCGACGGCCTTGGAGCGACTACTCAGCCGCGACGCGACCCTGCAGGCAACCCCGTACCGGAACTGGTTCGCCGGCAACCGGACCTGCGTCCCGTACCTGCGCCGCTGGGTCCTGGGCGCGCCCGGCGACTGGCGCATGCGGCCGACGAGCGCCAACGGCCAGCCGGCGGCGGTCGCCCACCTGGGCGGCCGCCCATACGGCATCGTGCTGCTCACCGTCGCCGACGGCCATATCAGCCACATCGTGTCGTTCAACGACCCGGCCCTGGTACCGAGGTTCCCCGATCACGGACCGCTGTAGTGGCTGACAGGCCCGGGGAGCGAGGGTTAATCGGCGCTACGGGGTGAGGATCTCGTGCCAGTCGCGGATCTCGTACCGCGCCACCACGCCGTTGACGACGAACGGGTCGCCGGCCGCGAACGCCTCGGCGCTCTCCCGGGTGCGGAAGACGGCCATCGAGCCCTCCCGCTGCGGGTCGCCGAACGTGCCGACCATGAGCAGGTCGCCGCGGGCGTGGTACTCGTCCAGGCGCGCCTTGTGCGCCGGGAAGTGGGCCGGGGCCTTGGCGACCACGTCGTCGGCGGAGGTGTACAGCACGACGTACTTCACGCCGCCGCCCCCAGCCGGGCCGCGTAGGCGTCCAGGGTTGCGGTCCAGGCGCCCGGCTCCTCGAACGTGGTGCGCATCGCGGCCGCGTCGGCGCCGAAGGCCTCGAGGCCGCGGTGCTCGAGCTCGACCCGGGTGCGCCGCTCCGACTCGGCCACGAACCGGACCTCGATCGAGGTCACCAGGTCGTCGTGGTACTTCCAGTCGGCCCCGATCTGCCAGGTCACCACGAACCGGTCGAACGGCTCCCACGCGGTCACGACCCCGGTGGACGTCTGCGTGCCGTCCTGGTGCCGGGTGTACCAGCGGCCCCCGACCCTCGGCTCGATGACGACCTCCTCGATCGGCGCCGAGCCGATGTGGTGCCGGGCCGGCCACCACGAGGTCATGTCGGCGGTGAACACCTCGAACGCCCGCTGGGCGCTCACCCCGACGACGACCTCGCGCCGGATGGGCTGGACGGTCTGCAGCATGTCAGGTCTCCTCTTCCTCTACCCGTTCGCGGAAGGACTCCAGCGCCCGCGCCCACACGCCGTCGAGGTGGGCCCGCAGCAGCGCCAGGCCCTCGGGATCGACCTGGTACAGCCGCCGCGTGCCCTCCTGCCGGTCGAGCACCAGCCCGACGTCCTTGAGCACCCGCAGGTGCTGGGACACCGCCGGGCGGCTGATCGGCAGCGCGTCCGCGAGCCGCCCGACCGGCATCGGCCCGTTCGAGAGCCGGTCGAGGATCGACTGGCGCATCGGGTCGCCGAGCGCGGTGAGCATCGCCGTTATGTTCGTCATGGCGAACGGTAAGCTATCACTTACCGAGGCGGAGCGTCAACGCGTACGATCGGCAGGATGATGCACCGCCGGCAGCGCGAGCCGTTCGTCTGGGAGGGCGGCGAGGTGCTCGCCTACAAGGAGGACGACGACACGTTCCGCTCGGTCACCCGGCAGATCCTGACCGGCGCCGAGCACGGGCAGGGAACGTCGCTGCGGTACTTCGAGATCGGCCCCGGCGGCCACACGACCCTCGAGCGCCACGAGCACACCCACGTCGTCGTGCCGATCCGCGGGCACGGCCGCGCGCTCCTCGCCGACCGGGTCGTGGACCTCGCGCCGCACGACATCGCGTTCGTGCCGCCCTGGGGCTGGCACCAGTTCCGCGCGCCGGACGACGCGCCGTTCGGCTTCTTGTGCGCGGTCACCGCCGAGCGTGACCGCCCGGTCCGGCCGACGGCGGCCGAGCTCGAGGCGCTGCGCCGCGACCCGCAGATCGCGGCGTTCGTCCGGGTGTGAAGCCGGGCCTACCAAATACCTACCGGGTGGCGGCGACCAGGCGCTCGGCGGCCGCGCGCGGGTCGTCGCCGCGGCGCAGGTCGCCGCCGACGAGGAAGAGCGTGTCGGGGCCGTACGCGTCCAGCAGCTCGGGCGCCCGCGCGATCGTCATCCCGCCGCCGGGCGTGGGCAGCGCCGGCCGCATGCCGTGCAGCGGGCGCCGGGCCGCGTCGGCGATGCGGGGCACCCGCTCGGCGAAGGGCGCCCACGGCTGGTCGGCCAGGCCCTGGTCCTCCTTGATCACGTGCAGGCCACCGGCGGCGAGCTCGTAGGCCAGGCCGGCGAGCTGCTCGCTCGTCATGCCGACGGGCTTGAGCGCGGTGGCGAGCAGTGCCCGTTCCGGCTCGCCGGCGAGCGCCCGGACGCCGGCGATGCCGAGCCGCGGCCCGGGCAGCCGGGCGGTCAGCGACGGCGGAAGATCAACCTCCACCAGTCGTACCCCGTCCTGCAGCGACACGTTGCCGAGGAGCAGCACCAGCAGCTGGCCGATCTCGCCGCCGGCCAGGTCCACCGGGTACTCGACGGTCGCCAGCGCCGGCCGCCCGGCGCGCGGCACCACCGAGCGCACGTGCGCGAGCGAGTCGCGCACGGCGTTGGCCGGGGCGAGCTCGGTGGGCAGCTCATGGCTCTGCTCGACGGCAACGAGCCCGGCCCGCGCGGCCGGGTCGTCCGCGGTGATCTCGTACACGGCGGTGATGACCTCGGGCACGCCCGCCATTATCCGAGATGCCGACCGCGCCCGAGCTGTTACGGCTGGCGGGGCGTCGCTATTCTCGCGAGGCGGCATCGGGTCGCCCGAGGGAGGCAACGCATGAGGTCCAGCCGGCGATTACTACTCGCTGTGGTGCTGTCGGGCGCACTCACCGTGACCACGGCCTGCACGAGCAAGAAGGACGACAAGGCCGGCGGCGGCGCCGCCCCCGGCTCGACCAGCGCCGCGGCGGCCACGGCGGCCGCGCGCACGGACCTGGCGAACGCCTTCAACAAGCTCGGCGGCGCCCCGTACGGCTACACGGCGACGACCCAGACCGGCAGCACCGGCACCATCAAGCTTGTCGGCTCGAGCAACCCGCCGAAGAAGACCAGCACCGGCAAGACGACCGTCATCAACGGGGAACGGCAGATCAACGCCGAGGTCATCGTCGTGGGCACCGACGTGTACCTCAAGGTGAGCGAGGAGCTGCCCAACGTCGACCCCGACAAGTGGATGCGCATCGACGCGACCAAGACGTCGCTGGGCAAGCTGGGGCTGGGCAGCCCCGACGACCCGGCGAACGTGAAGGGCTTCACGGACGCGATCGTGACGGCGGAGAAGACCGGGCCGGGCGCGTACAAGGGCACGATCGACGCGACCAAGCGCCCCCTCCCGGCGTCGGCCGCGGCGCTGGTCCAGCAGATGGGCGACGCCGCGAAGTCGGTGGCGTTCGAGGCGACCGTGGGCAACGACGGCTATCCGACAATGCTGAAGGTGAGCATGCCGGCGGTCGGCCGCACGATCCCGCCGACGACGAACACGTCGACGTTCAAGGACTTCGGCAAGGCGGTCACGATCAGCAAGCCGGCCAACGCGAAGGTCATCCAGGCCCCGGCTTCGCTGCTGTCGCAGTACGCCTGACCGACGGGTCAACGCGCCGGCGCCGGACGTGGCAAAGTGCGCTCCATGACCGGCACGGGGGATTCGGCGCGGTCCGCGTCCTGGTGGCCGTGGTGCTGGCCTGCGTCGGCCTCGGACCGGCCGACGGGCAGCACCGGTGGCCGTACGACAGCGCGGTCAGCAGCATCGTGATCCTGCTGGTCCCGTACTGCCTGCTCGCCCTGTGGGTCTCCCGGCGGCCGGTGACGTAGAAGAGCCATCGTCCCGGGATTGGCCCTGTCTCCCGGCGCCGCTCGCCGACCATGATCGAGTCGTGAAGACACTGCTCGTCCGCCTGGTGGCGCTCGTCGGGGGCCTTGTCCTGTTCGGCTTCGGTACCTCACTGATGGTGCGCGCCCACATCGGCGTCGAACCGTGGTCGGCGCTCGGGCTCGGCGTGGCGCAGCACTCCGGGCTGAGCTTCGGCCTGGTGACCAACCTGATCGGCGCGTCCGTCCTGGCGCTGTGGCTGCCGCTGCGCCAACGGCCCGGCCTCGGCACGCTGCTCAACATCGTCCTGATCGGTACCACCGCGCAGCTCGGCCTGGCCGTCCTGCCGGTCGTGCCCGCCCTGGCCGTGCGGGTGCCGCTGTTCGCGGCCGGGCTGCTGCTGGTGGCGGTGGCGAGCGGCCTCTACCTCGGGGCCGGCTTCGGCGCCGGCCCGCGCGACGGGCTCATGACCGGGCTGCACCGGCGCTTCGGGGTGCCGCTCTGGCTGGGCCGCACCGCGGTGGAGGTGTCCGTGGCCCTGGCCGGCTGGCTGCTCGGCGGCGACATCGGCGCCGGTACCGTCGCGTTCGCACTCCTCATCGGCCCGCTGTGCAACCGCACGGTGCCGTGGTTCACCGCCCGGATCCCGTCGCCGCGCAGTGCCTCGCGGTCCGGCGCCGCGCGGCTCAATGCCGGATCCGGCCGCCCACCGGGATCGCCGCGACGTGCCCGGTCGCGGGAAGCGTCCGCGCCAGCGCGAGCCCCACGTCGACAAGCGACGATCGCCGCAGACCGGCCACCTCGGGCAGCGGAGTCCAGGCCGACTCGGCGGTTTCACCGTTGGGTTCGGGCCGCAGCGTCCCGCCGGTGACCCGCACCCGGTAGAAGACACCGACGTTCTGGTGCTCGACCCCGAGCCGCGCCTCGGCGGCCGGAATCACCCGCGAATCCACGCCCAGCAGGCGCTCGACCACGCCCGCGCAGCCGGTCTCCTCGGCCAGCTCCCGGATCACCGTGTCGATCGGGTCCTCGGCGTGCTCGACCCGCCCGCCGGGCAGCGTCCACAGGGTGTCACCGGTCGCGGGGGACACCCACCGGGCGAGCAGCACCCGCCCGCGCTCGATGCACACGGCGTAGGACGCCAGCCGGAAGCTCGTGGACATGCCGCCTCCTCGCGCCGGAATGGTACGCGAGTCCTACGTGGACCGGTGTCCCGTGCTCAGCTCGGGTCACCGGACGACTCCATTTCCGTCGTCGAGCCGCCACAGGGTGACGTGGTCGCCGTCGGGGGCGGCGCCGGCCACGACCGTGGTGTCAGGGGAGAACGCGACGCGGCCGGGCCCGCTGACGGGGCGGGTCACGATCCGGGTGCGCACCGGGGCCTGCCGGTCGGTGAGGTCCCAGACGCCGACGGTGCCGTTGCCGACGATCACCGACAGGGTCCGGCCGTCCGGGCCGAACGCGACGGTGGTCAGGCTGTCGGAGGCGCCGATCTGCGCGTTCCGGGCGCCCGGGGTGGGCGGCAGCGTGGCGACCCGCGCGCCGGTGGCGGTGTCGAACAGCGTGACGCCGCCGTCGCCGTGGCCGGCGGCGGCGGTGCGGCCGTCGGGGGAGAAGACGGGGGAACCGTCCAGGGCTCCGACGAGGCGGGGGTGGGCCGGGTCGGCGACGCTCCACAGGACGGCCCCGGTGGCCAGGACGGTGCCGTCCGCCGAAAGGGGTTGTGCGCCGCCGCCGGCGATGGCGGCCAGGCGGACCGGCCGGGCCGGGTCGCGCACGTCCCACAGTGTCACCCGGTCTTCGTCGCGGGCCACGTACGTGGCGCCGGAAGGGGTGAACGCGCCGCCGCCGCGGCCTTCCAGCGTGCCCAGCCGCACCGGGTGGGCGGGGTCCGTGACCCGCCACAGCGTGGTCGTGGTGCGGGTGGGGTGGGTGGCCAGGAGCGTTCCGGCGGCGTCGTACGCGATCGGCGCGCCGCCGTCGAACGTGGCGGTCCGGGCCGGCCCGGGCAGGGTCCACAGGACGTTGCGGGAGGCCAGCCGGCGCCCGTCGGGGGAGTACACGACGCGGTCGTTGAAGGTGCGCCGGCGGCTCGGGCCGGTCATGTCCCACAGGACCCAGGTGCCGGCGGCGTTGCTGGTCAGCAGCGTGCCGCCGGTCGGGGAGAACACGATTTCGGTGGTACCCACTCCGCCGAACCGAGTCCCGTCGCCGCCCGCGGCGGCGTCCAGCGCCGGATAGGCCAGCAGGGTGCAGGCGGCGAGCGCGGCCACGGCCGCCGGGCGCCCCGTGCGAACGGCGACCAGCCGGCCGACGAGCGCGGCGAGCAGCGGGGCGACCAGCAGCAGCGCCAGATAGCCGGTGACGACCTGCTCGACCATGTCCGGGGGCCGCCACGACGGGCCCTTGTCGAGCAGAGGCGTGTCGAGCAGTCCCGGCGCCGCCCACACCGTCGCCCAGCCCCCGGCGAGCATCACGAGTGCGGCGACACCACCGGTGCCGGCCGCGGCGATGGCCGCCTGGCGCGCGTCCGCCGTGTGCCGGATGGCGATCGCCGCGGCCGTGGCCGGCGCGCCGATCACGACCGCGCCGAGGGCCAGCCCGTAGCCGGCCGCCGGCCACGGGCCCGGCAGGGCCAGGGTCTGGTTGAACGGCATCAGCGCGCACCACGCCACCCCGGCGACGACCCCGGCACAGCTCCCCGCGGCCAGCGTCACCGGAGGCACGGCCGCGGCCCGCGAGGTCACGGCCAGCCCGAACGCCGTGTACACGCCCAGGAGCCCGGACAGCAGCGCCAGCCCGACCGCGGCGCCGGACCAGCTCGCGCCGCCGCCGTACCGCGGCAGGGTAACCGCGATCGTGACGACGCCCACGACCAGGCCCGCCGCGACGCACACCAGGCACAGCCACCGCCCCAGGCGCGCCGCGCGGTTCGGCGCGACAACAGGCATGGCACAACTCTACCTATATAGAGAAGTCCCCGGCTAGTAGGTTCTGGCTCCCGACGACGCCGAGCAGCTCGAGCTGCTCCCCGGCGCCCGTGCCGAGGGTCGGGGTGAACCAGAGCAGGCGCTGCCGGCCGTCCTCCGAGAACAGGTTCAGGCAGTTCAGCTCGATGGTGCCGAGGGAGGGGTGGATGATCCGCTTCTGTTCCTCCCGGCGTACCGCCACGTCCCGCTCCTCCCACAGCGCCGCGAACTGCGGCGAGCGGTCCAGCAGCGCGTCCACCAGCTCCTGGGTCTCCCGGTCGCGCCCGCCCCGCCGGGCCACGGCCGCGCGCAGGTCGGCCGTGAACGAGCGGGACTGGTACTCGTGGTCCTGCTCCGGGTACAACTTCCGCGCCTGTGGATCGGTGAACCACCGGAACACGAAGCTGCGACTGTGCCCCTCGAAATGGACCTGGTCGCCCAGCAGCGCCTTCGCGAGGCGGTTCTGCACGAGCGTGACGTGCACATCCGTGATCACCTGCGCGGGCGTGCCGGTGAGCCGGTCGAGGAGGTCGAGCATGCCCGGGTGCACGTGGGCGGCCGGCCCGCCCGGCGCCGGGAGCGGCCTTCCGGCGAGGTGGTACAGGTGGTCGCGCTCGTCGAGGGTCAGCCGCAGCGCCCGCGCGAGGGCGGCCAGCATCTGCTCCGACGGCTGCGAACCGGCGCCGCGTTCGAGCTCGATGTAGTACTCCACCGAGGCCCCGGCCAGCTGCGCCACCTCGTCGCGGCGCAGGCCCGGCACGCGCCGCCGCGGACCGGTCGGCAGCCCGACGTCGGCGGGGCGGATGCGGTCACGGCGCGACTTCAGGAACGCGCCCAGCTCGGCCAGGTCCATGATCCCAGTGTCTCCCGCCGCCCGGGCGCGAGACAGGGGATGGCGTCCCCCCGGTAAGCGCCGTCTGTATCCCGGGCCGCCCGGCGCCCAGAGTGGTGGACATGACCACTACGACAACCAGCCGCGTCGCCATCGTCACCGGCGGCTCCCGCGGCATCGGCCGGGCCGCGGCCACCCGCCTCGCCGCCGACGGCCTGAAGATCGTCGTCGCCTACGCCGGCAACCATGCCGAGGCGCGGGCGGCGGTCGGGGAGATCGAGGCGGCCGGCGGCGAGGCGATCGCCGTGCAGGCCGACGTGGCCGACGAGGCCGCGGTCGCGGCGCTGTTCGACCGGGCCGAGGCGACCTTCGGCGGCGTCGACGTCGTCGTCCACGCGGCCGGGCGCATGCACCTGCAGACCGTCGCCGAGCTCGACCTCGCCGCGTTCGACGAGTTGCACCGCACCAACGTGCGCGGCACCTTCGTCGTCGACCAGCAGGCCGCGCGCCGGCTGCGGCCCGGCGGCGCCATCATCCAGTTCTCGACGTCGGTCGTCGGGCTGCAGTTCCCGACGTACGCCCCGTACACCGCGACCAAGGGCGCCGTCGAGGCGATCACCCTGATCCTGGCCCGGGAGCTGCGCGGCCGCGACGTCACCGTGAACACCGTCGCGCCCGGCCCCACCGCGACCGACCTGTTCCTCGACGGCAAGGACGAGGCCACCATCCGGCACCTGGCCCAGCAGCCGCCGCTGGAGCGCCTCGGCACGCCCGCCGACATCGCCGCGGTCGTGGCGTTCCTCGCCTCGCCGGCCGGGCACTGGGTCAACGGCCAGACCATCCGCGCGAACGGGGGCATCATCTGATGATCGTGCTCATCACCGGCGCGTCGAGCGGCTTCGGCAACCTGACGGCGTTGGCCCTGGTCCACAGTGGACACGTCGTGTACGCCGGGATGCGCGCGGCCACCGGCCGCAACGCGCAGGCCGCCGCGGCCTTCGAGCACGCCGTCGACCTGGACGTGCAGGACCAGGCCTCGGTCGACGCCGCGGTCGCGCAGATCATGCGGGAGCAGGGCCGCATCGACGTCGTCGTGCACAACGCCGGGCACATGGTGCTCGGCCCGGCCGAGGCGTTCACCCCGGAGCAGATCGCGGAGCTGTACGACGTGAACGTCGTCTCGACCCAGCGCGTCAACCGGGCGGTGCTGCCGATCCTGCGCGCCCAGGGCTCGGGCCACCTCCTGTGGGTCGGCTCGTCGTCGACGCGTGGCGGGCACCCGCCGTTCCTGGCGCCGTACTTCGCCGCCAAGGCCGGCATGGACGCGCTCGCCGAGAGCTATGCGGCCGAGCTCGTCCGCTTCGGCATCGGTACCACGATCGTCGTGCCGGGCGCGTATCCGAGCGGCACCAACCACTTCGCGCACGCGGGCACCCCGGCCGACTCCGCCCGGGCCGCGGAGTACGACCCGCGGTACGGCGAGATCCGCGCGGCGATGGCCCCGGCCCTCGCCGCCATCTTCCCGGCCGGACGCACCGCCGACGAGGTGGCCGAGGCGATCGTCCGCGTCGTGGACCTCCCCGCGGGCGAGCGCCCGTTCCGCGTGCACGTCGACCCGAGCGAGGACGGCAGCGAGGTCGTCTCCGTCGTCTACGACCGCATCCGGGCCGAGTTCTACCACCGCATCGGTATCTCCGAACTCATCTGATTCCGAAAGGACATTCCCATGCCGTTCGCCAACTTCAAGGTTCCCGCGGGCACCCTCTCCAACGAGCAGAAGCAGCACATCGTCGACACCGCAACGGATCTGTACGTCCGGCTGTACGGCGAGATCGCCCGGCCCAACACGCTCATTCTCGTCGACGAGGTCGTCGACGGCGGCTGGGGCATCGGCGGCCGGGTCCTCACCGCGGCCATGATCAACGGCGAGGCCCACTGACGTTTCGACGGCCTGCTTCGTCGTACTTCCCGAACGCCAATCGAAGGCCGAAAGGAACACGACACCATGCCCGAGTCACGCCTGCCCGACCCGATCCCCTTCTTCCCCGACTTCCCGCCGGTCGCCGCCGGCATGTCCAAGGTGGTGTCCAACGGCACCGTCCCGCAGAGCACGGTCGGCCTGGTGGCGCTGCGGGCCGGGCAGATCGTCGGCAGCACGTACCACACCGTGCGCCAGGCCGCCGAGCTGCGCAAGGCGGGGGAGGCCGACGAGCGCATCGACTCCCTCGCCAGCTGGCACGACTCGCCGTACTTCACCGACGCCGAGCGCGCCGCCCTCGAGCTCCTCGAGGCGGTCCTGACCCCGAACCCGGCCGGGGACCGGGTGCCCGGCGAGCTGTTCGCGCGGGTGTCCGAGCACTACGACGACAAGGCCCTGTGGACCCTGACGCTGGCGATCGGCCAGATCATGTTCTTCGTCCCCGTGGGCCTCATCGCCAAGCCCATCCCGGGCGCCCCGCTCGGGCAGAACTACAGCACGAGCACGAGCTTGCCGGCGGCCTGATCGCCTTCCATGTACCGGTGCGCGGCGACGATGTCGTCGAGGCCGAACACCCGGTCGATGTTGGGCCGGTAGACGCCGGCCTCGACCTGGTCGACCACGCGCTGGAGCATGCCCGCGGCGCCCTTGACGGCGTCGCTGTGGAACGCGGTCAGCTTCGTGCCCGGCGGGATCATCGCGATCGGTTCGAAGTCGCGGACCAGCCAGCCGCTGAGCGACCCGGCCACGCACACCGTCCCGCCGCGGCGGACCAGGCGCAGCGAGTCCACCACCGTGTCCGCCCCGATTAGGTCGAGTACCAGATCGGGGCCCTCCGGCCACACGGCCGGACCGCTCCCGGCGCCGTCCACGAGCACGTGGGCGGCGCCGGCGGCCCTCAGCGTGCCGGCCTTGCCCGGCCGCCGGGTCGTGGCCATGGTCTCCAGGCCGTAGGCGGACGCGATCGACGCCGCGGCCAGCCCCACCGACGAGGACCCGCCCCGGATCAGCAGCCGCCGCCGGTCGCCGGGCCCGGCCCCCAGCGCGTCCAGCGCGCCCAGCGCGGTCAGGTACGTCTCCGGCAGCGCGGCCAGCACGTCCCAGGGCAACGTGGTGGTGACCGGCATGAGCAGTGCGTCGGGCAGCAGGGCGTACTGCGCGTAGCCGCCGTCGAAGGCCCGGCCCATCTCGCCCATCACCGCCGCGACGGTCGCCCCCTCCGGCAGCCGCGGGTCCGTCGACGCCGCGACGACCCCCACGCACTCGATCCCCAGCACCCGCGGGAACTCGACGCTCGGGGAGTGCCCCTGCCGGGTCCGCAGCTCCGACCGGTTCAGGCCCGCCGCCCGCACGCGGACCAGGCTCCACCCCGGCCGCACCGCCGGCACCGGCAGCTCGCGAACCTCCAGGACCTCGGGGCCGCCGGCCCGCACACATACCGCCGCTCGCATCGTCGTCATACCTGCACGATCGCCGCCCGACGGTCTGGCCGCCCACCGATAGAATGCCAAGCTGTGCCCATTGCCCGCCAATCCCGGATCTGGCCGTCCGGCGGCGTGCACCTGTGGCCGTCGGGCGGGTCCGGCTCGACGGACTCCCATCCGCGGGGCCACCTCGTGTACGCGGCCCGCGGCGTCCTGTCGGTGCACACCGAGCGCGGCACCTCGATCGTCCCCGCCAACCGGGTCGCCTGGACGCCGGCCGGGTTCACGCACCAGCACCGCGCCCACGGCGACACCGACATGCGGATCGTCTTCCTGCCGCCCGCCCTGGCCCGCCTCGCCCCGGACCGCCCCGCGGTGTTCACCGCGTCCGGCCTGGCCCGCGAGGTCCTGCTCGCCCTGACGGGCCCGCGCCGGTACGCCCGCGCCGCCGAGGCCCGCCTCCACCGGGTGCTCGTCGACGAGCTCCAGGAGGCGGACGAGCTGGCGCTGCGGCTGCCGGAGCCACGCGACGACCGCCTCCGGGCCGTCGCGCGGATCCTGTACGACGACCCCGCGGACAACGCCGCCCTGGCCGCGCTGGGCCGGACGGCCGGGGCGAGTGCCCGTACCCTGAGCCGGCTGTTCCACGACGAGCTCGGCATGACCTTCTACGAGTGGCGCACCCAGCTGCGCATCTTCCACGCCCTGGTGCTCCTGGCCGACGGGCACGACACCACGCGGGTGGCCCACGCGTGCGGCTGGGCGAACCCGAGCGGCTTCATCGCGGCCTTCACCCGGCTCGTCGGCACGACCCCGGGCCGCTACCGGGCCACGACCTGAACCCGGGCTACTACTCGACGCGGGGCAGCAGGTCGGCGGTCGGGGCCGCCGTGGGGCGCCATTCGACAAGTACCGCCGTCGCGTCGTCCTGGAGGCGGTCGTTCTGGTGGGTCAGGATCGCGTGGACCAGGCGGCGCATCGTCTCCGGGGCGGGGAGCCGGTCGGCCAGGGCGCGCGTCACGTAGTCGCCCAGGCGGTCGAGGCCGAAGAACTCGCCGTCGGCGGTGCGGGCCTCCACGACGCCGTCGGTGTACAGCAGGAGCTGGTCGCCCGGCTGGAGCTGCTCCTGGGTGACCTCCGGCTCGCGGTCGGCGAGGCGGCGCAGGCCCAGCGGCATCGCGGTCGGGGCCGGCAGGGACTTGACCGCCTTGCCCTGGCGCAGGAGCAGCTCGCCCGGGTGGCCGGCCGAGATGCGCCGGGCCAGGCCGGTGACGGTGTCGAGCTCGAGCAGCAGCGCGGTGACCCAGTTGCCGGGGTGGCGGGCGCTGAGCCAGGTGTCGATCGACCGGCACGTGTCCGCGAGGTCGAGGCCGGTGCGCCGGGCGTTGCGGTACGCGTTGATCGCCAGCGACGTCGTGTCGCTGGCCTCGATCCCGTGCCCGACCGAGTCGAACACCGCCACGTGCAGCACGTTGCCGTTTATGGCGTAGTCGAACGCGTCGCCGCCGACGTCGTAGCACGGCTCGAGGATCGCGCTGACCGAGACCGCGTGGCTCACGAACGTCAGCGGCGGCAGCAGGTTCCACAGGATCTCCGCGGCGAGCTGCATCGGCTCCAAGCGCCGGGTGCGCTCCACGCCGTCGCCGTAGTGCCGGCGGGTCATGAGCAGCTCGGCCAGCGCGGAGGCGATGTGCCGGCAGTCGTCCCGCAACCGGTCGGTCGGCTCGGCGGCCGTGTGCACCGCGATGACGCCGAGCCGCTCGGTGCCGTCGAGCAGCGGCACCCACATCCGGTACCCGCCGTCCTCGGGCGCCTCGCACAGTTCCGTGTAGGCGAACGCCCGCCCGGCCAGAGTGCCCTCCACCGGTACCGCCGCGGCCGTTGGAGCGTCGACGGCGGTCAGCGGCACGAGGTACGACTGCCGGTAGTCGATCAGGAAGATGTCGGCGTCGAGCGCGCCGACCAGCCGGACGCCCTCGGTGGCCAGCGCGGGCAGGTCCTCCGGGACGGCGCGGTGGGCGGCCGTGAGCAGTCGGAGCAGCGCTTCGGTGACACCCACGACGCACCATCCTAGTGCCGCCCCGGTCCGTGGCTGCGGCGAAGACGGATCCAGCGGTATCCGTACCCGTCCAGCTCGAGGTCCCGGAGGTCGCACTCCGGGTACTCGCGGTTGCTGAGCACCTCCACCGGCCCGTGGTCCTCGCTCGGGTGGGGTGGCAGGCCCACCCGCACCGGCCGGTCGGCGAGGTTGTGCACGAAGACCATCGCGCCGCCCGGGGCCTCCGTGCCGTGCGCCAGCACCCCGGCCGCGTCGACCGGGACGATCGTATGGCCGCCGATGCCGATCTCGTCGCCGTAGCGCAGCACGGGCGTGCCCGGCATCGTGAACTGCAGGCTGTAGGCCATCCGCAGGCGCCGCTCGTCGGCGAGCATCGGGGCCAGCCGGCGGCGGATCCCGCGGCGGTACAGCTGCTGGCGCCGGTCAGGGCCGAACGCGGCGAACACCTCGTCGCGCTCGGCGGTGGTGAGGCCGGACAGGTCGACCTCGTCGTGGTTGCGCAGGAACGTGGCCCACTGCCCGTGGCGCGGCAGCGGCGGCAGCGTGTGCAGCGCGTCGGCGAGGGGGCCGGGGTCCTGGCGGGCCAGCGCGAGCATGAGGGCCTCGTTGAGCCGGAACGCGAACAGCATCTGCAGCCGGTTCGCGGCCCCGTCGGCGTCGCCGAAGAACAGCCGCAGCTCGTCGCTCGGCACGTTGGCCTCGGCGAGAAACACGGCGTCGCCGCGGCGCCACGACGTCTGCTCGCGTAACTCGGTGAGGAAGCCGTAGTCGCGGTCGCGGGGGTCGACGCCGGGCGCGGTCCGCTCGATGACGAACGGCACGGCGTCGACGCGGAAGCCGCTGACGCCGAGCCGCTCCCAGAACGCGACGACCTTGCTGAGCTCGGCGCGGACCTCGGGGTTGAGCACGTTGAGGTCGGGCTGGAAGTCGTGGAAGCGGTGGTGGTACCAGGCGCCGGCCTGGTCGCTGTACGTCCACGTCTCCCGCTGCACCGCGCACATGCCCTGGAACTCGGCCTCGGTGCCGAACACCTCGTCGATGTCGGTACTGATCCGGTCGAAGTGCCCGTCCACGCTCGGCGTGGACTCCCGGCCGAACAGGCCCCCGGCCCGCTTCAGCGGACCGGTGTGCACCGCGCTGACGCCGATCGCCGCGAAGGCCCGCCACAGGCCGGTGTCGGCGAGGGTGCTCAGGAAGCTGTGCCCGGGCTTCGTGATCATCGACGGCGGGTACGCGGTGGACCAGACCGACGACCGGCCGCGTCGAGCTGCCGTTCGAGTTCGGCGGGCGGATGCGGGACCTCGAGGATCCGGTACGCCGTGCCGTCGGCGTCCTGCATCAGGTAGTGGGTGCGCTCGACGCGCGTGATCGTGGTCGTGGTGCCGTCGTCGCAGGACAGCTACTCAAGCAGCGCCGGCGTGGACCACATGGCCAGGAGCTCGAGGGACTGCTCCGCCTGGGTGCCCGGGTCGGCGAAGAACATCACGACGCGCTGGGTCGCCGACGGCAGGTCCATGTTCTCGAAGCGCAGCGTCAGCTCGCCCACCGCGGGGTGGCGGAACCGTTTCGTGCCGTGGGTCCGCTCGCGCACGTCGCGCCGCGACCACAGGGTGCGGAAGTCCTCGCTGCGCATCGTGAGCTCGCCCAGCAGCGTCGCGAGGGGCTCGTCGTGCGGATGCCGGCCGGCCGCCAGGCGCAGCTGGCCCACCGTGGCCCGGGCCACCTCCGGCCAGTCCGCGAAGCGCTCCCGGGCGGCCGGGTCGAGGAACGCGAAGCGGGCCAGGTTGCGCTGCCGGACGGGGGCGGCGTCGAAGTCGAAGAAGAGCGCGGCGGCGAGGCGGTTCCCGGCCAGGACGTCGAGGCGGTGGTCGATCAGCAGCGCCGGGACGCGGTCCAGGGTCACCAGCAGCCGCACGAGCTCCGGGCGGGCGCGCTCGGCGGGCCGGGGTCGCGGGGCGGCGCCCCGGGAGCGGCCCAGGTCGAAGAGGTGGGCCCGCTCGTCGTGGTCGAGCCGCAACGCGGCCGCGAGGGTGGTGAGGACCTCGTCCGACGGGCGCTGGGCGCGGCCCTGTTCGAGGCGGACGTAGTACTCGACGCTGATGCCCGCCAGCTGCGCGACCTCCTCCCGGCGCAGGCCCGGCACCCGCCGCCGGGGCCCGGCGAGGGGCGGGCGCGTCCGGGCCCGCCGGGACTTGAGGAAGTCGCCCAGCTCACGGCCGTTGTCCATGCCGACCAGTATGCCGACCCGGCGCCCCGCGATCCTGGCCCGGCCAGTACCAGTATCGCCGATTCCCCTGCTCGGCCGGGGTCTGGTGGCCGTCGCCGCCCGGCTCCAGGCTGGGCCCATGTGCCACACCAACGAGAGCCGGCCGCCGGCCGCGCCGAACGCCGGCGCCGTCGAGCACGCCGCGCCCATCGAGCTCACCGCCGCCGACGGGACCGTCTTCGGCGCCTACGCGGCCGTGCCCGCCGCGCCCAACGGCCGCAACGTCGTGATCCTGCCGGACGTGCGCGGCGTGCACGCGTACTACCGCGCCCTCGCCGAGCGCTTCGCCGAGGCCGGCTTCGGCGCGGTCGCGGTCGACTACTACGGGCGCACGGCCGGCGCCGGCGCCCGCGGGGACGACTTCGACTGGCCGTCGCACCTGCCGCTCGTCCAGCCGGACGAGGTCACCCTCGACGTGCGGGCGGCGATGTCGTACCTGGACAAGGCCAACCCCGGCGCGACGTTCACGGTCGGGTTCTGCTTCGGCGGCGGCCTCTCCTGGCGGCTGGCGGCGAGCGACCTCGACCTGGCCGGCGCGATCGGCTTCTACGGGCGACCCGAGCAGGTCACCGACGTGCTCGACCGGCTGCGGCGGCCGCTGCTGCTGCTCCTGGCCGGCGACGACGCCGCCACGCCGCAGGCGGACTTCCGGGCCCTGGCCGGGCGCCTGACCGCGGCGGGCGCCGAGCACGAGCTGCACACGTACGAGGGCGCGCCCCATTCGTTCTTCGACCGCTCGCCGGCCGAGTGGTCCGCCGCCTGCGACGACGCCTGGCGCCGGGTCCTCGACTTCACCGAGCGCAACGGGTCGCACGCATGAGCCGCTACGAGCGTGGCGCCGCCCGCATCCGCGAGCTCGACGGCGAGGATCCCAGCCGGCGCCACGAGGCCTACGCGGCGCTGGCCCGCATCGCCCCGGACCTGCCGCGGTTCGCCGTCGAGTTCGCGTACGGCGACATCCACAGCCGCCCCGGCCTCGACCCGGCCCGCCGCGAGCTCGTCATCCTCGGCGTCCTCGTCGGCCTGGGCGACACGCGGCAGCAGCTGGCCTCGCACCTGAGGAGCGCCCTGAACGTCGGGCTGACCCGGGACGAGCTGGTGGAGGCGGTCCTGCAGACGCTGCCGTACGCGGGTTTCCCCCGCGCCATCAACGCCATGGAGGTGCTGTCCGGGATCGGTCCCCCCGCTCAAGTCACGAGCGCAGCGCAGCCGCCACACAGGGAGCGCACGGCCACGCCCGGCTAGATGAACGGGACGTGAAGCGCAACTGAAGGCGTGCCGTGGAGCAGCTACTGATCATCGGGGTCGACCTCGTCGCCATCGCGGTGCTGGCGTTCGGGGTCTACTTTCCCCGCCATCACCGCCGCGATCTCGTTGTCGCGTTCCTCGGCATCAACGTCGGCGTGCTGGCCACCACGATGGTGCTCGGCTCCTCCACGGTCGGCGCCGGGCTCGGGCTGGGCCTGTTCGGGGTGCTGTCGATCATCCGGTTGCGCTCCAGCACGAGATCGCCTACTACTTCGCCGCGCTCGCGCTCGGGCTGCTCGCCGGGCTGAGCGACACCCGGAGCGGGCTCACCGCCGGACTCATGGCGCTGGTCATCGCGGCCCTGTTCGTGGGCGACCACCCGGCGCTGTTCGGCCGGTACCGCCAGCAGACCATGCTCCTCGACCGCGCCTACCTGGACGAGACGGCGCTGCGGGCGCACCTCGAGGGCAGCCTCGGCGCCCGCGTGGTGAACCTGACCGTCCGCCACGTCGACACCGTCAACGACACGACGCTGGTCGAGGTCCGGTACGTCGCGACCGGCGCCGTCCGCGAGCCGGCGGGTGCGGCGTGACCGCGCTGGACGTGCTGGAGCCGGTCCGCCTGGAGGAGCTGCAGACCCGCGCGGCGCTGCTGACCCGCGCCGACCGCAAGTACGTGCTGCCCGAGGACCTCGTGCCGGATCTGCTCCGGCGGCTGCCGGCCGGCGCCCGGGTGCTGCAGATCGGGGAGCGGCGGCGCTTCGGGTACTGCTCCGAGTACCTCGACACCCCCGGCCTCGACGCCTACCTGGGCGCGGCCCGCCGGCGCCGCGGCCGGTTCAAGGTCCGCGTCCGCACCTACCTCGACAGCGGCGACCGGTTCACCGAGGTGAAGACCCGCGGCCCGCGCGGCGTCACGGTCAAGCACCGCACGCCCTACGCCGGGCCCGAGGCGGCCGGCCGGTACGCCGCGGCGGTCCTGGGCCGGGGCGTACTCCTCGGCGCGGCCCTGGTCACCTGCTACCAGCGCGTGACCCTGTACCTGCCGGCCTCGGCGAGCCGGGTCACGATCGACACCGGCCTGTCCTTCGCGCTGCCCGGCGGCCCCGCGCTCGCCCTGCCCGGCCGGGCCGTGGTGGAGACGAAGACCCCGCACGCCGCCGGGGAGGTCGACCGGCTGCTGTGGCGGCTGGGGCACCGGCCCGGGCCCATCTCCAAGTACGCCACCGGCCTCGCCGCCCTGCGCCCCGACCTGCCCGCCAACCGCTGGCGGCCGGTGCTGCGCCGCCACTTCCCCCGTCAGGAGTCCCGATGAAGACGCCCCGCAGGAAAGCCGCCGTCCTCGCCGCCGTCCTCGCTGCCGCGGTGCCAGCCGGCTGCCGTGGCACGAACACGGCTCAGCCCGGCGGCGCGGCCGCGTCCGCCGCGTCCACTGTGGACGTCGTTGCGGACGCGGCGGCGGTACTCGCGGAAAACTCCGCCGCCGACGCCGCCGATCCGACCTGGGACGCGTCCAGGGCCACGACCGTGAACCTGGCCACCGCGGCCGAGGACGGCACGGTCGGCATCACCGCCGCGGGCACCTACCGCCTCACCGGCACCCTCGACGGCCAGGTGGTCGTCGACGCCGGCGACGCCGACGTCACGCTGGTGCTCAACGCCGAGGGCGACGGGTTCGACTCCAACGGTACCGCCGAGATCACCGGCGGCACCGTCGTCGTCAACGGCCCGGCCCGCAGCGGCAACGGCGCGCTGGACGTCAACGGCAGCTTCACCATCAGCGGCGGTGTCCTGCTCGCGGCGGGCAGCGCCGGGATGGCGGTCGCGCCCGGCACCGGCTCGGCACAGGGCTGGCTGTCGGCGACGCTGACGAGCGCGGTGGCGGCGGGCACCACCGTCCAGATCACCGACGCGGGCGGGACCGTCCTGGCCACGTTCGTCACCTCGAAGACGACCCAGAACGTGGTGCACTCCGGGCCGAAGATCACCAGCGGCGCGCAGTACAAGGTCTACACCGGCGGCACCGCGACCCGCACGAGCACCGGCGGACTGGCCCGGTCCGGCTCCCTCGGCGCGGCGACGCTCGCCGCGACCGTCACCGCCGGCCAGGCCCCGGCGGGCAACGGCTTCGGCGGCGGGCGGCGCTGACCCGGTACCGTGCCGGGGTGCTGCACCAAGTGTTGAGAACCCCGGACGGCACCCCTGTGCACGGCTTCGAGGTTCCGGCCGCGCAGGCCCGCTCGTGGTGGCGGCGGCTGCGGCCCCGGCACGCCACGACGGGCCTGTGGCCGCTGCTCATGGACCCGGACACGCCCGCGGAGCTCGCCGCCATGGCCGGGGAACCGGGCCCCGAGCCGTGGGAGGAGCCGCCCGGGCGCCCCGCGACGCTGGGCCGGCCGCCGGCGGAGCTCGACCTGGACGAGCTCGAGGCGGGGGAGTGGCCGGCGGTGTACGACCGGCCGCCGGAGCCGGACGAGGGCACGGCGCTGGTCGCCCTGCTCCCGGTCGCGGCGCCCTGGCGGATTCCGCTGCTGCTCGGGTACGGCGACTGGAACGGCTACCCGGCCCCGCCCGCCCATGCCGCGATGCTGCACCACTTCCACACCCGCTACGGCGCCGAGCCGGTGATCCTGACCCGCGACAGCATCGAGTTCACGGTGGCCCGCCCGCCGCTGGACCGCCGATCGGCCCTGACCCTGGCGTGGGACTTCGCGACGTACAGCGACGCGGCGGACCTGTACGGCGTGGACTCCCTGCCGGAGCTGGCCGCCGCCCTGCTCGGCGCGACCGTATGGCGGGCCTGGTGGGACTGAGCTACACCGGCGGCTCGACCCGCATCCGCAGCCGGGCCAGCCCGCGGGCGGTGCCCACGACGAGCTCGTCCCCGTCGGCCGCGAGCGCGGTGACCGGCGTGTCGAGGTGCACGTCGCTCAGCGTGTGCCAGTCGTACCAGACGGTTCGCTCGGACCCCCACGTCGACTCGTCGGCGTGGGGGCGGCGCAGCCGCAACGCCCGGCCCCCGAGCGCGGCGAGCGTGGCGCCGTCCGACAGCCGTACGAGCGTGGCGTGTACCGCCTGCAGGTCATTGCCGTACCGGTAGCCACGGTCCGGCCGCCGGCTCCCGGGCCGGCGCTCGGCTCCGGCCCGCTCCCGGACGCCCCGGCCGGTGAACAGGACAGCCAGCGCCTGGTCGAGATGCTTCGCGGTCCCGGTCTTCGATGACCATTCGGGGATGAGTTCGCCGGCGCGCAGCCCGGTGGTCCGTCCGGTGGCCGGATCGCCGCAGCGGTACCGGTCGTAGTCGTCCCTGATGAGCAGGCCCCCGTCCGGCAGGCTGATGACGTCGGCGCCGCGGGCGTCCAGGTGCCACCGGGGCCGGCCGTCGACGACGTCCCAGGCGCGCACCGAGGTCTCGTCGGTGGTGATCAGGACCGCCCCGTCCGGCGTGGCGGCGCAGGCGACGACCCGCCCGGTGACCCCGCCGAGGCCGCTGTCGATCCGTTCGCCGGTGGCCGGGTTCCACGCCCGGGGCGGTCCGCCGGCGCCCCCGGCGAGCACCACGTCGCCGGCCGCGAACAGCGCCGTGACCCGCCGTTCGTGCACCAGCTCGCGCTCGACCCGCCCACCGGCCCAGACCTGGATCACCGGCCCTCCGTGCGCGGCGGCCACGATCCCGCCCGCCGCGGCCAGCCGTTCGACCGCGGTCGGCCGGGTGCGCCGGCCGTACTCGACCAGGTCGCCGACCTCCCAGAGGCGCACGGTCCCGTCGTCGTGGCCGCCAGTGGCCAGCAGCGCGCGGCCGTCGGGAGCGCGTCCCGCGCCGAGCGCCTGCACGGGGCCCGCGTGGACGTCCACGACCGTCGCCGGGGTCCCCGGGCGGCCGGCGATCTCGATGCTGCCGTCCGTGAAGCCGCTGACCCGGCCGCCGTCCGGCAACCGGGTCACCAGCTGCCCCTGGCCCGCGGCCACGTCGTCCGGCCCGGCGGCCCGGCGGCCGGTGCGGGTGTCGACCGCCCACACCGACCGGCGGCGCACGATGCGCAGGATCGGGCCGTCCGACTCGAACCAGCGGATGCGGGGCTCCGGCGGGTGCCTGGTCGTCCACGTGTCCTTGTCCGGCACGCCCGTGTCGGGCTCGAAGGGTTCCTGGTCGATCAGGTCGTCCACGTAGTCGTCAGTCCCAGGCTCCGGGTCGTCCGGCTCGTCCGGCTCGGGCGGCGCGACCGGCCGCCACCGCGCCGGCGCTGGGAGCTCCTCGTCGGGTGGTTCGGTCGACCAGTCGAGCTCGCCGGGCTCGGGCGTCCCGGCGAGCCACGCCCGCGCCGGTGGTGTCGGCGCGGAGTCGTCCCAGGGATCGACCGCCTCCGGCGCCGGCGGTGGAGGGGGAGGCGGGTTGGCGTCGTCCCACGGGTCGGCGGCCGGCTGCGGGCGCTCCGGATCGAACGGCAGGTCCCAGGGCAGGCGCTCGCCGGTGCCGGCGTGCCAGGCCAGGGCGTGGCCGTGGTCCGTGCCGACGAGGAACGCGTGGTCGCCGCCCGGCAGCGCCACGCAGGTGAGGGCCGTCGGCACGTGGTCGGGCGGCAGCCGCCACGGCAGGTCGGCGACCGTGCCCCGCTGCCCGTCGAACACCCGGATCTGGTCGCCGTCGAGGCTGGCGACCAGGAGCCGGCCGTCGGGCCGGGGCAGCACGGCCACGTCGATCACCGGGCCGGGGTGGCGGGTCAGGATGGTGTGCGGCGGCTCGACGTACCAGTCCGTCCACCGGCACCGCCACCGGCTCGTAACGGCCCGGCGGCCCGCGTCGTCGGCGAGGTCGGGGGCGCCGGCCTGGCGCGCGGCGAGCTCCAGGTAGGCCGGCCAATCGGGCGTCGGCCGGTCCCGGAAGTGGTGCACGGCCCGCCGGTAGGCCAGCGCCGCCGCGCGGCCCGCCTCGGTGCGCACCGCGGACAGGCGGGCGAGCAGCCCGGGCGCCCACGCGGTGAGCAGGTAGCCGGCGTCGAGGAGCAGCTCGTCGAGCATCCCGGCGTCGGCGGCGTGGTCGGCCAGGTACACGCGGGCGTAGCCGGCGACCGCGGTACGGTCGGTGTCCGCCTCCGCGCGCACGGCCTCGACGAGCCGGCGGTTCGCCGCGGCGAGCCCTTCGGGGCCGAGCATCTGCCGCAGGTGGGCGCGGAGCACGTCGTGCAGGCGCAGCGCCTCGCCCGCGACCGACACGAGGGCGAGGTCGGCGAGGGTCCGGATCAGGCGCCGGGCGACGCGGGCCGGGGTGCCGCTCGCGGCCCACAGCACCTGCACGACGTACACCGGGACATCGGCATCCTCGGCAAACACGCCGAGCTCGAGGAACCGGTCCCGGGCGTCGGCGTCCAGGCGCCGCAGGCTCGCGTCGACGGTGGCCTGGACGGCATGGTCGCGACGGTCGGCGCTGTCGAGGTCGAGGCTGTCCGGCCCGTCGGTGTGCAGCTGCTCGGCGACCAGGCCGGCGGCCGCGTCCGGGGTCAGGCCGTCCTCCACGGAGCGCTGGATCGCGCCGTTGGCCAGGGCGAGCAGGATCGGCCAGCCCCCGGTGCGGCGCACCAGCGGCTCGGTGTCGGTCAGCCCGGGCACGCCGAGGCGCAGCAGCGACCGGCTCAGGGCCGGGCCGAGCGGCCGCAGCGTGTGGACCCGGGCGTTGGCGGGCAGCGCGCCGCGCGAGCGGGACGTGGCGACGACCCGTGCGTCGCCGTGCAGGAACGGCGCGAGCTGGCTGGCCGTCCAGACGTCGTCGACGACCAGCAGCGTCGGCGGCCGGCCGGCCAGCAGCGCGGCCAGCCGGTGCCCGGCCGCGGCCGGGTCGCTCAGCGCCGGCCGCGCGCCGCCGACCAGCTCGGACAGGTCGTTGACCTTCTCGGCGAGCGCGCGTTCGAGCACCTGCTCGCCGACGGCCACCCACAGCACGCCGCCGGGGAACGCGTCGCGGACCTGGTGGCAGACCTGCGCGACGAGCGTGGTCTTGCCGAAGCCGCCCGCCCCGGCCACGGCCACCACCGCGCCGCGGCCGTCCTCGAGCACCAGCCCGGCCAGCCGCTGCCGGTCCTCGGGCCGCTCGACGAGCAGCCGCACCGGCTCGGGCACCATCCACGGCGAGCCGGCCCCGGCCCGGCGGCCCGCGGCGTCGACGCCGCCGAGCCGCCGCCGCACCCACGTCTCGTGCGCCGCCTTCATCGCGTGCAACTCCTCGACCGTCCACGTGTGCGGCTGGGAGTCGACGAGCTCGTGGTGGTGGCCGCAGAGCAGGACGAGGTTCTCGTACCGGTCCCGCTCGGCCCGGGTCAGCGGCGAGCCCCCGCGCGGGCCGTTGGGGCTCTCGCCGACGATGTGCGCCATCTCCCCGAGCGCGGCGACGCGGTCGGCGCCGGAGGCCTCGGCGGTCAGCGCGGCGCGGCAGCCGGGGAAGGCGCACATGTCGCCCGAGCGCTGGAACAGCTTGCGCTGCTCGGAGACCGGTACCGCCATCTACGCCCCGGCCGCGGGTGCGGCCTCGAACGCCGACACGATCGCGGCCAGCTGCGGGGCGTCGATCCGGCCCCGCGACCAGTCGGTGTGGAAGGTCCACCGCCGGGCGGTGTTCACCCCGACCGCGACCAGCCCGGCGGCGGTGTGCACGGTCGCGCCGAGCGGGTCGGTGCCGATGTGCGCCCGTCGGCGCCGCCCCGGCCGCGCGAACCGGGACCAGACCCGCCACCCGGGCCGGTCGTGGTGGCCGGGCACGACCAGCGCCGGCGCCGGCAGCTCGTCGAGGAACGCCCGGGTGGCCCGGAACTGCGCCGCCCGCAACGTCTGGGTCAGGTCGCCGCAGACCGCGACGAGCGTCGGCGCGGCCTCGCGCAGCTCGGCCGGCAACGCCCGCGCGACCCGGGGCACGTCGCGGCCGAAGTGCAGGTCGGAGATCTGCGCGATGCGCACGGCGCTCACGCGGACGCCTTCGGCGCGAGCACCGCCCGGGCCCGGGTCACGTAGCGCCCGAGCGTGGCGGGGCCGAACGCGCGCAGCTCGGCGGTCACCCCGCGCCGCTCGAACGGCCCGGCGAGCCGCTCCCGGCCGAGCAGGGCGCCGGAGCGGGGGTTGTACACCACGCACACGTGATCCACAGGGCGCAGTCTATGGGTGCCGGTCCGGCCGCCGGTCTTCGGCGTGCAGGACGCCGCCGGTCCAGGCGGGGAAGCCGGCCGCGAGCACGGAGGCGACGTCGGCGCCGGCCGGGTCGATCCGCAGGCCGTCGGCGAGGGCACGGCGGGCGGCGGCGGCCATGGCGGCGGGGTCGGGGCCGGCGTCCAGGAGGGTCTGCACGAACGAGACGCGGCCGGCGTGGATCAGCACGGGGATGCCGCCCTTCGCGCGGACCTCGCGGACGAGCCCGGCGTCGGTGATCTCGACGACCGGGGCGTCGGGGGCGAAGAACACCGCGGCGAGAGGGTCGGCGACGATCTGCGGGAACTCGCGCCGGGCGGCCGGCCCACCGGCCGCGGGAACGCCGGCGGGTGCCCCGGCGACCGCACGCATCGCATAGAACAGGTGCGCCAGGTCCGGGAACTCGGGCGCAGTCAGCAACGCCCGGCAGGCCGCCGTCTCGATCTCGAAGGCCTCGTCCAGCGGTGCGGCCGCGCTGCGCACCGCCACCTCCAGCACCGCGGCGAGCGCGCGCACCGGCGACCCGGCCGAGCGGCGCCGCACCTGTGCGGCCAGGCCCGGCGGCTCCGTGGTACCCCCGGGAATCGCATAGCCGGGCCGCTCCCACCGCTGCACGAAGTGCCCGGCCGGCTGGGCCAGCACCCAGGCCCGCGCCGCCGCGACAACGTCGTCGGCCAGCTCGTCCACCAGGCCGGCGGCCAGCGCCTGCGCGGGGTGGTACGCCGTGCCCGGCCCGACGATCTCCAGCACCGTCGCGGCGATCCCGAACATCCGGGTGGCCCGGACCGTGCCGCCACCGGCGGGAAGGATGCCCATGCCGGTCTCGGCGAGCGCCCACACGACCGACGGGTCGTCCGGCCCGACCCGGTAGTGGCAGGCCAGGGCCAGCTCGAAGCCGCCGCCGAGCGCGGAGCCGTTGAGCGCGGCGGCGACCGGCCGGCCCAGGGTCTCCAGCCGGCGCGCCTGGTCGCGCAGCGGCGTCAGCAGGTCGTAGGTGCCGGCCGCCTCGTCCGGGGTGATCTCGTCCGGCGCGAAGTCGGGGCCGGCGATGAAGGAGCGTTTCGCGGAGGTGAGCACGACGCCGCGCAGGCGGCCGACCTGCCGGGTGAGGTCGTCGAGGCAGGCGCCGAGCCCGTCGTAGTGGCGCCGGTTGAGCATGTTCGCGGTGCGGCCGGGGTCGTCGAGGGTCACGGTGACGACGCCGTCGGCGCCCCAGGACCAGCGCGCCGAGCCAGACTGTTGGACATCCGTCATACCGTCAACATAGGCGATGGTATGACGGATATCCAACTGTAGGGTGGGGGCATGGCCCGGGAGGACGACGCGATGCCGGACATCGCCGACGTGACGATGGTCGAGGTGCTGCGGGCCGTCGCCGACCCGATCCGCCTGCGCATCGTGCAGACGCTCGCCGACGGCCGGGCGCACGGCAAGTGCGGCACCCACTGGGACTTCGGCGTGCACAAGTCGACGATGACGCACCACTTCCGCACCCTGCGGCAGGCGGGCCTGACCCGCACCGTCGTGGCCGGCCGCACGCACACCATCGAGCTGCGCCGCGACGAGCTCGACGCCCGTTTTCCCGGCCTGATCGACGCCCTGACCACCGGCACCGGGTGAAGGCGCGACGAGCTCGACGCCCGTTTTCCCGGCCTGATCGACGCCCTGACCACCGGCACCGGGTGAAGGCGCGGCGAGGCCCGCCTCAGTCGTCGAACAGTGTGGTGGCCCGGCTCGCGGCGTCCAGGACGAGGGCGGCGTCGAGCTCGGCGGTCGTCTCGGCGATCCCGCGGGCCGGCCACTCGCAGACCACGTCGAGCCGGCCGGGCGGCGGCAGCGGCCACACCCAGTACGACTGCTCGTGCCGGTGCAGGCCGCCGTGCCCGCCCTGCGGCACCAGCCGCGGCCCGGCATCGCTCTCGTCGGACGGGCCGGGGTCGAGGTTCGTCACGACACTGCCGTCGGCGAAGCGCAGCCCGAAGCGCAGGAAGTCCTCCGGCACCGGCCCCGGGCCGAAGCGGCGCAGGAACCCGCCGGACCCGAACGCGCTGCGGTGGCGCAGCGGCTCCCGCGTGTACGCCGTCACCGCGAGCTGGAAGCCGTTCGGGTAGGCCTGCAGGTCGCCGAGGGTGAGCACGAGGTCGCCGGTGCGGGCGAGGATCACCGTGTCCGCGACGGCGCCGGGCAGGACCGTCTCGGGCCGGGCCCAAGCGGGGCGGCGCGGTTCCGGCGGGGGCGGCGGCGGCTCGGGCCGCTGGTCGAAGAATCCCATGGACCCGAGTCTCGCACCACGCGGCGCGGACGTCCGCCGGGTGGCTTCCGCGGTGCCCGGGGCCGCATCGACCGGCGCGTACGCCGAATACTCCCCGGATGCGCCTGCTGATCGCCGTGATGGCCTGCCTGCTGCTGGCCGCGTGCGCGGGCCCGGCGGACCCGCCGGTGTCGGCGCCGGTGTCGCCGTCCTCCGCCCCGGTTCCGGTGTCGCCGCCGGCTCCGAGCCCGTCCGTCACGCCGTCGTCGGCCACGCTGCCGGCCGGCTTCGTGGACCTGGCCGACGTGGACGACAGCATCCTGGCCGACATCCGGTACGCCACCCCGCACAACTTCGTCGGCCGGCCCGTCACCGGGTACCTGCGGCCGCGCTGCCTGCTCGCGCGCCAGGCGGCCGAGGCCCTGCACCGGGTGCAGCAGAGCGCCCGGGCGCGCGGGTACAGCCTCAAGGTGTACGACTGCTACCGCCCGCAGCAGGCCGTCGACGACTTCGTGGCCTGGTCCGGCGACGCCGACCAGCGCATGAAGGGCGAGTTCTACCCGCGGGAGGACAAGTCCGCGCTGTTCGACGACGGGTACATCGGCGGCCCCACCGCGCACAGCCGGGGCAGCACGCTCGACCTGACGCTGGTGGCGACGCCGGCCCGCACCCAGCCGCCGTTCCGCGCGGATGACCCGCTGGTGTCGTGCACCGCTCCGGCCGGCACGCGGTTCCCGGACAACAGCATCGACATGGGTACCGGCTTCGACTGCTTCGACCCGCTGGCGCACACGGCGGCGACGGGCGTGACCGCCGCCGAGCGCGCCAACCGGACCCTGCTGACCGGCCTGATGTCGGCGGGCGGCTTCATCAACTATCCGAAGGAGTGGTGGCACTACACCCTCGACGGCGAGCCGTTCCCGGACACCTACTACAACTTCCCGGTCACGTGAGGAGCAGCTTCGTGCCCGCCGCGATGAGCCGCTGGATGGTCGGCGCCTGCGACTCGGCCTTCGCGTCCGTCGCGTTGACCGAGTACACCAGGCGGGTCGCGGCGTCGGCGGTGGCGGCGATCGCGGCGCTGTAGCCGTAGCGGGCGCCGGACTTACCCCAGACCGTCCGGCCGTCGGGCAGCATGACCATCCGCGTCAGCCCGGCGCTGTACGTGGCCGGCTCGCCGGATTCCCAGTCCGGCACGTCCGGTACCGCGAAAAGGTCCCGCTGCTGCGCCGGCGGCAGCAACCTGCCGCGGAACAGCGCCTGCGTGAACGCGTCGAGGTCGCGCAGGCTGGAGATCATGTCGCCCGCGCCCGGGGTCGACGACTGGTTCCACCGGGTGACGTCGACCAGCGCGCCGTCGAGCACCTGGTAGCCGTGGGCGTGCGGCCCGGCGATCCCGGGATCGTCGCCGGGCACCAGCGTGTCCGCCAGATGCATCGGCCGCACGATGCGGCGCTCGATCTCCTCGGCGTACGACCGGCCGGTGAGCCGCCGGATGAGCACGGCCGCGACGATGTAGCCCATGTTCGTGTAGTGCTGCCGCGTGCCCGGCTCGAACTCGCGCTCGTTGGCCAGCGCCAGCCGGACGAGCTGCTCCGGGGTGTACCGGTCGAAGCGGTGCTCGACCTGCCACGCCACGCCGTCCGGCCAGGTGGGGCTGGGCAGGCCGGTGCGGTGGTCGAGCAGGTGCCGCACCGTCGCGTTCGCGTACGCGGCCGGCAGCAGCCCCGGCAGGTACCGGGCGACCGGCGCGTCCAGGTGCAGCCGGCCCTGCGCGGCCAGCTGCAGCACGACCGTGGCCGTGAACGTCTTGGTGACGCTGCCGATGCGGAACCGGGCCCCGTGCGGGACGGGCCGGCCGGATTCGACGTCGGCGACGCCCGAGCGGCCCTCCCAGCGGCCGGCCGGGCCGGTGGCCAGGACCTGCGCCGCGGTGGCCGTCGGCGGCGCACCCGCGGCCCCGTCCGGCAGGCCGGCGAGCGCGTCGCGGATCGGCGCGTACCACTGCGGGTCCGCGGCCGCGGGTGCGGCCCACGAGGCGGTACCGAGGCCGGTGGCGGCGGCGGCACCGCCGAGCGCGGCGAAGGCGAGCAGGCTTCTGCGGGGCAACGTCGTCATGCGCCGAGCCTCACAGCCCACCGGCGCACGGACATCCAGGGATACCCCGATCGAGATCCCTGATTTGCCAGCGCGGGTACGCCAAGATGGTCGCGTGCGACGGAGGAATCGACACCGGCTGACGGGTACCGCCGTCCTGATCGTCGCCGCCGGCGCGATCTTCGGCCTCGGGCTGCTGCTGCAGCGGCGCGGGCTGGACTGGGCCGACAAGTTCGGCAGCGCCGCGTCCCTGATGATCGCCGCGGTCGCGCTGCTGCACCCGCTGCTCGCCGGGGCCCTGCGCTGGGTGCGGGGTACCGCGCGCATCCGCCGCGACGAGCTGCCCGGGGCCGGGGCGGACCTGGCCGCGGCGCTCGGCCGGCAACTGGCGCGCGAGGACCGGTGGCGCCGCACGCACGACCCGCGGCCGCTGCCGGTGCGCTGGCGCTCGGCCGACGGCGCCCACGCCGGCTCGTACGCCGACATCGCCGACCGGTTCCTGGCGTTGCCGGGCCGGCGCCTGGTGATTCTCGGCCCGGCCGGCGCCGGCAAGACCGTGCTCGTCCTGAAGCTCGCCCGTGACCTGCTCGCCCGCCGCGCCGCCGACGACCCGGTGCCGGTCGTGCTCGACGCGGTCACCTGGCGCCGCGAGCAGAGCGTCACGTCGTGGATCGAGACCGAGCTGATCCGGGTGTACCCCGAGCTGGCCGCCCTGGTCGCGGGCGCCGGTGAGCCCGTGTCGGCCGCTCGCTGGCTGGCCGGCGCCGGCATCCTGCCCATCGTGGACGGCCTGGACGAGCTGCCCGAGCCGCTGCGTGTGCGGGCGATCGCCGATCTCAACGCGCACGGCTCCGACCATCCGCTCGTGCTGACCTGCCGCGTCGAGGAGTTCGAGGAGGCCGTGCGGGTGTTCGGCCGCCCGGTCGCCGGCGCCGCGACCGTCACGGTGTGCCCGCTCGGGCTGGAGGACGCCGAGGCGTACCTGCGGGAGGCGACCGGGGCCGGCCCGTCGCGCTGGCAGCCGGTGTTCGACCGCCTGGCCGCCGATCCCGACCTCGCGGCCGTGCTGACCAACCCGCTCATGCTGTGGCTGGCCCGCGCCGGGTACGAGGCTCCGGGCACCGACCCGGCCCGGCTGAACGCGGTCGGAGACGCGGCCGCGCTCGAGGCGCACCTGCTGGGCCAGTTCGTGCCCGCTGTCTACCGCCCGGCCGAGGGCCGCCCCGGCCGCTGGCGGGCCGACCGCGCCGAGGCGTGGCTGCGCCACCAGGCCGCGTGGACGTTCTGGGACGGCGACGGCGACTCGGCCCAGGAGGTCGCCTGGTGGCGGCTGCGGCTGGGCTTCGCGGAGCTGCCGGTCTGGGCCTTCGGCGTGGTGCGGACCTGGTTCTTCGCGGCCTCGGCGGCACTCGGGCTGGCCTGGCTCGCCGGGGCGTACCGCGCCGACCGGGCCGGCTTCGCGGCGTTCGCCGGGCGGCACGTCAGCCGCGCGCCGCTCGGGGAGGTCACCCAGGCCGACACGCGCTGGGCGGACGAGTTCGTCAAGCTGTTCGTCCCGCATCCGGGCGAGGCCGCGCTGTGGCTGCTGCCCGGCGGCACCGGCTCGATCGTGGCCTGGACGGCCGGGCTGGCCGTGGTGGTCGGCTGGCGCCGATTTCTGCAGGACGAGCTGTCGCCCCGGATCGTCCGGCCGCGGTGGGGCCTGATTGTCCGGAACGCGGGGATCGCCGCGGCGATCGTGCTGTTCCTGGCGATGTTCCCGGTGCCGGATGCCGGGGACCCCGCCGGGCTGCTCGAGCTGATGGTCATCGGCGTGCTGATCGCCCTGGTGGCGGCGGTCCCGGCCCACCTGGTCGGCCCGGCCGAGGCCACCGAGGCGCCGAGCCCGGCCGCGTCACTGCGAGCCGACCGCGTCGCCGGCCTCGCGGTGGCCGCGACACGCACCGTGCTGTACGCCGGGCTGGCGGCGCTGTTCCTGGGCTGGCTCGCCGGCGTCGTCGTGCTCGCGATCGGCGCGGCGCTGGTCGCCGTCCGGCGCGCGTTCGGCAGCCGCCGCGCGGGAGCGCCCGCCCATGAGCGGCTCGCCGCGGCGCGGCTCGTGGCCGGCGCGACCGGGACCGTCCCGTGGCGCGTCGGGGAGTTCCTCGCCGACGCGCATGCCCGTGGGGTCCTGCGTCAGTCGGGGGCCGTGTACCGGTTCCGGCACCTGCGGCTGCTGGAGCACCTCGCCGGGGCCGAGGCGCCGTACGAACCCTTCCTGCGCAGGCTGGAGCCGGTCCGCCGGCGCGTCGAGGCCCTCGGCTCGCGCGCGGAGCGCTACCTCGAGCGCCGGAGGTCGGCCCGGCGCACGGAGTGGCTCTCGGCGGACGGTGTGCGCGTGGTCCAGCAGGGGCTGTCGCGGGAGTACCTCGACCCGCGGGCCGACCGGTGGCCGCGCCCGGAGGAGCCGGACGCCGCCGTGGGGCGGGACATGGCGATCCGGACGGTCGACCTGGTCGTGTCCGGCTCCCGGGCGCTCGGCCGGCGTCCGGGCCGGTGGCGGATCGCCGGTGCCGTCGCCGTGCTGATCGTGGACGGTGCGGCGCGCGCCCGCCGGTACCTTGCCCGGCACGCGGAACCGCTCGAATGGCCGGACGACCTGGCCGCCGGGGCGCCACCGGAGGCGGCCGGGTTCGAGTGGCCCGACGCTCTGCCCGCCCTGCCCGGCGTGCCCCGGCCGGACGGCGAGGCGGAGCGCCACGAACTCCGGCCGCGTCCGGTCCGGGTCGTCCGGGCGCTCGCCGCCGGCGTCGCCGCCGCGCTCGCACTCGCCTGGATCACCGTCGCCGAGCGGTGGCTCTGGCCGGTGACCCTGCTGGCCGGCCTGAGCCTGGTGTGGTGGGTCGCGTACCGGGCCGCCCGGCACGCGACCGACCGCGCCGTGGTGACGGACCGCCGGGTGATCGTGACGACCGGGCTGCTCCGGCGCCACACCACGTCGTGGCGGCTGGCCGCGATCACCGATGCCGGCGCACACAGCGGCCCGGTCGGCGGCCTCCTCGACTACGGCACGCTCAGCCTGGCCCACGACCCGACCCGGTACCAGGTCGGCTACACGACCTCGGTCCTGGGCCGCCTGCTGGGCTACGCGCGCCTCGAGATCGGCTTCGGCGACGGGTCGGACACCGAACTGTACGAGCTGCGGCACCTGCGCGACCCCGCACGGGCCCTGAAGGAGATCGTCGACCTCGTGCCCGTTCATACGTGAGCGGGCTCCGAGCGGCCGGCCGGGTCGGCCGGGGCGCTGGCGGGTACGACGGTGAGGATGGCGGTGTCGGCGGCCGGGTTGACGACCGGCTGGGTGACCGCGACGACGTCATCGAGCCCGGCGATGGTCTTGCCGACCTGCGCGGCGGCGGCCTGTGCCCGGCCCGCGCCGGTCTCCACGACGATGAGTAGCGGGCCCTGGGAGCCGGGGCCGAAGCCGGCCGCGAGCTGGTCGTACGCCTTGCGCTGGGTGGTGGCCGGGCCGGCGGTGCTGTCGTCCGGCAGTGACAGCCGCAGGCTCATGGCGGGTACCGCGATGAGCAGCGCGACCCCCAGGGACAGCACGAGGGCGGGGACGCGGTGGCGCAGCACGAGACGGGCCCAGCGCTCCCCGAACGGGGTCTTCGCGGCCCGCGCGTGGCCGGCGATGCCGGAGCGCCGCCGCCGGGGAAGGATGCGCCGGCCGGCGAAGCCGAGCAGGGCGGGCAGCAGCGACAGCGTGATGAGCACGGCGGCGGCGACGGTACCCGCGGCGGCGATGCCCATGGACGTGAGGAACGGGATGCCGGCGACGGACAGCGAGACGAGGGCGATGATGACCGTGAGACCGGCGAAGACGACCGCGGAGCCGGCGGTACCGGCGGCGCGGCCGGCGGCCTCCTCGGATTCGCGGCCGGCGGCGAGCTCGTGGCGGTACCGGGACACGACGAACAGCGCGTAGTCGATGCCGACGGCGAGGCCGAGCATGGTCGCCAGCGCCGAGGTGGAGTCGTTGAGGTCGAAGAAGCCGGTGGCGATCTGGATGCCGAGCATGCCGACGCCGACGCCGAGCAGCGCGGTCAGCAGCGGCAGGCCGGCGGCGACGAGGGCGCCGAAGGTGATGGCGAGCACGAACGTGCGCGCGTCCGGGGCGACGGTCTTCGCCTGGAACGGGTCCGCGACCTGGGCGACCTGCGGCGCCTTGGCCAGCGCAGCGACGGCCCGCTCGACCGCGGCCTGCTGCGCCGGGTCGGTGAGCTTCGTGGCCCCCGAGGCGGTGAACACGACCTTCGCGGAGGCGCTGTCGCCGGTACCGCCGCCGCCCATCTTTGCCTCGATGACCTGCATCGCGCGCGACGACTCGGTGCCCGGGATCGACAGCGTGTCGCCCAGCGGGCCGGAGAGCTTGGCCGCCCCGACGCCGAACGCGACGAGCACGGCCAGCCACAGCAGCGCCACCAGGCGGCGCCGGCGGAACGAGAACCGGCCGAGCCGGTACAACAAGGTCGCCACGGGAAGTCCTTCGGGTGATCGTCGGTTGGCCACGGGTACCAGTCCACGATCGGCGGGATCGGGGCGAAGATCGTCGTCCGGGCGCAGGCCGCGGCTACCACGAACGCAGTAATCGCGCGGCGGCCGGGGTACTGCGCGGGTACGACGGCATGCGGCCCCCGGCTCGCCTACCGTCGGGAGGGTGCAACCACTCGCGTCCGGCCGGCCGCTGCTGCTCGACGGGCTGCTGGCCGCCGGGCTCGGTGCCATTGCGGTGCAGGTCGAGTGGCCCTTCGGTGCCTGGCGGGCCGTCGCGATCGCCGGGGTGAGCGTCGCCACGGTGCTCGCGCGGCGGCGGTGGCCGGTCCCGGCGCTGCTGGTCGCGCTGGCCGCGGCGCTCACCGACCGCGAGCGGGAGATCATGGTGCTGGCCGCGCACGGGCTGTCGAACGAGGAGGTGGCGGCCCGGCTGTTCCTGTCGCCGCTGACCGCGAAGACCCATGTGAACCGGGCGATGACGAAGCTCGGCGTGCGGGACCGGGCGCAGCTGGTGGTGCTGGCGTACCAGAGGGGCCTGGTCCAGGCGGGCGACCGGCTGCCCTGAGGGCCGCCACGGCGCCCCGGCGCGCCGGGTGCGGGGAGCCTTCAGGCGACGCGGCCGTCGTAGGTCTCGCGGTGGGCGTGCACGTCGTCCATGTGCGTCTCGGCCCAGGCCTTCAGGCCGCGGATCGTGTCGTGCAGCGAGTGGCCGAGGCCGGTCAGCTCGTACGACACCGTCACCGGCACGGTCGCCACCACGGTCCGCGTGACCAGGCCGTCGCGCTCCAGGGCGCGCAGCGTCTGGGTCAGCATCTTCTGGCTGACGCCGTCGAGGCGGCGCGCCAGCTCCGAGTACCGCAGCGGTCGCGGTTCGCCGTCGCAGTCGCGCAGGGCGGCCAGGACCAGCGTGACCCACTTGTTCGCGATCCGGTCGAGCAGCTGGCGGCTCGGGCACTGCGCCAGGAAAGCGTCGTACTCCATCTGGGTTCCTTACGAACTTTGAGGTGCCTTCTTCCCAATAGGAAGCTACTCCTCAAGAGTTGCGGCATGGAAACGACTGCACTTCCCGGCGGCACCTGGACCCTGGGCGACCTGACCGTGACCCGGTTCGGCTACGGTGCCATGCAGCTCGCCGGCCCCTGGGTCATGGGGCCGCCGGCCGACCACGACGGGGCGCTCGCCGTCCTCCGGGCCGCCGTCGAGCTCGGCATCACCCACATCGACACGTCCGACGCCTACGGGCCGCACATCACGAACCGGCTGATCCGGGAGGCGCTGCACCCGTACCCCGGCGAGCTGCACATCGTGACGAAGGTCGGCGCGAACCGCGACCCGCAGGGCGGCTGGCCCCCGGCCCGTGACCCGCGGAGCCTGCGCCGGGCCGTGCACGCCAACCTCGACAACCTCGGTCTCGAGGCACTGGACCTGGTCAACCTCCGGCTCGGCAACGCCGAGGGGCCCCAGGCCGGGTCGCTCGCCGAGGCGTTCGGGACGCTCGCCGAGCTGCAGGGGCAGGGCCTGATCCGCCACCTCGGCCTGAGCAACGCGACGCCGGAGCAGGTCGCCGAGGCGCAGGCGATCGCGCCGATCGTGTGTGTGCAGAACATGTACAACCTCGCGTACCGCCACGACGACGCCCTGGTCGACGCGCTCGCCGGCCAGGGCGTCGCCTACGTGCCGTTCTTCCCGCTCGGCGGGTTCAGCCCGCTGCAGTCCTCGGCGCTGTCGGCCGTGGCCGCGCGGCTGGAGGCGACCCCGATGGCCGTGGCGCTGGCCTGGCTGCTGCGGCGCTCGCCGAACATCCTGCTGATCCCCGGTACGTCGTCCGTGGCCCACCTGCGCGAGAACGCCGCGGGCGCCGGACTGTCGCTCTCCGACGACGACCGCGCCGAGCTGGACAAGATCGGAGGTTAGTTCCGGAATCGGTACGCGTTGCGCTCGCACCAGTCCGCGAAGGTTCCCGGGGCCCGGCCGAGCAGCCGCCGTACGGTGTCGGTGCGCAGCCCCTGGGTGTCCGCGCGCATGAGCGTGAAGCCCTCCAGGATCGCCTCGGCCAGGGCCGGTGGGGCGCCGTTCGGGAAGCGGGCCCGCACCGCCTCGGCCGGGGTGGCCGCGGTACGCACCGCGAGGTCGCGGCCGAGCGCGGCGCCGAGCACGCGGACCTGCTCGGCGACGGTGAACGTCTCCTCCCCGGTGAGCACGTACTCGGCGCCGGCGTGCCCGTCCTCGGTCAGGGCCAGGGCGGCCACGGCGGCGATGTCGGCCGGGTCGATCGGGGCGTACCGGCCCGGCCCGGTCGGGTCGAGCACGCAGCCCTCGTCCCGGATCGTCCCCCGCCAGTCCAGCGCGTTGGTCATGAAGCCGCCGGGGCGCAGGAACGTCGCCGGTATGCCGCAGCCGCGGATGAGCTCCTCCCGCTCGTGGTGCCACCGGCCCATGGCCGGCATCGGGTCGCCGAGGACGTTGAACGACGACAGGTGCACGATGCGCCCGACGCCGGCCGCGCGCGCCGCGGCCACGGCGTGCTCGGTGTGCTGCCGGCCGATGCCCGGCGTCACCAGGAACAGCGCGGACGCGCCGGCGAACGCCGCCGGCAGCGTCCCGGGCCGGTCCAGGTCGGCGACGACGACCTCGGCGGTCCGGGGGAGGGCCGCGGCGCGGGCGGGATCGCGCACGAGGGCGCGGCAGGGCCCGACGATCGCGGCCAGCTCGCGGCCGACGTTCCCGGTGGCGCCGGTGATCAGTAGCATGGGACTCCTGTTCGTGTACCGGTTAATGACTTCGGATCACGAACGCTAACCGGTTAACGATCTGTTCGTCAACGAGGGGGCGGGATGCCGGACTTTCTGGACCTGCACGGCCGCACGTCGAAGCAGGTGCGGGCGCTGACCGAGGCCCGCCTCCAGCGCCACGGCCTGCACCTGGGGCAGGACCGCCTGCTCGCCGAGCTGTGGGAGCGCGACGGCCGCACCCCGGGGGAGATCGCCACCGCCGTCGGCGTGACGACCCCCGCCGTGGTGAAGATGGCCGGCCGCATGGTCGAGGCCGGCTGGATCGCCAAGCGCGGCGACGAGCGCGACAGCCGCCTGGTCCGGCTCTGGCTCACCGACGCCGGCCGGGCCCTGCGGGAGCCGGTCGAGGCCGAGCGCCGCTGGGTCGACGAGCAGATCACCGCGGACCTCACCGCCGACGAGCGCCGCGACCTGATCGCCGCCCTGGCCAAGGTCCACGCCGCGGCGCGCGCCCTCGCCGGCGACTGACGGCGATCCGCCGCTCGGGTCAGCCGAACATGCCGGGTTCGTAGGAGCCGCCCGGGTTGTTCACGATCACGCCGAGGCGGTTGGCCGCGTTGATCATGGCGACCAGGTAGACGAGCGCGGCGATCTGGTCGTCGTCGTAGTGCTTGCGCACCTGCGCCCAGGTGCCGTCGGAGACGCCCTCGTGGGCGTCGGCCAGCCTCGTGCCCTCCTCCGCGAGCGCGAGCGCGGCCCGCTCGGCCTCGGTGAAGACGGTCGAGTGGCGCCAGGCGGCGACGAGGTTGATCCGCACCGGCGTCTCGCCGGCGTGTGCGGCGTCCTTGGTGTGGTAGTCGACGCAGAAGCCGCAGCCGTTGATCTGGCTCGCGCGCAACATCACCAGGTCCTGCACGTCGCGGGGCAGCGGCGACTGCAGGATGGCCAGGCTGACGTTGGAGAAGCGCTTGCCGATCTTCGCGCCGAGCTCGTTGGTCATCAGGTCGAAGCGGGGTTCCATGGGCTGTCCTCACCGGTCGTTGGTGTTCGGTCGGACATGAAGATGCCGGCGGCGCGACCCCTGTGACGGTGCGGCAGTGTGGCCCGCGCCACGCACCGGTGGTGTCACAGGGCGGCGGTGACCGGCATCGTGTGGGTATGGACCCGGCCACCGAGGCGTTCCTCGCCCACCGCAACCTGCTGTTCACCGTCGCGTACGAGATGCTGGGGTCGGTCGCCGACGCCGAGGACGCGCTCCAGGAGACCTGGCTGCGCTGGGTCGACGTCGACCTCGACACGGTGCGGGACCAGCGGGCGTACCTGGTGCAGATCACGACACGTCAGGCGCTGGGCCGGCTGCGCACGCTCAGCCGCCGCCGGGAGTCCTACGTCGGGCCCTGGCTGCCCGAGCCGCTGCTGACCGCGCCCGACGTGGCCGAGGACGTCGAGCTGGCCGACAGCGTCTCGATGGCGATGCTGCTGGTGCTGGAGACCCTGAACCCGACCGAGCGGGCGGTCTTCGTCCTGCGGGAGGTGTTCGGCCTCGAGTACGACGAGATCGCCGGGGCCGTCGACAAGAACCCGGCCGCGGTCCGGCAGATCGCGCACCGCGCCCGGGCGCACGTGGCCGCGCGCCGGCCGCGCGGCGACGTGTCCGCGGACGAGAGCAATGCCGCCCTCGAGGCGTTTCGCCGGGCGGTCGAGACGGGCGATCTGCAGCGCCTGCTCGACGTCCTCGCGCCGGATGTCGTACTCCTGACGGACGGTGGAGGCGTCAAGCCGGCCGCGCTGGCGCCGGTCGTGGGCGCCGGCCTGGTCGCCGCCGTCCTGGGGCGGATCGCCGGTACCGCGTCGTTGCGTACGGCCCAGGTGAACGCCGGCCCGGCCCTGATCGTGCGGCTCGACGGCGAGGTCGACACGGTCATCGCGCTGCACATCGACGACGGCCTCGTGAGCGGGCTCTACGCCGTCCGCAGTCCCGGGAAGCTGTCGCGGATCGAGCAGGAGCGTCAGCTGAGCCGCTGACCGCTCCATCCACGTCGTGGGAGCGGTCCCACGCGGGCGCTGCGCGGCGGTTAGGGTCGCCGGGTGCTGGCCGTCGTCCTCAGTGCCATCCGGGCCCGCCGGGGGCCCGCCGTCGTCATGGCGTTGCTCGTCGCGCTCACCGTTGCCGGGCTGGGGGCCGCGAGCCGGCTCGCCGAGCGCGACGCCGGCCGCGCGGCCCGGGCGCTCATCGACGCCGCCCCGCCCGCCCGGCGCACGGTCGCCGTGCGCGGCGGGATCGCGCTGGGCGCCGACCCCGGCCAGGCGTTGAGCCGCTTCCGCGCGACCGCCGAGTCGGCTCTGGCGCTGCCGGTGGAGCGGGCGGCGGCCGGGGTACAGCTGCCGGGCACGCTCGAGGCGGCCGACGGGAACCGGATCGTGGCCGAGCTGCGGTACCGCGACGACGCGTGCGCCGGCCTCGCCCTCACCGGGGCCTGCCCGGCCCGGACCGGCGAGGTCGCGCTCCCGGCGGCGCTGGCCCGGCGGCTGCGGGCGGGCGTGGGCACGAGCCTGCGGCACTTCAACGGCGTCGGCCGGGAGCCGCTCACGCTGACCGTCGTCGGCACGTTCGAGCCACCGGCCTCCGCCGCGCTCACGAGGACAGGCGCATCCGAACCGCCGGGCGACGCCGCGTTCACGACGCTCGGCACGATCGCGGCGGCCGGGGTGCCCGCCTACGCGACGTACGACCTGCTGCTGGCCGCCGAGGTGTTCCTCAGCGGCGACGACCGGACCACCGCCGCGCAGGCCCGGCTCGCCCGCGACGCGCTCGAGGTCAGCACGGGCGCGCCGGCGCTGAGCAAGGCGATCGCCGAGGAGCGGTACGCGGTCACGCACGGCATCGTCGTGGCCGCCGTCCAGCTCGTCGCCGTCGGGTGGATCGCGATCGGGGTCGGCGCCTGGTACGCGGCCGAGTCGCGGCGCGCCGACGCGGCCCGGCTCGCGCTGCGCGGCGCGCGGCGCTGGCGGGTCATGCTCGCCCCGTCGCGCCAGAGCGCCCTGCCGGCGATCCTCGGCGCGGGGGCCACCCTGGCGATCTCCACCGCCGCCGCGGTCGTCGTGGGCGCCGGCGCGCTCGTGCTCATCGCCGCGGCCGACTGGCGGCTGAGCCGGGCCCCGGTCCAGCGGCTGCTGCAGTCCGCGCCGCCGCGCCGGGCCGCGCTGGCCGCCGCCGCGCTCGACTGCACCGTCATCGCGCTGGCCGTCGCGGCCGGCTACCAGTCCGCGGTGACCGGCGAGGCGCCGGTGGACGGGTTCGGCCTCGAACTGCTCACCCCGGTCCTGTTCGCGACGGCGGGCGCCGTCCTGCTGACCCGGCTGCTGCTCCCGCCCGCCGTCGCCGCGGGGCGCGCCGCCCTCGCCCGGGGCCGCCTCACGCCCGGACTCACCGCGCTGTTCCTGGCGCGGCGCACGTCGGCGTACCGGATCGTGCCGGCGCTCGCCGCGGCCGCCTGCGTGTGCGGGGTCGCCGCGCAGGACTGGGCGCGGGCCGACGCCGCGCGCCTGCACCGGGCCGAGGCCGAGATCGGGGCCGATCGGGTGCTGGCGGTGGCGGCGGTACCCCGGCAGCGGCTGCGGCAGGCCGTGCGCCGCCGACCCGCAGGGCCGCGCCGCGATGGCCGTCGTCGTGTCGAACGCGTCCGGCCCCGGCCCGCGCATCCTCGCCGTCGACTCGCCCCGGCTGCGCGCGGTCGCCGCGGCCGACCCCGGCCCCGCGATCGCCCGGCTGCACCCGCCCGCCCCGGCCCCGGTCGCGGTGACCGGCACGACGCTGGCGCTGCGGGCCGCGGGCGGCGGCCCGGTGGCGCTGGGCATGACGCTGGCGGTGACCGGCACCGGCGACGTCGTGCACGCGGACTTCGGGGCGATCGGCGGCGACGGCGAGTACCGTGCGGAGGTTCCGGTCTGTGCGGACGGCTGCCGGCTCGTCGCGCTCGACCTGCGCGGCGACCCGGGCGCGACCCTGGACCTGCTGGAGCTGCGGGCCGGCGGGCGGGTGGTCGTCGACGGGGCCGGGTTCGCCGATCCGGCCCGGTGGCGCGCCGCCGCCGGCGACGCGGTCACGGGGGTTCAGCGGCTGCGCGGCGACGGGCGGATGCGGCTGGCCGCGGTCGCGACCCCGGACGGCGAACCGGCCGACCGGCACATCTACGCCATCGACGCGCCGCTGCCGCTGCCGCTGCTCGCCACCCCGGGCGCCGTGCGCGACCCGGACCGGAGCGGCACTGCCGAGCTCGCCCTGGGCGGCGCGCCGGTGCCGGTCCGGGCGGAAACGGCCGACGCGCTCCCGGCCCGGTCCGGCGGGGTGATCCTGGTCGACCTCGAGTCCGCCGACCGGCTCGCCGGCCCGCCGTCCGCCACCGACGTCGACCAGGTGTGGCTCGCCGCCGGCGCTCCGCCCGGGCTCGTCGACCGGCTCACCGCGGCCGGCCTCACCGTCATCGGCGGCGACTCGGTCGCGGCCGACCGGGACCGCCTGGCCCGGCTCGGCCCCGCCGCCGCCCTGCGCTTCCACCTGCTCGCCGCGGTCCTGATGCTGCTGCTGGCGAGCGCGGCGCTCACCGTCGTGGCGGCCGTGCAGCGGCGCGAGCGGCAGGCCGAGGTCGGGGTGCTGCGCCGGCAGGGTGTGCCCGCGCGCGCACTGCGGGCGGCGGCCCGCTGGTCGGCCCTGGCCCCCGTGGCGCTGGCCCTGGCGATCGGGCTCGTCGCCGCGGCGGCGGCCCGGTGGCTGCTCCGCTCGCCGGTGCGGCCCTTCACCGACGGGTGGGCCGTGGACGAGCCCGCGGTGACGGTACCGGCACTGCTGGTCGCCCTCGCCGCCGCGACGGTCGGCTTCACCGCGGCCGCGCTCGGTTCGGGCCGCACCGGAGGGCCGCGATGATCGCGCTGACCCTCGCGATGCTGCGCGCCCGGTGGCGCCCGGCCGTGGCGCTGTTCCTGCTCGCGGCCCTCGCCTCGGGGGCGTCGCGCTCGCTCCGGCCTACCTGGCCCGTACCGAGGACGGCATCGTCGCCGACGAGGTCGCCGGGGCCCGGCCCGAGGAGCGCAGCATGCTCGTCACGGCGACCGTCGAGCCGGACAACAGCGGAAGATGGACGACCGCTTCCAGCGCGGCGGCGCCCGGTTGCTCGACGCCCCCGGATACACGCGCGTCTTCTCGGCGTCGTTCGTCGCGCAGCCGGCCGACCGGCCCGAGGTGTTCCTGGACGGGACACGGCAGGTGACGTACCGCGATGACATCTGCGAACACGTGACCGTCCGGGAAGGACGGTGCCTGATGAGCCTGGGCGACGCCGTCGTCACCGACGAGACCGCGCGCCGGATCGGGGTCCGGCTCGGCGACCCGCTGTCGCTTACCGCATCCGCCTACACCTCGTCCACGAGCCAGTTCGTCCCGGCGGGCCGGCCCGGGTACCTGACCGTCGTCGGCATCGTGCGCCCCGTCGCCGCCCCCTACTGGGGCCGGGCCGGCACCGACACCGCCGTCTTCGTCGACCGGCGCACCTTCGACGGGTTCGAGCGCCCGTCGGAGCTGCAGACGTTCGACGCGTACCCGCGGGCTGCTCGCCGTCGTGGCCGTCGTGCACTTCCACACGTCGGGCGACAGCGTCTACGGCGTGGCGCCCCTCGCCCCGGCGCTGCTGATGCTGGCCGTGGCCCTGCTCGCGGCGCGGGTCGTGCCCGTCCTCGCCGCCCGCGCCGCCGCGGCCGCCCTGCACCGCGGCCGCCCGGTCACCGCGCTCTCCGCGCTGCGCCTGGCCCGCCAGCCGGCCGGCCGGCGCCTGCTCACCGTGCTCGTCGTCGCGGTGGCACTGCTGGGCTTCGCGAGCACCGTCCTCGCCGCCGCCGCCGCCGCCGCCGCGGACCGGGCCGTGCGGGCCGACGTCGCGGTCGGCGAGCCGGGTGCTGACCCTCGGCCCGGTGTCCCGCCAGCGCCTGCTCGCCGTCGCCCGCGCCGCCGACCCGGACGCCCGCTACGCGATGGCGGTCGTGCCCGGCCCGGACCTGCTCGCCGTCGACGCCACGCGGTTGTCCACGGTGGCGGTCTGGCACCCCTCGTACGCCGAGGAGTCGCTGCCCGGCCTGGCCCGCGCCCTGCACCCGATCCCGGCCGCGCCGCCCGTCACCATGCGGGGCGACACCGTGGCGTTCACCGTCACGGCCACCCGCCTCGACGGCCTGGCCCCGGACCTCGTCGCCCGCCTGGCTCCGCTGGACGGCGCACCCGGGTTCGAGGTGCGCCTCGGCACGCTGCGGACGGGCCGCCAGGTGTACTCCGGGCGAGCGGCCTGCACCGCCGGTTGCCGCCTCGCCGGCCTCGAGGTCGGCCTGCCCGGCACCGCCGGCCCGACGGTCACGTTCACCCTGCACGACCCGCCCACCCGCGACTGGCGCACCCCGCCGGACGGATCGGTCACCGCCGCCCCCGACGGCGTCACGTTCACGCTGCAGGCCGGCGCCGCGCCCGGCGTGGGACTGCTGCGCCCGGCCGGCGTCCCCGACCGCATCCCGGTGGTGTCGACCGCGCCGCCGCCCCCGGACGGCCTCCTCGACGCCTTCGACGACACCCCGCTGCCCGTGACGGCCGCCGCGACCGTGCACACCCTGCCCCGTCTCGGCTCCCACGGCACACTCGTCGACCTCGAGTACGCCGACCGCCTCGCCGGCGACTCCGGCGCGGCCGACCAGGCCGAGGTGTGGCTCGCCCCGGGTACCCCGCAGTCCATTGTGGACGCCCTGACCGCCGGCGGCCTGACCGTCACCGGCGAGCGCACCGTCGCCGCCGAGCGGGCGGTGCTGAGCCGCTCCGGCGGAGCGCTCGGCACGCGCTTCTCGCTGCTGGCCGGCGTCGCCGCGATCCTGCTGGGCGCGGCCGGTCTCGCCGTCACCACGCTCGGCGCGAGCCGGGCCGACCTCGTCGCCCTGCGCCGCCAGGGCGTTCCCGCGCGCGTGACCCGGCGCGTGGAGCCTGTCGCGACGCTGACGCTCGTGGCCGTCGCGCTCGTCACGGGGGCGGCGGCAGCGGCGGTGGCCTGGTACGCGATCGGGCGGTGCGTCGGACAATGAACAGCTCGACGAGCGCCAGGTTGACGATCCAGCCGAGCGTCTGACCGATCGGGATCAGCTCGGGCACGCGGGCCGGGTCGGCGCCGCCGAACGGGATCCGGACCAGCAGGAGGAACGGGACGAGGACGCGCGCGGTGACGGCCAGGAACGTCAGCGCGTAGTTGCGCAGCATCCAGGCCCGGTGGGCGGCGAAGTCGCGCCTTCGCGCCGCCCGGTACGCGAGGCCGCCGGTGACGAGCCACAGCACGGCCGCGGTGATGAGCCCGACCTGCGTCAGGAGGCGGCCCGACCACAGCGCGACGGGGACGGCCGCGACGGCCGCGGGCAGCACGCCGGCGAGCAGGTACACCCGCCCGAGCGTTCGGTGCCGTCTGCCTTTTGTCTGGCGAAGCAGCTGCAACGGGCCGAGCACCAGCGCGACCGCGGCCGCGAAGATGTGCGTCACCAGCACCGCGTACTGCAGGCCGCCGGGGACCTCGATGCGGCTGTCGCCGGGGTCCAGGCCCAGGTACGGGTAGCTGAGCCCGAGCGCGAAACCGAGCGCGACGACGATCAGCAGCGCTCGCCTCACCGGGCCCGCCGGGCGGCGACCATCGCGGCGACGCCTGTGACCGCGGCGAAGAGCAGGCCGAGCGTCATCACCGAGGTACCGACGACGGTTCCTGGGTTGTCCGACGTGAGGTTCGGCGTCATCTGGCCGGCCGCCCACCCGCCGAAGGCGATCCAGAGCGAGACCAGCACCGCGAAGATCGGGGCCCACCAGCGCCGGGCCAGCACGGCGGTCAGGGTGCCGCACACCGCGATGAAGGCGATCCCCGGCGGGAACCCGCCGAACTTGACCGGGTCCGCGATCCACTGCACGACGAGCCCGGCGATGCCGACCGCCAGCCCGGCCAGGGCGAGTCTCGTCTTCGCGTTCACGCGTTCCTCCTCACGACGGCGGCCGTCCCGAAGAGGATCGCGGCCGCGAAACCGAGCACCTGCAGCCAGCCCGCTAAGAAGCCGACGGAGGGCGGGCCGGTGAGCCGGCCGGCGAACTCCGCGCTGGCGAACCCGCCGGCGAGGAAGAGCGCGGACATCGCCACGGCGAGCAGGGGCGCGAACCGCCACCGCACGGCGGCCACGACCACGGCGACGCCGAGGTAGATGAGGGGCCCGGGCCCGTCGTACCCGGCGAAGAGACTCCGCGAGGCGACGATCTCCGGCCCGGCGTCGCCGACCGCCGCCAGCACGAGCGCGACACAGGTCGCGGACTTGTTGGTCATGCCCCGATCATTCGCGGCGCGGCATCGATCGGCGTCCCCCGCACAGCGGCCCGCGCGTACGCAAACCTGCGTACGCGCGCTACGCCGGTCGCGCGTTCAGCGCCGCCAGAAGGTGTCCGGCAGGGTCTCGGCGTCGGCTGCGGAGCGCTCGAGAAGCTCGGCGACGGGTAGCAGGGCGATCGACGCCGGGTCGCCGGCGTCGGCCGTGCGGCGGATCACGCCGGCCTGTCGCCGGGCCCGCTGCGGTACCACGGTCGCGAAGACGCCCCGGTCGCCGTCGTAGCCGTACGCGTCGAGGAGCAGGTGCAGGCGCCGGGACCGTTCGCGCCGGTCGTCGTCGCTCAATGGCGTGCGGTCGTGCGGCGACGCGAGCGGTACCCAGGTCAGCGCCGAGAACGCCAGGTCGAACTCCCGTGTGGACGGACCGGCGATGTCCCAGTCGCAGAAGCCGACCAGCCGGTCGCCGTCGACCACCGCGTTGTGCGGAGCCGCGTCCTGGTGCCCGACGACCAGCCCGGGGGCCATCGCGCCGCCGATGAACCAGTGCTCGTCGTCCGGCGGGGTGAAGCCGGCGGTCAGGTCGTGCACCCGGCGCAGCCACTGGCCGACCTGGGTCAGCATCGCGTCGGCCGACGCCCAGGCGGGCCGGGGTACGCGGCCGCCGAGCGTCTCTCCGGGCAGGTAGGTGAGCATTTCGCGGCCCTGCTCGTCGAAGCCGAGCGCGCGGGGCGCCGCGTCGAAGCCGGCCCGCTCGAGGTGCCGCAGCAGGGCGTGCACCGTCGCCGTCCACGCGGCGGCCGGCTTGCGGATGGTGCCGTCGATCAGGACGGCGCCGGTGGTGTTGCCGCCGGGCAGGGCCTCTTCGCGCATCCGCCGTGTGTACCAGGCCTCGACCGGGCCGCGATACCGGTTTGTTCAGGCCGCTGCCGTCAGCGTGTCCCACGCGGCCATCGCGCACGTGACGACCGTTTCCAGCTCGGCCCGCGTGGCGCCGTCGCGGGCCTGGATCGAGAGGCCCTGCACGACCGTGGTGTAGTAGCGGGCCAGGGCGTCGAGGCCGGCGGGCGGCGCGTCGAGGTCGCCGTCGGTCACGCCCCGGGCGAGGCGGTCCCTGATGGTGGTGTGCATGTCGCGCCGGCGGTCGGCCAGGAACTCCCGCACCGCGTGGTTCTCCACGGCGCCGGTCGGCGCGGCGAGGATCAGCATGCAGTAGTGCGGGGTGTCCGGGCCGGTGATCTGGTCGGCGGTGGCGCGCAGCATGGCGTGGACGGCGGCGTGAGCGGTCGGCTGTTCGCGCAGCGCGCGCCGGGGCGGCTCGCCCGCGGTCCGGCCGTACAACATCATGACCTTGCGGAAGAGGTCCTCCTTGCTGCCGAAGCAGGCGTAGATGCTGGCCGAGGCGATGCCCATGGCCTGGGCCAGGTCGTGCAGGGAGGTGCCTTCGTAGCCGCGCTCCCAGAAGACGTCCAGCGCCTGGCGCAGGGCGGTGTCCGGGTCGAAGGTGCGCGGTCTGCCGCGACTGGCCATCGGTGCGTCTCCGTACTTTGTTTGTCGATCGACCAAGTTTAGCTTGACCCGGCGCCGAGGGGCCATGCACCATTTGTTGGTCGTTCGATAAACAACGAGGAGCTCCCATGCGCGCGCTGCAGCAGACGTCCCTGAACGGCCCGCAGGACCTGCGGCTGATCGGCGACGCCCCCGTGCCGAGCCCGGGCCCGGGGGAGGTCCTGGTCCGGGTCACCGCGGCCGGGGTCAACTTCGTCGACCTCTCGCAGGCCCGGGGCACGTTCGCCGGCGGGCCGCGGCCGCCGTACGTGGCCGGCATCGAGGCGGCCGGTGAGGTCGTCGCCGCCGGCGAGGGGGTGACCGGCCCCGAGCCCGGCGCCCACGTCATCGGCGTCGCCATCGCCGGCGGCGCGTTCGCCGAGTACCTGGTGCTGCCGGCGGCCGCCGCGGTACCGGTGCCGGCGGGCTGGGCCGACCACGAGGCGCTGGGCCTGGTCGTGAACTGGCCGACCGCGCTGGCCGCCCTCAAGCCACTCGGCGGCGTCGAGGCGGGCCGGACCGTGCTGATCCACGCCGCGGCCGGCGCGACCGGCCAGGCCGCGGTGAAGATGGCCAAGCACTACGGGGCGACGGTGATCGCCGCGGCCGCGCCGGGCAAGCACGAGGCGGTACGCGCCCTCGGCGCCGACCACGTCATCGACTCCCACGGCCCCGACCTCGCCGCCGACGTCCTGCGCCTGACCGGCGGCGCGGGCGCCGACCTGGTGCTGGAGTCGGCGGGTGGCGCCACCCTCGCGGCGAGCCTGGCCGCGACCAGGCGCGTCACCGGCCGGGTCGTCGTCTACGGCCTGGCCGGCGGGGAGGCCACGGTCAGCAACTGGGACCTCGTGTACAAGCACCAGGTCCACGTCATCGGCCTGAACATCGGCGTCCTGATCCAGGCCGCACCGCAGGTGTTCGGCGCGGTCATGGGGGAGATGGCCGGGCTGCTCGCCGCCGGGGTCCTCGGGCCGGCGCAGCCCACCGTCCACGACCTGGCGCAGGGGCCGAAGGTGCTCGCGGAGCTGGAGGCGCGGGCCACCGTGGGCAAGCTTGCCCTGCGGCCCTGAGCTCCGGGCCGCCCGTCACCAGGACGCGATGCTCAGCCGGGGGCTCGGCACGGGCAGCGGCTGGATGTCGTGCGCGAGGTAGTCCCAGGTCGTCATGGCGGTCATCGCCGCGTTGGTGGTGCACCACCGGCGGGGCGGCAGGCAGAGCTCGATGCCGGCGTCGGCGGACAGTTCCCGGGCGGCCGCGCGCAGCTGCGGGCTCGCTGCGACGCCGCCGACGACCACGAGTGACTCGGCGGGGTACGCCCGCAGCGCCCGGCGTGTCTTGGCCGACAGCACCTCCGTGCAGGCCGCGACGAACGAGGCGCAGAGGTCCTCCGGGCTGCTGTGCAGCTGCCGCATCACCGCCGATTTCAGGCCGGAGAACGAGAAGTCGAAGCCCTTGTTCAGCAGCGGGCGGGGAAGAGGAACGTTCGCCGAGCCCGACTGCGCCGCTCGATCCACCGCGGGGCCGCCCGGGTATCCCAGCCCCAGCCGCCTGGCCACCTTCTCGTAGGCGTCGCCGATGGCGTCGTCCCGCGTCTGCCCGATCACCGCGATCTCGCCGATGCTCGGCATGTGCGCGAGCAGGGTCTGCCCACCGGACACCAGCAGGATCAGCGCCGGGTACCGGATCGACGGACGCCCCAGCTCGGCGCTGCGGACACGCCCGCGCAGCTGGTTGACGCCGAACACCGGAACCTGCCAGCCGAGGCCGAGTGCCGCGGCCGTGTCGAGTCCGATCCTGAGCGATCCGATCAGGCCGGGGCCACGGGCGACGCCGATGGCGGTCAGTGTCCGCGGGTCGGCCCCGGCCCGGTCGATCACCGTTCGTACGGCCGGCAGGATGTTTGCGCGGTGCTCGTCGCCCGCCAGTCGCGGAACGACGCCCCCGTACCGGGCGTGGACGTGCCACTGCGCGGCAGCGCTCTCCGCGACAACCTCTCCGTCCGGGCCGACCAGGGCCACCGCCGTGGCGTCGTACGGCGTCGCGATACCGAGGATCATGGCCGGCATCAGCGGGCGCCGCGGGCGTGGGCGAGAGCCTCGCGGGCCTGCATCGTGGTGGGGTGGGCCGGTCCGAAGGCGTCCGCGCAGATCCGCTCGTTCTCCACGAGCAGGGCGATCGCCTCCTCGGTCCGGCCGGCGTTCAGGCGGGCCTGGGCGAGGTTGTTCCGGCACACCACGGTGTCGGGGTGGGCGTCGCCGTACACGCGGCGGTAGTCGGCGTACACGCTCTCCACGAGGGGGATGGCCTTGTCCAGCCGACCGTCGTACAGATAGGCGGCCGCCAGGTTGTCGCGGGTGGCCAGCCGGTGCGGGTGGTCGGCCGGCGACGTGGCCTCGTAGTCGCTCAGGAGGGCCTCCAGGATCGGCACCGCGGCCGCGTACAGACCTCCCATCAGCAGATGCCCCGCGACGGTCGTCCGCGCCGTCATGGTGCGGGGGTGGGACCAGCCGTAGACGTCCGTGAAGGCCTTCAGCACGCTCATCAGCGCCTCGGCCCCCTCGACGTCACGCCCCGTCTGCCAGTACACGTCGGCCAGGACCTCACGGGCGTCGAGGGTGCTGGGGTGCCGTGCGCCGAGGACGCGCTCGAGGTCGGGCAGCAGGGCCTCGAACCGGTCGGTGGCCTCGGTCATCCGGCCCGCGCGGTGCAACGCGAAGGCCAGGTTGTGCCGGGCGATGAGCGTGCGGGCATCGTCGGCGCCGAAGAGTCCCTCGTAGCGATCCAGCACCGTCTCGTACAGCGCGACGGCCTCGTCGTGACGGTGCGCCAGAGTTTGCATTCCGGCCAGGTCGGCACCGGCCCTCAGCGTGGCCGGGTGCTCGGCACCGTGCAGCTGTTCGCGTCGTCGCACCACCTGCTCGAGGTCGGCGATGGCCTCGGCGTGCCGCCCCGCCTGGCTCAGGACGGCCGCGATCCGGCTCCTGGCCCGCAGCGACTCGTCGCTGTCGGGGCCGAAGGCCTCGGCCCGCGTCGCGGCCGTGGCCCGGAGCAGGGTCAGCGCGTCCGGCCACCGGCCCACCTCCCCGTAGATTCCGGCCAGCGAGTCCCGGACATCGAGGGTCAGCTGGTGCTGCGCGCCCATGATCCGGGCGGAGTCGGCGGCCAGGGACACGAACAGGGCGATGGCACGGTCGTAGCGGCCCGCGCGCCGGCACGCGTCGGCCAGGTTGAACCGGGAGCTCAGCGGCAGCACGTCGTCCGGACCGAACAGGCGCTGCCGGCTCACCGCCTCGTCGAACAGGTCGACGGCCGAGGCGAACCGGCCCTGGGACAACAGGTACGTGGCGGACCGGTCCAGCAGGTATCCGGCATCGGCGGTCACCACGGCGTCGTCGCGCCGCTCCAGGAGCATCGTTCCGGGCCGCAGCGACCGGGCCAACGCGATGACGTGCGGCAGGAACCGGCTCCACCAGGGCCAGGCCGTGTTGTCGAACGGGTTCAGCGGCATGACCAGCAGGACCAGTTCCAGCGCGTACCGCTGGTGCAGCGCCGCGTCGTCGAAGCCCTCGGGCTCGGGGTGCGTCACCTGCGCCAGCTGGGCCCGGACGACGGCCTGGACCAGCCGGTGGACCTGCACGTCGCCGCCGCTGCGCCGCACCATGCTGTACGCCACCAGCGTCGCCAGCCCGTCCTCGACGGCCAGCTCGTCGCCCTTGGCCAGCGGGCTCAGGAACGAGACCGGTACCGGCTCCGGGGCGAGGAACGCGAGGGCGCCCATCAAGTGGTAGGCGAGATGGGATCGGGCGACGACGGTCTCCATCGTCACGGCCCAGACGCGCTGCACGATGCGGTCGGGACGGCCGCCTTCCGGGGCGGTGGCGTGCATGCGGCCGGGCTGCTCGGCCAGCCGGCGCCGGTATTCGGCGATCGTGATGTCGCGCTGGGCGATGTAGGCGGCCGCCTGCTCCAGCCCGAGCGGGAGACCGCCCAGGTCGTCGGCGAGGAGGCGGGCCTCGTCGGCCTCGTCCGGCCGGCCCGTGAGCCGGACGACCAGCTCGGCGCTGTCCGCCGGTTCCAGCACGGACAGCTCGACCGGCCGCAGGCCCAGGCGGGTCCAGATCGCCGAGCCGAGGTTGCGTCGCGTGGTGATCAGGACCCGCCCGTGGCCCCGGACGGCGCCCAGCAGGCGTTCCACGTCCGCGACATCCTCGACGTTGTCCAGGATGAGCAGCCAGTCGTCGTGGCTCTGCAGCCAGCCGACGGCCCAGCTCTCCGGGTCGGTGTACGACGGCGCCGGATGCAGCCGGCGGGTCAGGGCGGCCAGGCCCAGCGCGATGTCGTCGCGGCCGTCCGCCGTGATCCACCAGATCACCCGGTACCGGTCACGGTCGGCGCGCGCGTAGCGCAGTGCGAGCTCGCTCTTGCCGACGCCGCCGAGCCCGTGGATGGCCTCGCCGATCGGGCCGCCACGGGTGGCGGCCCGATCGGCCAGTTCGGCAAGGTCGTCGGCCCGGCCGACGAACGGCCCGGCCCCCGGTTCGGGCAGGTTGTGCGTGCCCGCGGGCGGCTCAACCGTGTCCGGTGCGGGGAGGGCCGTCGCCGGAATCTGTACGACCGTGACGTCCTGCTGGTTGTAGTCACCGATCTGAATGCCCTGAGACCGGTCGAAGTTCAGGGGTGCTGGCGCCACACCGCCGAGTATGTACCGAACCCGGTCAGGCGATCCAGTACGAGTACAGGTCGGCGCCGTCCACGGTGAAGCGGAACCTGACCTGCTGGCCGGCCAGGCTGGCCAGCGACACGCCGCTCGCCCAGGTGAGCGTCGTGTCGAGCTGGTCGCCGGTGACGGGGTCGGACGTCGCGACAACGGTGCCGGACGCGTTCAGCACCTCGAGCTTCACGCTGCCGCCGGCGAACACGTCGGTGTTCAGGTGCAGCGCGCTGCCCGTGTACGTGACCGGCTTCGTCGTCACGGTGCCCGGCTCGTCGCCCGCGTTGCGCAGTGACACGAAGCCGTCGCGGCGCCAGGTGGCCAGGCCGATGCGCGCCGACTGGCCCGGGCCGCCGCCGTGGTCGACGTTGAAGCCGCCGTAGTACACCGAGACGGTGCTGGCGGTGGTCTGCAGGGTGCTCGACGTGAAGATCATCGAGTCGTCCCAGGCGCCCTGGTCGCCCAGGGGCAGGATCGGGTCGCGGGCCGGGCGGGACCAGCGCAGCAGGTCCTGGTCGCGGGAGGTGGCGAGCTGGGGCACGATCGGGCCGCCGCCGGCCCCGTTGGCGCCGGCGTCGGTGATGGTGAACATCCACGGCAGCGCCAGGTACACGCCCTCGTACGGGTACACCGGCATGCCGTACACCTGGGCCTCGAGGCCGCCGGCCCCGCGCGCCGCCTCGGCGTCGCGGTAGTCGCCCTCGACGGCCAGGCGCGGCGCGGTCCACGTCACGAAGTCGGTGCTGGTGGACACGAACGCCATGCGGTCGTTCGTGCCCGGCGACGCGGAGATGTCGACGGTGCGCTGCTTGGTGGTGGCGATGAGGCGGCCGTGCGGGGCGTTCGGGGGTTGTGCTGCTGGCGCCGATCCGGGCGCCGGTGGCGTCGTAGAACTCGAGGTAGAGCGACGCCTCGGTGCCGGAGGCGCCCTTGAGCCAGGCCTTCGCGGTGTAGCTCACGCCCGCGTAGGCGGTCACGTAGTGCCGGACGTAGATGTTGTCGGCCGCGGTGGCGTCGGTGACCCGCAGCGCCTCCCAGCCGTCGTGGCGGTTGGCCTCGGTACTGATGAGGACGGCGTCATTGGCGCCGGTCTTCGTCATCGTCCAGCCGACCGGGTGCTGATCCTGGTCGCCGACGTCGAAGGAGGAGTTGGCGAGCAGGTTGCCGTCGACCGCCACCGCCGGGTCGGGCAGCGGTCCGCCGGCGGCCGGGGAACTGCCCAGCGGTACCAGGGCCAGCGCGGTCAGGCCGGCCGCACTGATTGCGATGGTGCGTTGCACACGTCGGAGCATGCCGACACCTCACGTGAAACTTCGTTCCATGTCAATACTTCGATGGGCCGGCCGCAGCTGCAGCACGACGACCGACGACAGGACCAGCAGCCCGCCGGCGAACTGGACCGGGGTGAGGAGCTCGCCGAGGGTCAGGGCGGCCAGCGCCGTGGTGACCACCGGCTCGAAGGTCGACAGGATCGCGGCCGTCGACGGGCCGGTGCGCCGCAGGCCGGCGAAGAACGTCAGCATCGCCGCCACCGTGGAGACCACGGCGATACCGGCCAGCCAGAACCAGCCCTGCGGCCCGAAGCCCAGGTCCACGCCGCCGGTCAGCAGGGCCCGCGCGCCGAAGGAGCCGGCCGCGCCGGTCATCACCAGCGTCGACAGGACCACCGGGGGCAGGCGGTCCACGACGGTGTCGGACACGAGGATGTACACCGTGTAGACGACTGCGGAGCCGAAGCCCAGCAGCGCCCCGAGCGGGTGGAAGCTCCCGCCGCCCGCGCCGAGCAGGACCAGCAGCGTCCCGGCCGACGCGGCCATCAGGGCGGCGCCGCGCGCGCGGGTGAGGCGGTCCCGGCCCAGCAGTACCGCGGCCACGGTGACCAGGATCGGGTACGTGTACAGGATCAGCGACAGCAGCGTGGCGTCCATCATCCGCAGGGCCGAGAAGAACAGGCCGGCCTGGGTGGCGTACCCGACGGCGCCCAGCCCGACGGCGACGACCAGCACCCGGCGGCCCCGTGGACCCGGGCCCGTCCGGCGCAGGTCCGGCCGCGCGAGCAGGACCAGGCCCATCAGCGCGGCGGCCAGGGTGAAGCGCACCAGCAGCAGCGCGCCGGGGGAGACGCCGGCGTCGTAGGCGAGCTTGCCGAAGATGGCCAGGGCGCCGAAGCACGCCGCGGAGACGAGGCACAGCAGTGATCCCATCCGTCGAGGGTCGGCGACCGGAGTCATCGGGTCCAGCGATGATTTGTGGAGCTGATTCGTTAGGATTTCTACATGACCGCACTGGACCTGCGGCGGCTGCGCTTTCTGCGGGAGTTCGAGGAGCGGGGCACGCTGGCCGCGGTCGCCGCCGCGCTCGGCTACAGCCCCTCCACCGTGTCCCAGCAACTGGCGCTGCTGGAGAAGGAGGCCGGGGCGCGGCTGTTCGACAAGGCCGGGCGCGGGGTGCGGCTGACCGACGCCGGGCGGCTCCTGGCCCAGCACGCGCGGGTGCTGCTCGCGGCGGCCGAGGCCGCCGAGGCCGACCTGGCCGCGCTCGCCGGTGACATCCGCGGTACCGTCCGCGCCGGTGGCCTGCAGTCGGCGGCCCGGCGCCTGCTGGTGCCGGCCGTGGCGACGATGATGGCCGAGCACCCGCGGGTCCGGGTCGAGGTGTTCGAGCTCGAGCTCGAGCAGTCCCTGCCCGGGCTGCGGCTGGGCTCGGTCGACCTGGTCATCGGCGACGAGTACGACGGCCATCCCCGGCCCCGCCCGGCGGGGCTGCGCTTCACGACGCTGCTCGAGGAGCCGCTCAAGCTCGTCCTGCCGGCCGCCCATCCGCTGGCCCGGGCGGGCGGGCCCGTCGCGGTGGCCGCCCTGCGCGGCGACATCTGGGCCGTGTCCGCCGAGGGCACCGGGCACCACGCCATGGTCGTCGGGACCTGCCGGTCGCTCGGCGGCTACGAGCCGGACCTGCGCCACCGCTCGAACGACGCCGACGTCCAGCTCGAGCTGGTGCGGGCCGGGGCCGCCGTCGCCCTGATGCCGCCGCTGGCCCTGCCCGGCGCCGACCCGGCGCTGGCCGTCCGGGACATCGCCGAGGCCACGCTCCGGCGCCGCCTGGTCGCCGTGACCCGGGACGGCCCGCTTGCGCCCGCGTTGATCGCCTTGCTCGACGCGGTGGAGAGGAGCCGTCCGGGCCGGTGGTGACGGTCGCTCACGCCGGTCGGGACGGCTCGCGCAGGGTGCGGGCCACCAGCCAGCCCGCGGCCGGCAGCACGATCAGCGGAGCGAGGGCGGTCTGCAGGGACGTGCGGTCGGCGACGGTACCGATGAGCGGGCTGACGACCCCGCCGACGCTGACCGCCAGGCCGAGGGTGACCCCGCTCGCCGTGCCGACGCGCGACGGCAGGTAGTCCTGGGCCAGGGTGATCTGCAGCGAGAACGGCACGTACAACCCGGCCGACGCCAGCGCCACGAACGCGAAGAACGCCGGCCCCGGCACCAGCACGACCCCCGCCACCGCGACCGCCGCCGTCAGGTACGACCAGCGCAGCACCGCGACCCGGCCGAACCGCTCCGCCAGGCGGCTGCCCAGCACGGTGCCGACGGCGCCGCCGAGGTACAGCAGGAACAGTGCGGCGCCGCCCGCCCAGACGCCGCCCGCGGTGCGCTGCGGGGCGTACAGGGCGACGAACGCGCTGAGCCCGACGAACACCACCGAGCGCAGGACCACGACCAGGGACAGCCGCCCGAACGCGGCCTTGTCGTCGGGAATCGGGGCCGCGGCGGCAACGGCGGTGCTCTTCCCGGTGGGCCGGTGGCGGCCCAGGGCCGCACCGGCGAGGGCGGGCAGGACCAGCAGCGGCGACCAGCGCAGGCCGCCGGCGCCGATGACCGCGGCGACGACCAGCGGGGCGGCCGCGAAGCCGAGGTTGCCGCCCAAGGAGAACCAGCCCATCCCGGTGTGCCGGCCGGCGCTGGCGATCCGGGCGACCCGGGCCGCCTCGGGGTGGTACGCGGCGACGCCGAGGCCCGACACCGCCACGGCCGCGAGGGTCAGCGCGTACGAGTCGCCGAGGCCGCTGACGGCGATGCCCAGGCCGGCGAGGACGGTGCTGAGCGGGAGCAGCCACGGCAGCGCCCACCGGTCGGTCAGCGCGCCGAACGCCGGCTGGGCCACCGAGGACAACAGCGACGCCGCGAGCACGATGCCGGAGGCGGCCGCGTAGCCGTAGCCGCGCTCGGCCACGAAGAACGGTACGAGGGCGGCCACCATGCCCTGGTAGATGTCGACGCTCGCGTGCCCGGCGGACAATCTGATCACTGCACCATGCTCGCGGCCCGGGGCCGTGTCCCGCTTCCGATAGAATGCCAATCAATGACGAAAATCCGCCACGTCGCCGCGGCGCCGACGCGGGTGCAGACGCTCGCCCGTGGGACCGGGATCACCGCGCACCGCCACGACGACCACCAGATCGTGTACGCGGCGCGGGGCACGCTCGCGATCACGACCGACCGCGGGTCGTGGATCGCGCCGGCGACACGGGCCATCTGGGTGCCGGCCGGCACCGTGCACGCCCATCACGCGCACGGCGAGCTCGAGCTGCACCTGCTCGGGCTGCCCGCGGCCACGAACCCGCTGCGGCTGCGCGAGCCCACCGTGCTCGCCGTCGGGCCGCTGCTGCGGGAGCTCATCGTCGAGTACACCCGGCCGCCGCACGACGAGTCGGCGCCGCGCCGCCGGCTGCGGGCCGTGCTGCTGGACCGGCTGCGCGCCGCCCCGCAGCAGCCGGTACACCTGCCGGCACCCTCCGATCCGCGGCTGCGGGCGGTGTGCGCGATGCTGCGGGCCGACCCGGCCGACGACCGGACCCTGGCCGCGCTCGGCGCCGCGGCGGGGGCGAGCGGGCGGACCCTGACGCGGCTGTTCCAGGCGGACCTCGGCATGACGTTCCCGCAGTGGCGGACCCAGCTGCGGCTGTACCACGCGCTGGTGCTGCTCGCCGAGTACACCCCGGTGACCGTGGTGGCCCACCGGTGCGGCTGGTCGTCGGCGAGCGCGTTCATCGACGTGTTCCGCCGCGCCTTCGGGCACACCCCGGGCACGCACCTGCGCTGAGCGTGGGTTCGGGTCTCGGCTACGGTGCCGAGGCGAACTCGAACGTCCCCGCGCCGACGGTGTAGACGTCGTAGGTGCCGTCGCGTCGTACGAATGTGGCGCCGGACGGTGCCGTGCTGGTCGCGGATGTCGTCAGCAGCGGCACCCAGACCTGACCGCTCGTGCCCGCCGGCGCCGCCACCTGCAGACGGAACTGGCCGGCGGCATCCCGGGCCCATCGGACCGTGAGCGGGCCTCTGGAGGTCGGCACCTGGCCCTGCGCCCACGTCAAGGGGCCCGGCTGCGGTTTGACCTGCCAGACGGCGTACCCCGGGTCGACCGCCGTGGGGCCGAGGACCGACTCGGTGAGCAGCTGGGTCGGGCCGGCGCCCCAGGCGTGCGCCAGGCTGTCGAAGCCGCGGGACGGCAGACCGTTGCCGTTGACGAACTCCCAGAGGGTTCCGGTGTAGTAGCCGCTGTCCGGATCCACCTGGATGCCCCAGAGCCGTCGCATGAGTTCGATCGCGCCGGCCGGGTCGCCGCTGGAGAACCTGGCCATGGCCTCCCAGGTGTTGTTGAGCGGTTCGATGGTGTGCCCGGAGGGATCGGCCATGCTCGGCGAGGGCTGGGTGATGGTGCTGCCGTGGGCCTGCCAGCGGCTTCTGAAGTAGCTGAGGATGCCGGCCACCTTGTCCGGCGGGGCCACACCGAGCCGGACGGCGTTCATGTTCGCGTCGAGCGGGAAGACGCCGGGCCGGCTGTCGGTGTGCTGGTACAGGCCGGCGGATGGGTTCCACAGCCGGGTGTTGATGGCGTTCTTGAGCGTGTTCGCCTTGGTGGTGTACTCGGTGACCTTGGCCGTGGTGCCGACCTTGCCCTCCATCCAGATCATGTTCTGCAGCAGCTCGTAGTAGGCCAGGCTGTACTCGGTGACCTCGCCGCTCTGGGTCGTCTGCCAGTAGTCGGGGTCGTTGGTGACGACGAGGCCGGACCCGTCGAGCCGGGTCGCGTGGTAGCTCGTGGCCGACTCGAGCTTCGGGCGCAGGGCGGTGATGTAGGCGGTGTCGCCGGTGTAGCGGTAGTACTGCACGGCCAGGATGGCCGAGTACGCCGAGTACGTCATCGCGTAGTCGAACGTGCCGCAGCCGCGGAAGCCCACGGCGCTGGTGAGCCGCCCGTTTGAGGCTTGCAGGTTGAAGATGCTGTCGATGGATCCTTTGACGTAGGGAACGCTGCCGCTGCCGAGTGACAGCTGGACCACGGGATTGGTGATCATGAGGTCGCCGGACCAGACCGCGCGGTCGCGCTTCGCGCCGTCGAAGATGACGGGCGCGGTGAAGCACGAGGCGACGCCGGTCGGCACCATGTCCATCTGGGCGGTGTATGCACCGGCGTACCACATGCGATTGAGCTGGTCGTCGCTGGACATGAACCAGCCCTGGTACCGGTCGGCGCCCGCCCGGTAGGCCTTGAAGCCGACGCCGGCGGCGGTCAGCGTCAGCGTGCCCGGCGTGGTCAGCTGGACGGCCATGAAGCGGAAGCCGCCGCGCAGCGCCCCCGTGTAGGTCCGGGCGGCGTTGACGGCGACGGTGATGGGGGAGCCGTTGTCGTTGTTGTAGAGCCCATTGCTGGTGGTGAGGTACGGCAGCGCCTCACTGGTGGTGATCCGCACGGAGTTGGCCGATCCGCTCGACGGTGTGGATCCGGCGACGGTGACGTTCGGTGTGCCGCCGACCTCCTTGCCGAAGTCGAGCACGATCGTCGCCGGCGATGTGGCCGAGGTGGTCCTCAGCGTGGTCGAGCCGGTGCTCTGACCGGTCAGGGCACCGGCGTTGGTGACCGATCCGCTGGTGCGGGTGACGGTGACGGGGCGGACGTTGTCGCTGCTCGGGCCGGGAACGAGGCTTTGCCAGCCGGGGTCGGCGGGCCATGTCGGCGGGGCGGCCTGGGCCGGTTGCACCGACAGGATCGTGGTCGCGGCGACGCCGGTCGCGATGGCGGCGAAGGCCGCCGTGGCCCGTCGGGCGCGGAGTCCGGGGACGGCTCTGTTGCGCATTGAACCTCCATGAGGGCGGGACCGGCCACCGGCAGATGCGGTCGCCGGCCAGAACAGGGGTTCGGGAGACGCGAAAACGTTCATCAGCGGCGGTATGAAACGTTTCACATCGGTGATAGTCACTACGCTACGAGCGGCGCGGCAACCTCGTCAAGAGCGGCACGTCCGGGCGGGCGGGGCGCTGTGGACGGTTCCGCCGGATTCCTCCCGGCGCGGGAAACGTTGCACGATCAGATGAGCAAGGATCCGGTCGAATTCTTGACTTGCCTAGTAGCACAGGCACACCATGCGGCAAACGTTGCCCATCATGCCGGCGGATCGGCTCGGCGCACCGTGGCCGCGCCATGCCGGCCGGTGACCGGGCCCGACGAGGTGTCCACGGCGGCCCGGGGCGTCGCGCCAGAGCCGGCCGGCGGAACCGTGGTGCCTGCACCGCCGCGCCGAACACCGCGCCCAGCGGCCCGGCGCTTCTGGGTGCTTCTGGGTGCTTCTGGAGAACGTTACCCGCGCCACCGCGAGACTTGGACAGTGATTTCCCTCGAAGTCTTGACCGCGTGCGGGGTGTGCTCCTAACGTCAGCCGCAACATCTGGGAAACGTTACCCAGTCTCCGCGTGGCCTCACCCGGAGAAGCGAAGAGCAGGCCGGAATGAATCGTTTCATGGTCCGGCGGTAGCGGCACGGGCTCGCCACGGAACACCAGCGGGAGGTCTGATGACAGGCTCGGGGATGAACCGCAGAACGATGATCGGCCGGTCGCTGTCCTTGGCCGCCGGGATGAGCATTCCGTTCCCGGCCGCCGCCCGGGGCTCCGGGAGAACGGACGAGGCGGCCACCCGCTACGGCAAGGTGCGCGGCCGACGCGAGGAGGGCATCGTCAAGTTCCTCGGCGTGCCCTACGCCGCGGCGCCGCTCGGCGAACTCCGGTTCAAGGCTCCCCGGCCGCCCAGAAGCTGGTCCGGCGTGCGCGATGCGGTGGCCTTTCCCAACCCGGCGTTCCAGGCCGCGGGCAACGAGATGGGCGCCAACGGCAACGGCCGGATGCCGGCCCCGTCCGAAGACTGCCTCTATCTCAACGTCTGGACCCCCGCCGCCGACTGCAGGCGGCGACCGGTGATGTTCTACAACCACGGTGGCGGCTACATGATCGGCTCCGGCTCCGCCACGGGGCAGGACGGCACCCACCTGGCGCAGCGCTACGACGTGGTGGTGGTCGAGTCCAACCACCGGCTGGGCCTGCTGGGCTACCTGTTCCTGGAAGATCTCGCCGGCGGTGACTACGCCGCCAACCAGGGGATGCTCGACATTCTCGCGGCGCTGCGCTGGACCGGGGAGAACATCGAGAACTTCGGGGGCGACCCCGACAACGTCATGGTCTGGGGCGAGAGTGGTGGCGGCGCCAAGACCGCGGCCATCTACACCATGCCGGGCGCCACGCCGTTGTTCCACAAGGCCTCGATCGAAAGCGCCGCGCCGCTGCGGTTCCCCACCCGCGAAGGCGCCACCGCCCGGGCCAGGCGGACGCTGGAGCTCCTGGGACTGACGACGGCCGACATTCCCCGGCTGCACGAAATTCCCGCCGCGAGACTGCTGGAGATCCAGCAGTCCGAAGCCGCGAACGGCGTCGCGCCCTGGGGCGACCCCGACCCGCTCCCCGGCTTCGGCGCGTTCGTCGACGGCAGCGTCATCCCGCGGCACCCCTTCGCCGACGGCGTCGCGCCCTTCTCGGCCGGTAAACCACTGATGTGCGGCACCTGCCGCGACGAAACGGTGTTCTTCAGTCTCTTCGGGCCGCCCGACATCTTCCGGATCGACGAGGCCGGCCTGCGCCGGGAGCTGAGCAGCACCTACCCGGGCGCCGAGCTCGACCGGATCATCCGGACCTTCCGCACGTCGCGGCCCGGCGCGACGCCGGCTCAGCTCTACTTCGCGATCACCACCTCGCCCATCTGGCGCGACGCGATCAAGATCGCCGAGGCGAAGGTGGCGCAGCGCGCCGCGCCCGTGTACATGTACCAGCTCGCCTACAAGAACCCGACCCTCGTGCCGGGCACCGACTTCCCGCTCGGCTCGCCGCACGCGTCGGACATCAACCTCAAGTTCGCCAACACGGACAAGAATCTCGACTTCTTCCTCTACGCGGATCAATCGCCGGGGCGGCTGGCGACCGCGCGGCACATGAGCGAACTGTGGGCGGGCTTCGCCCGCACGGGCCGTCCGACCGCGGCGCACGTGCCGAGATGGCCCGCCTACACCCTGAAGGACCGTGCCACGATGTGGATCGACGCCGAGTGCCGGATCGTCGCCGATCCGGACAAGGACGAGAGGTTGTACTGGTTGAACCGCGCCTGATCGGCCCAAGGGGCCGGTAGGCCACGGAGGATACGTCCCGGAGCCTCGGTTCAGAACCCGCCGAGGCCCGCCAGCTCGTCCAGTGCGGCAGGTCCGCCCGGCGCTGCGGACACCAGGTGCGCGAGCAACGCCAGGCTCACGGCGGCGTCGCTGCCGGTCGCCGCGGTAGCGACAACGAGCCGTTGGCCCGGCGCGAGCGGGACGGCCAGGGTCTGCTGGGTGACGGTCAGCTCGCCGACGAGCGGGTGGCGCATGGTGTACTCGGCGATGTCGCAGTCGCGGACGCGGTGGTCGGCCCACAGCTGGGCGAACTGGGCACTCTCGATGGACAGGGCGCCCACGAGCTCACGCAGGGCCGGGTCCTCCGGGTCGTCACCCACCAGCAGGCGGAGGTTGCCGACGACGGCGCGGGCCTTGGCCGGCCAGTCGGCGTACAGGTCGCGCACATGCGGATCGCCGAACACGAGGCGGGCCATGTTGGGGCGAGTGTCGGCGCGGCGGGGTGCCTCGAGCGGCAGATGCCCCGCGAAGAGGGCATGGCCGCACCGGTTCCAGGCCAGCACGTCGTTGCGGCGGCCCAGCACGAGTGCCGGTGCGTCGCCCATCGCGGCGAGCAGGTGCACCGTCTCCTGCGCCATGCGCTCCGGCGCGCTGCGAACGCGCGCCGGCCCGCGCCGCGGTGACCGGGCGAGCGTGTGCAGATGACGCCGCTCCACGTCCGTGAACCGCAACGCGCGGGCGATCGCGTCCAGCACGTCGGGCGAGGCGTTCAGCGACTGGCCCTGCTCCAGGCGCGAATAGTACGAGAACCCGACCCCGGCCAGCTGCGCGACCTCCTCTCGCCGCAACCCGGGCACCCGGCGGCGCTCGCTGTAGTCGACCAGCCCGACGTCCGACGGCCGCAGCTGCGCACGGCGGCTGGCCAGGAAGGCGCCGAGGGGCCCGGGATCACTCATGCTGCGAGTGTGTGGCATGCCGCGGGCCGAAGCCAACCCCGGTCAGGGGTAGCCACAGCGGGGCGTGGCCGTCGGCCCGGGTGCCGGGCAGCCTCGGTAGCGCCGCCGCGCACTGCGGCGGCCGCATCGGAGGTAGGACAGATGGACGAGTTGCAGATCGGCGAAGCGCTGGTGGCCCGTGTGGTCGAATTCTCCGCCCCCGTGGGGCTGAGCACCACGGACTTCTTCCCGGGCTCCGACCCGGCGCTGTGGCAGGAGGCCAGCGACTGGCTGGTGCCGGAGTTCGTCGGGCCGGACGGTCAGGTGCGTACCGCAGTGCAGACCTGGGTGGTGCGCAGCGAGGGCAAGGTCGTCCTCATCGACACCGGTCTCGGCAATGACAAGGAACGCCCGTACGTGCCGGTCTGGTCGCACTACTCCAGCGACTTCCTCGGCGGGCTCGCATCACTCGGGATCGCGCCGCAGGACGTCGACGTTGTCATCAACACCCATCTGCACCTCGACCACGTCGGCTGGAACACCCGGCTGAACGGGCGGGAATGGGTGCCCACGTTTCCCAATGCGACGTACCTCGTCCACCGCATCGAGCACGACTTCTGGGACCCGCAGGGGCCGCACACCCCGGGCTTCGGCCGCGGCAACCAGAACGCGTTCGAGGACAGTGTCGCGCCGCTGGCCGCCGCGGGGCAGCTGCAGCTGTGGGAGGGCGACAGCCACCGTCTGGACGGCTCGCTCACGCTGCACCTCGCCGAGGGGCATACCCCGGGCTCCGCGGTCGTGGCACTGCACTCCGCGCAAGAGTCGGCGCTGTTCGCCGGTGACCTGCTGCACAGCCCGCTGCAGGTCACTCAGCCGCACCTCGCAAGCTGCTTCTGCGAGGATCCGGCACGTGCTGCCGCAAGCCGTGAACGCCTGCTCGCCGATGCGGCCGACCGCGGTTGCCTGATCCTGCCGGCGCACTTCCGGGGCACCGGCGTGGCCCGGATCACCCGCCGTGACGGCCGTCCGGCCATCGACGGCTGGGAGCCGATCCTGACGAGTTCGGTCGCCGGATGATGCCGCCGCGGCGTCGCACACCGGTCGCCGGGCGACGCCGTACGCGGTGGCAGGCCTTGCGGTACCACAAATAGAGGTCCGATTCCCGCAAGCCCGGCGACCCCGCCCGGGTCACGATGGGGCGGTGACCATCGACGACCTGGGCTGCGCGCCGATCGGCCGGCTGCTCGACGACGCCGAGTGCCGCGAGCTCGCCGCGCTGTTCGACCGGGAGGAGCTGTTCCGCTCGACCGTCGACATGGCGCGGCACCGCTTCGGCTCCGGCCGCTACCGCTACTTCGAGCGACCGTATCCCGAGTTCATCGAACAACTGCGCCAGAAGGTGTACCCCCAGCTGCTCCCGATCGCCCGCGAGTGGGCCGGCCGCCTGCGCCGCCCGGCGCCCTGGCCCGACACGCTCGACGAGTGGACGGCGATGTGCCACGCCGCCGGGCAGCGCAGGTCCACCGCGATCCTGCTGCGCTACGGGGCCGGGGACTGGAACGCGCTGCACCGCGACCTGTACGGGGAGCTCGTCTTCCCGCTCCAGGTCGTCGTCGGCCTCGACGAGTACGGCCGCGACTACACCGGCGGCGAGTTCCTCCTCGTGGAGCAGCGCCCGCGGGCCCAGTCGCGGGGCACGGCGATGCCGCTCGAGCGGGGCCACGGCCTGGCCTTCACGACGCGGGACCGGCCGGTGCGCTCGGCCCGCGGGTGGACGGCGGCGCCGGTGCGCCACGGGGTCAGCGTGGTCCGCTCGGGGGTCCGCCACGCCCTGGGTCTGGTCCTCCACGACGCCGAGTGAGGCGCGGGGCGGCCGCGGTGCTGCTGCGGACCACGAGCGTCGCCGCCGGCTCCTGCAGCGAGGTCGCGCGGCCCCCGTCGATGAGCTCCAGCAGCGCGCCGGGCGGTGTGCGCGCCGTACGCCTGGATGTCCCACGACAGGGCGCCGCGGTCCTACTCGCCGGCGCGGCACTCCCGCTGCTCGGAGCGGGCCGGCTGGTCGTCAAGGCTCTCCGGGGCATGATCCGACCCCGCGACCACTGAATTTCCCGCCCCGTCGTTCGACGTGCAGCAGAGCCGCCCGCCGCGCCCTCACCTCACGTTGATTCGCGAGAATCGGGGAAACCGGGAGCCGTCGAGTGCGGCTCCGACGACCCGCTGGGCGATGTCGGCGTCCACCACGACGCAGGCGACCTCCATCGCTCCCGATCCGATGCTGCCACCGTCGCAGCGGCCGAGCCCGGTCCAGCCGAGCACCTCATCCAGGTGGGCCATGATGGCATTGCGCAGGTCGAGGTCGTCCACATTTCCCCAGTGGCCGTCCAGGTCGTACTGCACCTCCATCCAGACGGTCTGTGCGGGGTCGAACTCCGCGAACCCTTGCGCACGGGCGTCGACGAGCACGCCCTCCAGCCCGTCGCGGCGCTGGTGCGTCCGGGTCTCGCCCAGCTGGGCGCGGTGGGGTCGGAGCGAAGGGGCCGGGTCATCCGTGGCTTGTTCGTGTGGCCAACCGGCATCCGGGAGGAGCCCCATGGACGAGTTG